>JASHOT010000319.1 GCA_030040965.1 Candidatus Sulfotelmatobacter sp. | reverse complement strand
CAACCCGTTACAACTAAGCGACAGTATCGATCGCTGGAAGAGAAGCAGCGGATTGTGGGAGAGGCATTGGCCGAGGGAGCATCGGTGGCGCGGGTGGCACGGGCGCACGGAGTCAACGCCAATCTGGTCTTCAACTGGTGCAGGCTGTATCGGGCGGGGCGGCTGGGGTGCCGGAGGGAGGCCAAACTGTTGCCGGGCGCTGTTGCTCGGATAGTGGTAGCTCCTTTTTAGGTGGAACAACTTGCTGCTCACGAAGCATCCGGAGGAATCGCTGGAGCACCGCTGCCGTTCCGGCGCGCGTAGGATGTGCGTTGCGCAGGGATTGCAGGAATCGCTGTATCCCGACCTCATCCAGGGGAGTTTCCGCGTGGCTCTGAAGCCAAGCAAGGAACCTCTTGATCAGGTACACAACGGTACACATGGCTTTGAATGGATGCAACCGCATATCCCCGTCCTTGGACCAAATCAGTGTAGGCATTGAGGTGTTCAGCCCACTTCGGAGGCTGGGCATCTACCGCCGCGAGATGTTGTTTTGTCATCCCGCAAAGATCACCCCTGCGATGCTGCGGGGCTATGCCGAATCATTGATCTGCATCTATGCGCAGCTTAAGAAGGAGGAAGTAGCATTCGGCATATTCCGGGATTCGGCATAGTGCCGTAAAGTGTGCCGTGACTTGATCCGGCTACGCCCCGATTCGTTACTAACGCATCTTGATCCAGCGCTGCGCGAACGATTTCGAGTTCGGGATGTTGGTGAGCCTCTCAAGCAGATATCGCGTTTGAGCGTCAGTTTCGTTTCACGGAGAAGATGCAGCTCCGCTTCCGGGGTGAATTCTTCAACATCTTTAACCACCCAAACTTCGGCCCTCCCGATAACGACACCACGGATGCCCTCTTCGGCTACTCGACTGCGACATTGGCAAGCAGCCTCGGCTCGGGCGGTGCCAATGGCGGCCTCAACCCGCTGTACCAAGTCGGCGGTCCGCGCTCGATCCAATTAGCGCTCAAGCTTCAATTCTGAGCTAGACTCGGGAGCCATCCCCGCCAGAGTGGGTTATCGCGAGTACTCCATTAAAAAATGTCTATGCGCCGGCATGAGCGCGCTTCCGTCCGGTGCGCCTCTCCGAGTTGTCTTCAGAGATGCCAGAGAGAATGACAGGATCACTGTCTGGGAATTGCGCTACGAGCGCCAGGCTACCGCCCAAGGCCTCCACCGTCCTACGAAGCGTAGAGATCATAAGGTCGGCGCGTTTTTCGATCTTGGAAACACCTTCCTGGCCGATACCCAGTTCTTTGGCAACGCGTTCTTGCGACAGCTTGCGGGCGCGGCGGAGTTCCCGCAGCGTCATTTCTTCTGCAATAAGCTGCGCCACCCGTGCCTCGACCTTCCTCCGCTGAGTCGGTCGAAGTTGCTTGATGATGTCGTTCACGTTCCGGGGCATGTTTACTTCCTTTCCTTCTGTTTCAAACGCGCTAAATGGGCGTCAAATCGATCGTCCGCCTTGGCGATAAGCCGGTTGTAGAACTTCTTTTCGCTTACGCCCGACTTGTCGCCCGCGACGAGCAGAATGGCCTTGCGCTTGGGATCAAAGGCAAAAGGCACGCGCCAGACGCCATCGGCGGCGTCGAATCGCAGTTCCTTCATGTTCGCGTGACGGGAATCTTTAAGCGTATCAACGCGAGGCCGCCCCAAATGCGGCCCGAATTGCTGAAGAAGACGTGAGTGGGCCAGAATCTCCGTGCGAACCTGTTCATCAAGTTCGTGGAATTCCGGCAGAAACTCATCGCCGATTTCAACAATCCACATGGTCAATTATGCAGTATAAGGCATTATGCCGTCAAGGGCATATTATGGGGAGTAATGGGCCCCAGTGAACTAGGCACATCGAGCGGATTGGACATATTTGGTTATAAACGGGTGTAAATGGATATCGCTTGCGATTGGCTAAAAATCGGGTATAAATGGATATAAATGGATATCCGCACCCATGAGATCAGGGGCATCGCAATTACGCCCGAAATTTTGAAGCTCATTGCTGAGATCGATGAGTTCAAAGGGCGTTGGAAAGTGATGGAGTCGCTCGCACCCGAAAAGTTGACCACCCTGAGGCGGATCGCCACGATTGAGAGCGTTGGATCCTCGACGCGTATCGAAGGGGCAAAACTCACCGACCGGCAAGTCGAAAAGCTACTCTCCGGTGTGAAGGCAAAATCGTTTGCTAGCCGCGACGAGCAGGAAGTCGCCGGCTACGCCGATGCGATGGACATGGTTTTCGAGAGTTTCGAGTCCATAACAATCACCGAAAACCACATCAAGCAACTTCACGGCGTTCTTCTCAAATACAGCAGCAAGGATCAGGAGCACCGTGGGCACTACAAGAAAGTGCCGAACCATGTCGAGGCGTTTGGTCCCGATGGCAAGAGTCTGGGCGTTGTGTTTGAGACGGCCACGCCATTCGAAACGCCAGGCTGGATGAAGGAACTCGTCAATTGGTTTAATGCGTCCGTCAGCGAAGAAACGCAGCATCCGTTGATACTGATTGGGATCTTCGTTGTGGTGTTCCTGGCAATCCATCCCTTCAAAGACGGCAACGGCAGGCTGTCGCGTGTCCTCACGACTCTGCTATTGCTGCGTGCCGGGTACGGGTACGTTCCTTACAGCTCGATGGAAAGTGTCATCGAGGCTAACAAAGACAACTATTATCTTGCTTTGCGGCGTACCCAGCAGACCGTCCGCAAAGGGAAGCAGAACTGGGAATACTGGCTGGTGTTTTTCTTAAGGACGATGGTCAAGCAGAAGAACAACCTCGCCGCGAAGGTTAAGGAAGAACAAGCTCTGCGTTCGTCTCTGCCGGCGCTGTCACGTCAGATTCTAGAACTCGCAAAAACGCGAGGAGAAATCACGGTCAAGGAGATCGAGGAATCGACTGGCGCGAATCGCAACACGATCAAAGCCCATTTGCGAAAGCTGGCAAGCGACAACTATCTTGTCCAAGTCGGGAAAGGTCGCGGGGCACGATACACCCGAGCTTAAGACCTCCTCGCTAGGATCGAGTAGCCGGACCCCATTGCTGGAGCCCGGCCCTCTAAGAACCGGACGTGACAGTTTCCCGTCATCCGGGCCGATTCTCATTCTCTGGTAGACATTGAAATACGCGCTGCCCCGTCCGGAGTTCCGGAAGTCTTCCTGTTCAATCAAAGGGCGGCCATCGGAGTTTCGCTCAGTCACCGCGGCGGCCGGGCGTTATGCGTGGTCGGACCACAGGACGCGAGCCTGGGATGTGACCTCGAACTAGTCGAGTCACGCGATCACTCGTTTGTCACCGATTTTTTTACTGCGAACGAGCAAACGCTCGTCGAACAGGCATCCGCGGGCGACCGCCCACTGCTGATAACCCTCTTGTGGAGTGCGAAAGAGAGCGCTCTTAAGGCGCTGCGCGTAGGGCTCCGACTCGAAACCACTGCGGTCGAAGTGAAGCCTGAACGCGCCGCCCCTCACTGGAGGATGGGACATCAGGATGGTTCTATTGATTGGTCTCGCCTTCTCATTCGCTGCATCGGCGAGCAGATTCTCTGCGGTTGGTGGAGAAGCGCCAATGACATTGTGCGGACCGTAGTTTCCGATCTATCGTCAGTGACAGATCTGCGAGTTGACCGAGGTTCGAGATGGCCGTGCAAGATTTCGCAAGCCTGGTAGCCCTTCATCGCAACTACTTCCGATCGGGTGCCACTCGTTCCGCCGAATGGCGAGAAAGCCAGTTGATTGCATTGCGGTCAATGATGGAGGGGCATGCCGAGGATTTTTACACGGCATTATGGGCGGATCTTCGCCGCAACCGGATCGAGGCGGACTGGGTCGATATTAAATGCATGACCAGCGAGATCAGTCACGTGCTCGCTCACTTGCGCCGCTGGATGAACCCATTACAGGTGAGTACGCCGCTTGTGCTGATGCCATCCCGCGCGAAAGTGCGATTTGATCCTCTCGGTGTTGGGCTGATTATCGGCACATGGAATTATCCTGTAATGCTGACATTGTCTCCCCTGGTCGCTGCGATTTCAGGTGGCAACGCGGCAGTGATCAAGCCTTCGGAACTGGCTGGCGCGACGGCTGCTGTAATCGCACGCTGCATCCCGGAGTATATGGACCGCAATGCGTTTTCCGTCGTCCTCGGCGGAGTGCCAGAAACCACTGGCCTGCTGGAACAGGAGTGGGATCACATCTTCTATACCGGCGGGGCGACCGTTGCCAAACTGGTCATGTCGGCCGCCGCAAAACGATTGACTCCAGTGGCTCTCGAACTTGGCGGAAAAAGCCCTGCGATCGTTCACGTTTCTGCCAATCTCCGGATTGCGGCTCGACGGATCGCGCATGGCCGTTGGTTCAATGCCGGCCAGACATGCACAGCGCCGGACTACGTTCTCGTATTTAAGGACGTTGCCGCAGCGTTCCTGGGATACCTGAAAGAGACGGTGCTTGAGTTTTACGGAAAGGATCCCCAGAAAAGCCGGGACTATGGCCGCATCGTCAGCGACCATCATTTCGATCGACTGATCCGATTGCTGGGGAGTGGAATCGTCTACCATGGCGGGCAGCACGACCGGGCCGACCGCTACTTGGCTCCAACCGTGCTGGTCAATGTTTCGCCAGAGTCCCCCGCAATGCAGGAAGAAATCTTTGGCCCTATCCTACCCGTGCTCGAGGTTAATGACGTCCAAGAGGCGATTGCGTTCGTCAACGCGCGGCCGAGCCCGCTGGGCATGTACTTGTTCGCCGAACATCGCCCGGTAACCGAGCGAATCCTGAACTCTACGACTTCCGGCGGCGCCGTGGTGAACGACTGCACTCTGCAACCGATCGTCCACGACTTTCCCTTCGGAGGCGTGGGAAACTCTGGAATGGGCAAGTACCATGGCGAATGGGGATTTCGTGCCTACACCAACGCCCGCGGCGTTCTCTACCACAGCACACAACTCGACCCCAGCTTGCGTTATCCGCCGTACGAACGTAATCAGAAGTTACGGAAGCTCGTCATGCCGTCGTGATTTCGATCGCGACTGGATGTGTTTAGGTGGTTACGAGATATTTCTCGGCCTCGGCATCTTGAGAGAGCGCCTCTGGCAGAGGCTCGAGACCGTAGAGGATCTCGCTTGCACCGTCCTCTACCGCGTTGTCGATGAGTTCCTGTAGGAATTCATAGTCTCTCTCTTCCAGGTCTGCCCTCCACTGTATTTCCTCTTCCCAACTCCATGGCGAATCGGTGTTATGGTCCATGCGAGCCTCCTGTGGGGCCGTTATCTTCAGTGCGATAACGAATCGTGAAGCGTTTACGGCAACTGCGCAGTGATCCCGGTCACCGCTCTTGACGAGGTGTTTTTTCGTTCGGTGATGGGCATCACTGCAACCATTCTCGCTTTCTGTCCAAATTAAACCGTCCTCATCCCGCGATCGCGCGGCCATCCAAAGCCACCCATCGGAGTCGAGGCGAGAAGCTCAGAGGTGGATATGAAACGTGTGAAGTGATGAACCAGTATGTCCGTTTCTCGGTTGGCCCGACATTTCGGTGGGGCCATTTAAGAAAGTAGGCGGCGTTGGCATCATGAGCCTGCTTCTGGATGCCAGTCCGGGAACGCCTGCTCTGCCGACAAAGAAAGTAAAATTCCACATTCCCCGGCCGCGGGATCCCCTGACTTCGCTCACGTCCGAATTTGTCGATTCGTACTCCGACTTCGTCAAACGAATTTTCTCGGCCATGACCGATCTGCTGAGCATGGCCGAGCGCGTTGCCGCCGGTGCGGAGCCATCGGCGGCCGAAGAGTTTGCCAGTCTGTTGCCCGAAATTACGGCATTTACGGAGCGTCTACGTTTCAACGTCCTTTACAAGGGCCGCAGAAATTCGCTTGCACCGAGGTCCCGCTCGCTGATGTCAAGGCCATCAAGCTGAAAGTTCAGGCCAGCGTAAATGATGTGCTCCTCGCTCTGGTGACGGCCACAATTCGCCGCTATTGTGAACTGCATGGCGATCGTGTCAGAGGGAAATTGCTGCGGATCATGGTTCCTGTGAACTTGCGCAGCAACACCAGCACATCAGAATTAGGCAACCGCATCTCCCTTGTTCCAGTAACCATCCCTTTAGATATCCGACAGCCGAAGAAATTGCTGGCCGGTGTCCACAAGCGTACGGAGTTTCTGAAACGCATGCATGCCGCCGAGCTTGTCAGTCTGGCTGGCGGGCTGATAGGAATGTTTCCCACGTCGCTGCAGGGAATGGCAGGTCCGCTGGCGAGTAGGTTGCCAATTACTCCGTTCAATCTTGTGTGCACGAATGTGCCGGGGCCACAAGGTCCGCTCTATCTGCTCGGTCACAAGATGCTCCACTGCTATCCGTACGTTCCTGTAGGAGGGGAGATGGCAGTCAACTGCGCAATCCTGAGCTACAACAAGACGGCTTATTTCGGCTTCAGCGGTGATACGCACGCCGCGCCCGATCTGAGGCGCCTTGAGAAGTTGCTGCAGGAAAGCTTCATTGAGCTGCGAAACGCGGTTGGACTCCGGGCATCGGCAAGGAAGAAGAAGGCCGTCAAAAGTCGGCAAGCGTCCGCGATGGGTGAAACCAACAAAGGCGTGACCGCGCCTGTTCCAGTTCCCACAGGTGTTGGATCAATCCAGCCAAAACGCAACGCGGAATCTGCCTCGCCAACTCAGGCGGAGAAGGCGCTAACCCAAGCGACCGTTGCGTAGAGACCTATTTATCGAAATCGGTGTTGGCAATTTGGTGTAAGCGTTCCGAGGTGGGCAGTTTGAGGCAGCTTTAGGCATATTTGCTGCCCGTTTCCTCACCGAAGCATGATAGTTATGCAAGGTGTAGCGGACCGCTGAGAAACTGGTGCTAACCCACGATCACGGAATCCTCAATGGTTTCTGGCTCTGCGGCGACGCTTTGGACAAAGGCTCGGCTTGAGCGATGCGTTCCGATAAAGTCGGATGGTTGTCCGATGCTTCCTCCGGCGCGCCTTTACTAAGAGCCTTGAACGTTTCGAGCAGCGTCAACATCCCGGCAGGCGAATACCCGGCTTTCGCAGCCAGCTTCTGTCCGTTCAAATCGCAGGCAAGCTCCTCTTCTTTTGTGTAGCCGGGAAAGAACTCCTTTACTTCCAGCTTTTCGATTTCTTTGTGCTTCGCTAGTTCACCAACGCGCCGGCTTACCTGACCAAGGTCGACGTGCTCGATTTCGTGTGCCAAAGCGTTGGCCAGTTCGTCTTCCGTTTGCGTCAGCGCCAGCAAACCACCACCCACGATGATCCATCCGCCGGGAAGAGCGAAAGCGCTCTTGAAATCTGGATTCGGATCGAAGACAAAACGATACTGAAGGCCGCTCGGGAGCACGCTTGCAACTTTGCTTCCCACGGTGTTTATGTAGCGGGAAATGCCATCGAGTTCGGGAGTACTTCCGAGCCCGACCTGCTGTTCGTACTCACGCGCCAACCGTTCGCCGAGGCTTACTTCATTAAAAGTTTGCGAATTGGCGCTCGGCCCTGGAGAAGGCGAATGTTCTTGCGGCCGCAGCGGGACCGCGATCAGGCAAACCGCGATCAGCGTGGCTCTCTGTTTCATACCTCGATTCACTCCATCACTTTGCGACCTGTGCCACGTGCTCCTTTGAGTTGCAGCACTTCAATAATTCCTTGCAAGATACTCATGCAGATGATCGAGACGGAAGGTCGCGTCGCCGGTCTCGACCTGCAATAGCAGTTGTGCCGCCGTCAGTTGGTTGTGAAAGTCGAACGCGGCCGAGGTGTCGGGCTCGCCTACGGCGCGAAGATTCTTGTCGAGTTCGACGCTTTCCTGCTCGAGCGACTTGAGTCTCGACTCCTGCACTGCTATGCCTTGAACTAACTGCTGTCGTAGAACTTCGCTGTTCCGAACCACGTCGCCCTCCTGTATCTTTTTCCATTCGCCATAGGAGTCGACGTCGCGATCGAGATGTTTGTTGATCCAGTGAGTCGACAAATTATAGTTCACCGAAACGGCGCCGTATGGCTGCGGGCCATAAGCTACAGGATTCACCTGCTGATGCACGCCCACCGATAAGGCCACGTCCCAGTTGTTTTGCCGGGTCAGCCTATCGAGCGCCTTCTGCTCAGTTACCTCGCCGCTTTGTTTGTTGGCCACGAGTTCCTTCAGGGGCTTGTCGCTGAGTGGAGGAACATAGATCGCGCTGATCTTCAACTGTGTGTCGGCCTGATCAGCCTCGAGCTTGATCTTCGTCGTCTGCAGATTGAAAAGCATGAGGCGGGTCGCGTTCTGCGCTTCGACCATCTTGGAGGTCTTATCCATCATTGACTCCAGCGACTGCAGTGCGGAAGCGATCAGGGTAAGCCGGTTGCGCAGCGCATCTCTTTCGAGATTCGATATCGCGTACTGCACATCCTGCTGAGCGGTGGTCGTGGCTTTGTAGAGTGCGCAGTTGGTGCGCGCTTCGGCCATGGTCAGACCGGATTTTCGGACCGCCGAGAGTCCCAACGATGCGCCGCCAACCAGTTGCATGGGCAGGCCCGTCTCCGGCTGCGTAAAGCCTCCGAAAGCGAGGGGCGTGCGCAGTAAGTCGCGTTGCGCTTCGGCTTGCTCCGTCACGTGAGCGCAATAGGCCTGCGGATCATTTTGATTTTCACTCGGCTGAGCCTGACCCAACTGATTCTGAACAAGCTCACTCTGACCAAGCGCGGACGCGCTGATGATCACGACTGCCGGAATCACACTTCTCCAGTGACTCACTAACATTCAGGTTCTCCTTGAGAGGTGGGCATCAGAACAAAACTGGCTTGCGGCCAAGGAATACGGTCTTCGATCGTGCGGAGTCGGGGTGATCCAGATTCATCTGGATCAGGAATCCGCGGATTTGCGTCTTAAAGATGGGATGGATAGCTTGTTCTTCGCCGGGAAAGATCGCCTTCACTATGCCGACGTGCCGGCACAAAATCATGTTCAGATAGCAGTCGTAAACCGCAGTGCCGATGACCGCCTGCGACTGGTTGTCATAGGGAACAAAGGCGAAGTAAAGGGTTTGACCGCCCGATGCGTTGAGGTAATAAGGACTCTGCTTGGCAGTCGTGATCGCTTCATGCAGGCGGTCGATCTGCCGCGATTCCTCATAGAACTGCTTTTCCGCAACCCTGATGGCAATATCCAGCTGGGCCACTTCGGACTGTAATTCAGCCTGCTTTTCGAGAATATTCAGAGTGTCGGTGCCGGTTGTAGTTTTGTCGAGAACACTGTCGGTGAGCAGAACCTCTGCGATCTTGCTGTCGGTATAGGAATCCTGCGCCTGGTTCAGCGCGGACAATTGCTGAGCTGCATCGCCTTTGGTGATCAAGCCGGCGGCAAGGTCTTTGTTGATATCAGCCTCAACTACCTTCAGCTGCGCCAGGACTTTTTGGGTTTTGGCGTTGTCCGCGTTTTTTTGCTGATCCAGTTGTGCCAGCTCCGGACCGGCCGTGCTGTTGTGCGTTTTTTCGCGGGCGATGGCATCGCGCAGCTGGGGCTCGAGCGCCAGCAGCGCTGCGCGATGTTCCTTCATTTCAGTGAGGCCATCGCTCAACTTCTTGGTATCCACTTTCAGGTCTTCAATCGTTTGCTGAGTGGTCACCAGCTTTTCGCGAAAGTCGAGGCTCTTCTCATCCGCAGCCGAGAGAATCACCGGTGCAGCCCACGAAGTATTCACCGCGTAGAATCCCATAATCCACGCATAGGCGAGAATGCCAACCAGCACAAGATATAGAACGGCGATGGCGAACAGGCGATAGATCGTCAGCACCAGCTTGTAGTGGGCGGCGTGCAATCTTTCGGCCGCCGACGGTTTCTTGCCCGCCGCTGCGGGCTCGGCCACTTTGGATTCCGGGTCGAGTGCATCAACTGGTGGTGTTGCCAATCGGCACCTCTCGTGGTTGTGTGTTTCGCGGATCGATAGCCCGCGTGCCCCAATCGGCGGAATCCATTGTAAGCAGTGCCAAGGGCGTCAGAAAAAGACTGCTGACCATCGACCAGCCTACATAAGCGGCAAACGCCAGTGGGTGCGCGACGGCCTCGCGCGCGCTGTATTTCTTGACGATCCATGTAAGAATCGCGCCGATCCCAAGAGCGGCAACCAGGGGCATCGGTCCCGTCCACGACAGCGGATCTTGCGTGAGCGCCGAGATCACGACGAGCAATCCCACTAGTGCGCCCAGAGGAACCAGCATGAGTGTCAGCACGGTGTTGGGATGAAGCTTCCAGACGTGCTGCGGCAGCGTCTTCAGCGTGAAAAAGAAATCCCGGACAATGCTGCGACGCCAGCGAAGCTGTTGTTTGAAGAGCACGGATAGGGTGTTGGGCACGGTCGTCCAGCAAAGAGCGTCATTATTGATGTACGTGCCATATCCGCGCAGCAGCGTCTGATGCGTGAGAAACCGGTCCTCGCCCTGGCTTACCGGAACGCCAAACCAGTTCCGCGCGCGGATACTAGGTTCGATTTCGAGCAGCAACTCACGGCGAATCGCAAACAGACAACCGCTGATACAGCAGACGCTGCGGGTCCAGTTCTCGGGAATTTTGTAAAGCTGGAAAGCCGAGTAATAGATGAGTGTCTGAATCGCCGTGATGACGTTGTCGTTGGGATTGCGTACGCCGACGCGCCCTCCAACCGAGCCCATATTCGGCTCAGCAAAGCACGCCGTCAATTCGCGAACTGCCTTCGGATGGAAAATGCAGTCGGAATCAATCGAGATGATGACCTCTGCCGTCGAATGCTCGACCGCGTTGCAGACGGAGCGCGCTTTCCCGCTGTTGACCTCGTTACGGCCGGTTCGTATGCGGATGTTGGTGAAGTCGCGCTGCGCCTTCTGCATCCATTCATAGCTATCGTCAGCCGAGCAGTCGTCTTGCGCGATCACCTCGAACTTGTCGCTCGGATAATCGCTCCTGGCAATGCTCTCAATGGTCTCGTAGACGGTCTTGCCTTCGTTATAGCAGGGCATGATCACGCTGACGGTCGGCTCGTGCGTGTAGTCTCTCTTCGCAACCGTGCTGGGGAACGAAAATCGCATGATGATTCCCATCAGGTACTTCACGACGGTAACCAGCACCGAGAGAACGAGGATCAGCCATAGGAGAATCGGAGCCATCAGCGCCGCTCTCCCGAGGCACGATTCATTGTCAAAGCCCAGGCGGGTGTGCCACGCTGGGCACGCATCCGAGATCCAGATTTCACAGAAGCATCGAAAATCGTCCCAGAACAGCCGAACAATATCACAGAAATTGCGCTGCAGGAATTGCCGCATTGCGGACCCCTTGACGCAGGGCGTGTTCAGTAAAGGATTTGACTTCGAAGTGGAGAAATTCGACTCTACCTCCCAACTCTCATGCAAGGGCTTGTGAGCGCACGGGGGTCGCTTCGAATCAAGGAGCGCCAATGAAATGTTTCGGTAAATGAGGCGCAACCGACGCGCCGGGCGTAAGATGTTTGGGCGTCCGGAATGGGTAGCAAAAGGTTCCTGCTCCATCTCAAAGTTCGCTGCCGGCGCATCCTTGAATCGCCCGCAAGTTTTACTTGCCGATGACAAACGGACTGGGCTTTAGCGTTAACGTGTCTGCCGTCGAATTGTCGGTTCGCCACGCGTCTGTCTGGAGGAATTTATGACCGGAAAACTCAGGATCGTTTTCGCTTCCGCAGCTCTCGCCTTCATCATGAGTGTGAGTCCTGCCGTCCAAATCGTCCGGGCCGAAACGGCATCGCGGCCGGTCCTTATTACTGCGCCGATCGACGAGACAAATCTTGTAACGCTTGCGGGAAACACCCGACCGGAGGCTAACGCCAAGAATGATCGCGGCCGTTTGCCCGACGGTTTCCCCGTCGACCACATGCTTCTGCAACTAAAACGAGCGCCTGCGCTGGAGCGCGAGTTCGCGCAACACATCGACACTCTGACCGACAAAAACTCGCCCAACTTTCGCCGCTGGATGATGGCCGCGGAACAGGGAGAGAAATATGGTCTCGCCGACCAGGACATTGCCGCGATTACAGGCTGGCTTACGTCGCACGGATTTACTGTCGGCTACGTTTATCCGGGTCGCATGGTGATTGACTTCTCGGGAACTGCGGGCGAAATCCGCGAGGCGTTCCATACCGAAATTCACGAACTCGAGGTGGCGGGCCAGCAGCACTTTGCCAACATGAGCGATCCGAAAATTCCGGCAGCTCTGGCGCCCGCGATTGAGGGTGTGGTCTCAATGCATAACTTCAAACCACACTCCATGCACGTGCTGCGCTCGAATTACACGTTCGCCGGATGTGGAAGCGACTGCTACGCATTGGTGCCGGCCGACTTCGAGACGATCTACAACCTGAAACCGCTGTATACCGCGGGCATTTCCGGAAAGGGCCGGACGGTGGTGGTGGTGGAAGATACGAATTCATTCGACAATGACTGGGCCACCTATCAGAAGAAGTTTGGCCTCACTTCCTATGGAGGCACTCTGACCACGGTGCATCCTGACGATGCCGGCAACTGCACGAACCCCGGCACCAACGGCGACGACATAGAAGCCGATCTTGATGCAGAGATGGTAACGGCCTTTGCGCCGGGCGCGGCTGTGGAAGTCGCTTCCTGTGCGGATGGAAGCACGCTAGCCACTTTCGGCGGCCTGGTGGCGATCGAAAATCTGGTGAGCGCCGGAAGCCCCCCGCCCATTATCAGCATGAGCTACGGCGTGTGTGAAGTGATCAACGGCGCCAGCGCCAACGCGGCTTTCAAAAATGCTTTCCAATCGGCGGCAGCTGCCGGGGTTTCAGTCTTCGTTTCTTCCGGCGACTTCGGCGCCTCGCTTTGCGCCCGCGACTTCACCGATGGTAACGAGTACGCCCTGCCGGGAATCGGCGTCACAGGTTGGGGCGAGAGCGTGTACAACGTTTCGGTGGGTGGTACCGATTTCGAAGACACTTACAACGCGGCCGAAGGTGGCGCTCCGATAAGCACGTACTGGAATTCCACCAACAGCTCTACGTTCGGATCGGCCAAGTCCTACATTCCTGAGATTCCCTGGAATGATTCCTGTGCCAGCTACCTGGTCTATAACATCGAGGGCTTCACGGCTCCTTATGGATCGACGGGCTTCTGCAACAGTACAACGGGCGCAGATTTTGTGGATACCTCTGCCGGCAGTGGCGGGCCCAGCGGGTGCGCTACCGGCGCTGGCAATTCAAGTTATGCCTACATCGAGGACACGACTTGCGCCGGATATTCCAAGCCCTCCTGGCAATCTGGAGTGTTTGGCAATCCTGCAGACGGTGTACGCGACGTGCCCGACGTCTCTCTGTTTGCGAGCAACGGTATCTGGGGCCACTACGTCATCATTTGCGCGTCCGATGCCTCCAGCGGCGGCACTCCCTGCACGGGTGCTCCCGATACCTGGCTTGGTGTCGGCGGAACTTCCGCATCTTCACCGGCTCTGGCGGCAATCCAGGCTCTGGTGGATGAGAAGTGGAATATTCGTGCGGGCAATCCCAATCCGACTTACTACTCGATCGCCAAAACTGAATTCGGCAAAACCGGAAACAGTTCCTGCTACTCCATTAATCAGACGGGGACGACGTCCAGTTGCGTGTTTTACGACATAACACAGGGCGACATCGACATCGACTGCCAATACAACAGCACTGTGTTCAAGGCCGATTGTTATCGGCCTTCGGGAACAGATGGCGTGCTGGGGACGCAGGCCATCGCAAGCCTCAAGCTGTCGTCTGGTGGAAGCGGCTACACCAGCACGCCCAAGTGCGCGATTGACGCGCCCAGCAACTTATCCAAGTACCTGTCGCCGACGGGTACGACTATCTACGCCGGCGGAACTCTGGCAACCTGCACGGCGACGATTGACACAACCACAAAGGTCGTAACAGCCGTGACTCTTACAAACAAGGGAGAGGGCTATACCGGAGTGCCGATCTGCAAAATTACCGGAGGAGGAGGGACGGGCGCGAAATGTATGGCTGTGATCACTCGGACGACCGGCGCGGCAGCTTATCAACCTGCGTTCGGAGCGACTCCGGGTTGGGATATGGCTACCGGTCTCGGCAGCGTAAACGCCTATAGCCTGGTATTCGATACAGCCTGGTAAGCGTGGCGGTCGCTGGCTCCAGGCAGTGAGATCGATCATCGAGCATGTGAGCGAGCGACAGCTCGGTTGAGAGTCTCGTCGATTGCGTGTTTGGCAGAGGCATACTCCTGTGCAGAAATAGTTCCCTGTTTTCGGTCCGCTTCCAGCTGAAGCAGCTCCTCGCGCAAGCCTCGCAAGAAAGCTGAAGTCGGTTGCACGGATCGTTCATTATGCGTTTTCGGGGCAGCGACGTCGCGTCTTCTTCGGAACCGCGCCACCACTAGAGCGCAGAGGAGCAGAAGAACGCCAGTTACTCCTGTCCACACAAACGGCGGAACGGAAGCAGTGCTCGCCAATTGTGGATTGATCTGCGGCAAAGAAGACGGATCGTGATTGACGCTGGACGTTAAGTTCCGAATGCCTGAGTTTTGGGCAGCATCGAGTTGCGCGTGGACTTGTGTCGCGGGCTCATTACGAATGGCAGGGAGTGCACCCGATCCTGAGATCTCAAACGCCGGTCCTTCGCCTGGCTTGAGCTGGTTCGCCGCCCGTACTTCATAAATGCCGTTGCCGGTAGCGAGAGTCTCCAAGCTTGGCGACGACGCAAATTTCATTTCCCGCGGAATCATGACCGCGAACTGCTGCAGCGGATAGGCATGTCTGGTTCGAAAAGCAGCGCGCCCGTTGTATGGCAGTTTGTAGTTAAATGCAAACTTAGTTGCTCCGGGCCGCAAGG
>JASHOT010000318.1 GCA_030040965.1 Candidatus Sulfotelmatobacter sp. | reverse complement strand
CGGACGAACGACACGATTGTTGTCGACCGAAGTGAGCCGGTGTTCCCAATCGTACATCCACTGTGCGTAGCGCGAAGGCATGCTTAGACTTCAAGTTTAGCAAGGGAAAACAGCATGTTTTGGGACAATGCACCGAATGGCGTATTGAGAAATCGTAGAAGAGGATTCGCGCACTGAGCGGCGCTAGCTCGCGTATCGGCGCGGGACGCGCTTTGAAATATTGCAGAGAATCTCGTAGGGAGAGCTGTTGGCCAGCCGCGCGTGTTCGAGTGCATCGACGCTCATGCCATCCGAATTCCCAAGCAGGATCACTTCATCGCCCACCGCGACGCCGGGAATGCCGGTTACATCGACGAGAGTCAGGTCCATCGAAATGCTTCCAACGATAGGTGCATAGTGCTCGCGCACGATCACTCGCCCGCGATTGGAGAGTTGGCGATTGTAGCCGTCCGCATAACCGACGGGAAGCACCGCGACATGAGCCGGAGCTTTTGTGACATAGGTCCCGCCATAGCCGAGCGCGTGGTTGGCTTCGAAGTCGCGGAGAGAAAGAATGCGCGTCTTCCACGTGAGAATCGGTTTCACGGAGAGGCGCAGAGTTCCGCCGCTGACTTCGCGTCCGGCGCGCAGGAACGGCAGATAGTAGCCATAGAGCGCAATTCCCGGACGCACCATGGCATTTCCCTTCATATTGGCCCAGTTCTTGTTAGCCCAGGTCTCGCGCCGCGAGATGACGGCATTGGTATTGGCCATGTGAACGAGAGCCGGCTCGAAGCCTGCTTCGCGCACCAAACGCCGAGCTGTATCGAAGGCGCGCTCCTGTTCCGTCACGGAGGGAGCGTCCATGATTTCGGAAGATGCGAGGTGAGTGGAGATGCCCTCGATAGTGAGGTGCTGGGCTTTGTTCAAGGCATCAAGCAAAATGGGAAGCTGCTCGATGGCCACACCGAGGCGTCCCATGCCGGTATCGACTTTCAGGTGTACCGCGTGCTTGTCGACCCCGAGCGACGCGGCGGCGGAGTCGAGAGACTCGATTTGCCACACTTCCCAGACTGTCGGAGTCAGATGCAGGCGGACGATTTCATTTTCTTCACCGCGCCAAAAGCCGGTCATCAACAAAATGTTGGCCTGGATGCCGGCGTCGCGCAGAGGAATCGCTTCGTCGAGCGACGTCACTCCCAGCCAGCGTGCGCCTTCGGCCTCGAGCGCGCGTGAACATTCCAAAGCGCCGTGTCCGTAGGCGTCGGCCTTCACCACGGCGCAGACTGTAACGTTCGCTCCAAGATGCTTCTGCACTGTGCGGAAGTTTTGCCGCAGGGCCGTGAGTGAGACCTCCGCCCATGTGGGGCGCGTCGCCACCCGGCTGAGAGTTTCTGCTGTAGTAGCCACTTTCTCGGATTATAGCGGGAGCCAGCCGGCACGCCGAGGTTACGGCGGGGCTACTCCTGAGATTCAACTTCCCACCCTAACGTCGCAAAAGGTCGCGACGTTAAGGGTGGGGCAATCACTCCGCGGAGAGAAGATGGACAGATGCACGGTCGCGTCAGGGTTTTTCAGTTTCCCGCCAAGGTGAAATTCACCGTAATCTGCGTTTCGACTTCGATGGTTTCGTTATTCAGGATGTACGGTTTGTAGCGCCACTTCTTGACCGCGTCGAGCGCGGCAGCCACGAGCATAGGGTGACCGCTGACCACGCGCAGGTCCGAGATTTCCCCCTCTCTGTTGATGACGGCGGCCAGAACTACGGGTCCTTGTATGCGAGCCGTTCGTGCGATCGACGGATAAACTGGCTGCACGGTGTGGAGCAGATATCCCTGCAACATGCTCGAGGTACGAAATTGATGGGTGATCGGTGCGGAAGGCTGGGCGGGCAATGGCATGGGGCGATCTCCGCCAAGGATGCCCTTGATTCCGTCAGGGAGCCCGTTAGTGGCAACGCAACCCGAACAACCGCCCGAATTTCCAATTGCTTCGGGAGCAGAATCTTCCCCGCCTTGCGCGATCACGGTGGGAATATAAGACGGCTGACTGAGCACGATCGCCGAAGGGCTGGTTGGGCCCGCAAAACTACTGGCGCGCCGTTCTTCAGCAATCGGCTCGACCACATGCCTTCCTACGCTGATTGGCGTTGAGACACTGCGCACAGACGGCAGACCTACCGTGCGTAGGAGCGGCGCAATGATCAGCAGGCTCATGATCACCGCTTGCAGTCCGAAGGAAGTCAGGGTGGTCCAGCTGCGGCGCGTGCGCTGGTCCCTGGAAACTTGCAGCATACTGTCGGAAAACATCGAATGCCCGAGTGTGGCCTGTTCAACCATGGTGTCCTCCCGTATGGTTTGGCTTGCTGATATGGACACCGAAAGCGTTCCTGCAGGCTTGGAATCGATGGGAAAACGAAAAGAAAAAAGGCCGCATTTTCATGCGGCCTCTGGGAACTTTCTTGCTATAAGCGGTGTCGCGTTACTGCGGTTTCGGAGCGCTTGGCGGAGTGGATGACGCCGGTTTCGCGGCTCCAGTCCCTGTGCTTGGCTTGGTTGCCGCTGGCTTTGCGGCTGTCGGAGCCGCCGGCGCGGGCACGCCCGACTGTACGTTGTAACCGTCGACGACTGCCTTTGTAATGTCGACGGTCTCGCCCCACCAGAGCACCGGGCTTTGCGGCCAGGGCTTCGAAGTGTCGACGATCATGCTGAAGCCATTGTCCTGCGCGTATTTCACGATCATGGGCGCCATTTTCTGCAGGATCTTGGTGGCCGCTTCTTGCTGAGCGTTACCGGCTTCTTCCTGGAAATCCTGATAAGAGCGGTCAAAGCTCTTCTGCTTGGTCTCGATCTGCTTCTTCAGCGTATCGAGCGCATCGGGGTTCAGCTTGTCGCCGGTAGTGTTCAGCTGTTTCTTCATCCCGTCGAGCTCGTCGTTCTGCGCCTTGAGTTCGGTCGACTTGGGCTCGTACTTCTTGCTGAGCGCCTGCATTTCACGCTGGCCTTCATTGCAGCCGAAAATGGCTTCCTGAATGTTGATCGTGCCCACCTTCGTTGCCGTGACAGCGGCGGCCGGGGATGTTGCCGGAATTCCAGGAGCCGAGGGCAGCGTTTTCGGATCCGACTGCGGCGTCGGGCTGCCGGTTTGAGCCACAGCGGAAACCCCGAAGAGAACCGCAGCAGCCAGGAAAATTCGCGAGAACGTGCTTGTCATTGGATCAGTTAAACTCCTTAAACATGTCGTCAGAACGTATTACCGGGCATGAACTTCGAATATCGCTCTCAGATCGCTTCTTCAGTCAACGCCGCACTTGAAAGGTTTCCGCCGCGGCAACCGCCTTCGAATAAGGCGCACTGGAAAGCCCGATTCACACGCGAACCGACAGGCGTACCGCCCACACCTAAGTTGTTCAGTTCGTGTGGATCGCATTCATTATAGAGAGAGCCATCTCCAGCGTCAAACCTGCCATCAGAACGTCGTCGCCACCGTAAAGCGGAAAGTCTTGCGCGGCTCGCGCAGCAAGAAGCTGGGCGCGTATGTATTCACCGCGAGGTGATAGGTGTAATCGCCTGCCGCACCCGCCGGGAACATGGAACGCTGAATCGGGATCGGCGGGTAGGCATCCTCGTTGAGCCGCAGCGCGTTATAGGCCCAGTAGATGCGGAACGGGGCATTGATGACGGGCAGAAACACCTGTAATTCGAGTCCCGTATCGGCGCGCGGGCGCCAATTGGTCTGTCCCAGGACCTTGAGGTTCTGGCTCGGCTGCGGGCTCAGCAGTGTTCCGCCCAGACAGTTATAACCGGCGTCCAGTTGGGGGCAGCCGAACTGGGTGCTGATCAGAACGTCATATTGCTCGTCCGCAATCCTCAACTGCGAAGGCCGCAATACCGGGTCGATGCCGGCGTCAATGAACGGAGCGACCGCCACAGGTCCTTCAATGGTGATGCGGTATTCGAGATTGGTTACCAGGCTGAAATCGGCCCCCGGGAACACAATCTGGTCGACCGGAATCGGAACCGTCCAATTGCCCAGCCGTGGATTCAGCGGGTTCTTGGGGACTGGTGTCCCGTCCGGATTGGTGAGCGTGATGGCATTCGCGTTCGGCAGAAACGCGATCGGAGAGACCGAGCGCACGTCAAATCCCCGCAGGTCGTTTTCGCCGCCCATGTAGAAGCGCTGGAACGGAGGCGCCACCAGCCCACCCCATCCGCTGATAAACGATCCCTGCACGTTAAATCCAATGGCGTTGCGGCGATTCTGCTCGGGAATGAATTGCTTGTACTGAACGATGGGCCGAACGGAGCGGATCGTTCCCCCGATTCCGGCGAATTCCGCTCCGATCGTCATCTGATGGCCGCTATGGGGAAACAAGCCGCTGTCGAGCGTATTGAATGAGAAATTCGGGAAAATCTTGCTGGTGATGATTCCATTCACCGCCTGCGGGCCGGAAATGCCGCTGAACGCGATGTAATCGAATAATGTTTTGGAGGCCGTGCTGAGAGGCACCAGGTCGGAACGATCAATGGAATACGTGATTCCGACTCGCTTGAACGAGCGCCGCAGCGGATAGCTCAGCGAGGTAGTAAATCCGACGCTCGATTGCGAATAGTTCTGCAGGTTTTGCAGGACCGCGCTGGGCAGATTCAGAGTCTGGCCGCTGAAGACAGAGAGCTGGCGGGCCTGGTTGTAACTGATTTTGTTGCCGAAGACGGTGAATCCAAACTGCAGTGGACGATCAAACATGTACGGCTGGGTGAAGCCGAACATGGCGCTGCGCGCCAGGTTGCCGAGGCTCAGCTGAACCTGCAGCGTCTCGCCGCGCCCGAGGAAGTTGTTGGTGGCGTAGTTCAGTCCGATAAACGCGCCTTCCAATCCGCTGACGCCGCCATTCAATCCGATGCTGTTCTTGCCTTTTTCGTGGACCTTTAGGGTCAGGTCGACGAGCCCGTTCTTTTCGTCCAGTTTCTTGTCGGTGACGTTCGGATCATCCGGTTTGAGCTGGTCGAAATACGAGAGTTGATTGAGGCGCAGCAGGCTGAGTTCCCAGAGACGCGAATTGTAGATGCTGCCCTCTTCCAACGCCAGTTCGCGGCGAATCACTTTGTCGCGCGTGGTGGTATTGCCCTGGAATTCGATGCGACGCACGAAGAATTGCTTGCCTTCGTCGACGTCGATATCAAGGTAGGCCAGTTTCTTATCGTCATCGAAGGTGGTATTCGGAACCGGAGTGAAGTTGATGAACCCCTGCGAGCCGTAGGCCTTGCGCAGATTTTCCAGGCCCTTCGCGATCTTTTCGCGGCTGAAAATATCTCCGTCCTTGAGCGGGAACAGAGCGCGCAACGCCGCCGTATTCTGAATCGCCTTATTGTTCTTGAAGGTGATTTTGCCCAGCCGGTATTGCTCGCCTTCGTCAATCGTCATGGTGATGTCGACGGCTTTGCCCGGTCCCGATTGCAGCAACGGAATGTGCGGCCCCTTGTGACCCGTATCGTGAATCACGGTCTTGGGATCGCCCGGGTTGGCTTTGAAGTAGCCGCGATTCTGGTATTCGGCGCGCACCCGTTCCGTATCTTCTTCCAGCTTGGTCGCGTCGTAGGTCTTGGAAAAAATGCTTTGCAGGAAGATGGAGTGCGGGATGCCGATCGGTCCAAGATTCTTCATCGCCGCTTTCAAAGTGCGGCTCTTGATGGCTTTGTTTCCTTCAAACCTGATCTTGCCGACTTTGACCTTGGGACCTTCCTTGATCACAAATGTGATTCCGACCGCTGCCGGGGGAATCGGCCGGACTTCGGTGCGAATCGTAGCGAACTGCCGGCCATGCTCGGAAAGGAGGCCTTTAATAGAGACTTCGGCTTTTTTTATGCGCGTCGGATCGTATTGACTCTCCACGACCAGGCCAACTTTATCCTGCTTGAAGCGATCGAGGACGTCGCTATTGGAAACCGAACTCAGGCCGAGATAATTGATCTCGCGAATGGTCGGTTTCTCTTTCACCTGCACGATGATGCGCCAGCCCTTGGGAGTCTGCTCCCGCAGGAACTTGATGTCCTCGAAATAGCCTGTGTTCCACAATGAATTGAAGTCACGTTCCAGCGCGGCGGGGTCGTAAATATCTCCCGGTTTGGTGAAAATACGGGCCAGGACGGTCTCTTTGGGAATACGCCGATTCCCGGTGACGTCGATTTCAGTAATGACGTCGGTCTGGGCGCGAGCCGGAATCGTGGTGATCGCGCAAACGGCGATCAGCAGGATGGCCAAAAATGCTCGCCACGGCGCTCGTCCCTGACCGGACCATCGCAGGGAAAACCATCGGAATGAAGGAGATGACAACGACACAGCCCTCAGAGCGCAGACGCGCTTTGGCGCAACAAAGTTCTCCGGATGAAAGCGAAAAAGAATCGCTACGACCTCAGATTCTGGGATGTAAGAAAACTGCAATTATACGGTAGAGCGATGGAAAGCGTCCAAACCGCAACTCTGTTCAATCTTTGCTGATGTTCCGTTTAGCCCGGCGGCGAATCCCATGCCCGGCAGCCAATCGAAGCTCAGATCCCGCTGGCCGCTCTGGATTCGTCGATTTTTTGGGCGTATTAACTCCGCCCGATTAACTCTACCTCCACCAAGACGGAATAAAACGTGGCCGAGTTGCCCATGTCGCTAAGTTTTTCTGAAGTGAGAGCATTGATGCTCTGGAAACCGGGAGTCGTCTTGGCCCAGTTGAGGGTGGCCGAGACAACGCCCGGCTGCACTTTGCCATCGACACGGGCCGTGAGCCGGATTTCTCCGCGCTGATTAAACACGCGGACGGCATCACCACTGGCGATGCCCCGAGACTGGGCATCCGCGGCTGAAATCTCAAGCAAGCCGGATTCTTCCATCTCTTGAACGGAGGGGACATTGGAAAATGTCGAATTCAGAAAATTATCGGCCTTGCGCGCCAGCAGCTCCAGTGGAGGCGAATCCGCTTTCCGCCCATGCCGGGATTCGGTGGGAGGAGTGAAATCTGCGACTGGATCGAGTCCCTGCGCCTTCAGCGCCTCGCTGTAAAACTCTGCTTTGCCCGACTTGGTGCGGAAGCCACCGCGTGCAAAGGGCAAAAAAGGTTGTGCAGAGAGGGACGCACTCGCCCCTCCCGCCGAGCAGAGCCGGGCGCAGTCCTCTGTCGCAAAGTTCAGGCGCAGGTGACGCTCATTTTCGAGTCTCTCCCGCGTCATGCCCTCCAGCCAGGGATCGTTCGTATCCAGAGCCGCATCGATCATTTCGTCGGCGCCTTCCGTGAAACAGCCTTCTGTGAATCCCATGCCTTTTGCCAACACGCGAAAAACCTCCACGTTGGAGCGGCACTCGCCCAGAGGTTCGATCGCCTGATTCGAGACTTGCAGGTAGTAATGTCCGTAAGCCTTTTGCAAATCTTTGTGTTCAAAAAATGTTGTGGCCGGCAGCACAATGTCGGCATAGTCGGTCGTGTCGGTGAAGAATTGCTCGTGCACAACCGTGAAAAGATCCGGCCGTGACAAGCCGCGAACCACTGAATTGTGATCGGGACAAACCGCGGCTGGGTTGGAGTTGTACACGAAGAGAGCCTTCACCGGCGGATCGTCGAGCGTATTCAGCGCCCAACCCAGCTTGACCATGTTGATGACGCGGGCTTCGCGCCCCAGCGCAGTCTGCATCAGATCCGGTCGCGTCAGTGCAGTTGCATTGAGTTGAAATCCGCCGCTGGTCGAAAGCTGGAATCCGCCGCCCACTTCCTTCCACGATCCAATCAGGCAGGGCAGCATCGTGATAGCTCGCGTGGCCATGCCACCACCCTCGGAGCGCTGCACACCGTAGTTCAGCCGAATCACTGACGGCCGAATCGTCGCATATTCAACGGCCAGCTTGCGAATATCGTCGGCCGCAATTCCCGTCCATTGTGCGACCCGCTCCGGCGGATACTCTTTTACCTTCTCGCGAAGTTGCTCGAATCCCAGGGTATATTTCGCAACGTAATCCGCGTCGTGCAGGTTTTCGCCGATGATGACGTGCATCATGCCCAGCGCCAGGGCAGCATCGGTACCCGGATTAATGGGCAAGTACCAGTCCGCGCACGCTGCCGTCCGCGTGCGGTAGGGATCGATGACGACCAGCTTCGCATTCTTGCGCCGCGCCTCGGTGATGAATGGCCACAGGTGCACGTTGTTGCCGTGGATATTCGCCGCCCACGCGATGATGTGTTTGGAATGTGCGAACTGCTCGGGCTCGGTGCCCAGTTTTATTCCTAGAACTGATTCCAGGCCCGCCTCTCCTGCCGCAGAGCAGATGGTGCGGTCGAGTTGGGAAGCGCCCAGCCGGTGAAAAAATCTGCGATCCATGGAAGCGCCATTGAGCGCACCCAGGGATCCGCCGTAGGAGTAAGGCAGGATGGCTTCGCTGCCATATTCAGCCGCGATCGCGCGAAGGCGCGATGTGATCTCATGCAACGCGTCATCCCACGAAATTCGCTGCCAAATCTCATCGGAACATGCAGGGACAGCCGCCCTCGGCTGTCCCTGCCGAGCAACGCTCGGCTGCGCAGGCCCCTTGGGAGCAATCCTCCGCATGGGATACAGCACGCGCTCCGGGGAATAGACGCGATCCAGATACTTCGCGACCTTTGCGCATAAGAATCCCCGGGTGACGGGATGCTCGGGGTCGCCCTGAATTCTCGTCGCGCGCCCGTCCTCGACCGTGATCAACACACCACAGGCATCAGGGCAGTCATGCGGACAGGCGGCGTGGACGACCTTTTTCATCCCCTTGATTATACGGTGCCGTTTCGGCCTGAGGTACTGGGGGCAGCCTACCTAAGAACAAAGCGGACGGCCCGAAGGCCGTCCGCTCTGGATACGACTTCTCTCGTTAGTTGCTCGTTCCCGAACCGCTGCCGGTGCTGCTCTGCTGCGGCGCATTCACCCAGCCCGCGTAGAACTCCGGCGTGCCCGAGGTTTCCAGCAAGAGACCACGCGTGACAATTGGAATATCGGTGGTCGTAGTCTGCAGCTGTCCAAGCCCGGTCAGGTTGAAGAACAGCGTCAGGTTCGAGGTGTTGACCGTCACCGGTCCCCCAGCCGAGTAACCGACCAGACCGTTATTGTTCACCTGGAAGCTGCCGGCGTTGACGTTGTTCACCGTCACGCTTGCGGGGACGAACAGCCCATACATGCCCTGGCGCCGCAGAGAAATCATCGTCGGCGTGAACACGCTGCTGGAGTAGCTGCCGCCGATGAAGATTCGCTGGCCCACTTCGATGGAGGTTTGATTGAACACCGCATTCGTCAGCACGCCATCCAGGAAGCAGATTTCAAAGGTGCCCACTTCGCTGATGTTGAACGTCTGAATGCTGTCCACAACACCGACCATGTCCGCGCCGGTTTCACCCACCCACATGGTCACGGTCTGAGCGTCGCCCGAGGAGTTGTTTATCACCTGCAGCACGCGGCCCGAAACGAACGATTGCGCAGTGGTGATCACTTCGACGCCACTGGCGATCAGGCTGCCATCTGCCTGGAACTGGCCCTGCACGGCGACAAATTCCGGCGTAGCCATATTGTTGATGCTCCAGCCGCTGTTGAAGGTCGTGCCGGAATTCACGTCAATCGTGAGTTGGCGCCCATAGGGTCCCTGCAACACGAACGAATTGCCCGATGCGTTAACCGAGACCAGTCCGCCCATCAGATCCGTCACCTGACCGTCGGGATCGCTGGCGTGCGTCGCTTTGGCAAAGATCACCGGATTCACCGCAACCGTGTTGTTGGTGATGATGAGGTTGCCGTTGCCATCTGTCGCCAGCGAGTCGCGGATGTCCATATCCATTCGCAAGCCTGCAAGGCCGTTGGCGCCTACGACCATCGACGTCGGAAAGTTCACCGTCAACGTGTAGGGATTCTGGCTATTCGGGAATACGCCATTGTAGGTATTCAGCGCGGGCGGATTCTGCGTCATGTCCACATAGTCGATAACCGGATTAGCAAGAACAAACGTGGCACTGACGTACGTGTCCGGTGCTACCGTGTTGAAAGCCAGCGGAGCACGCAGGCCAACGAGCCGAGCGAAATCGACAGTCGTGGGCGTCGAAATCACGGTCGCGGTCGTCCCATCTTGCCCATTCAGTGTGACTGAATTCAGCGTGACGTTAAAGCCAACGACGGAAGATATGGGAGCATCTTCACCGGTCATAAACACGTTGGCCGACTGAGGATTATTCGATCCCGTAGACGAAGAATTGGAGCCGCAGCCCAATCCGATGATGGTGAGCGCGAACAGCGCGGCAAATCCCAAGAATTTTTTCATGGCAGAAACTCCGAGTGCGAAAGTTTTGTCGTGAAGGGCTGTTCGAGCGAGTCGAAACTTGCTTCACGACAGATGGAAACACACCGCAACCAGAAATGTCGCGTAACCATGGAGACTGTTACCTTGATTGGGAGCGTTAAGCTAAGTGATTGGATGGCAAGGTTTTGGGGCCAGTTACCGCCCATTCGAACATAGACCTTCGGCCAAAAAAATGGGGAGTCGCCTCAAAAACGAGGACTGGCGCGGTGTTTGGAGAGCTTGATGTAGGGCGCGATCGGCTTACTTCAATTCCAGGACTTCTTTTTCTTTGGCCTTGCTCATCTCTTCCATCTTCTTGATCTCGTCGTCGGTGAGCCTCTGAATTTCATCGAGCGATTTCTTCTCGTCGTCTTCGGTAATTTTTTTGTCTTTCAATGCTTTCTTGATTGCATCGTTCCCGTCGCGGCGAATGTTGCGTACAGCAGTGCGATGTTCTTCGAGAACTTTATGCAGATGCTTTACCATATCCTGCCGCCGCTCCTGCGTCAGCGCAGGCACCGGCACGCGAATCAGCTTGCCGTC
>JASHOT010000317.1 GCA_030040965.1 Candidatus Sulfotelmatobacter sp. | reverse complement strand
TAGGAGAAGAAAAATAATTTGGCGGCGGGCCTTCATCATCGCGTGGGAGAAGGAACTAATTCCTGGGTGGATTTGTGTTTCACCGCAATATCGATGAAAGCCAGCGCGGCACGGCTGAGGGCTTTGTCTTTGCGGAAGACGAGCGCGAGATCGCGGCGCACCTGCACATCCGCCACAGGAACGGCGGCGAGAACCTTCGCTTTCACGTCTTCGTCAACATTGGAGCGTGCAATGAATCCAATGCCGACTTCGGCGGCGACGAAGCGTTTGAGCAGTTCGCTGGAATCGAGCTCCATGGTGAAATTTGGCTTGAGCCGCCGGTCATGGAAAAGCTGTTCGATGGCATCGCGTGTGTGTCCGGCCGTGGGGACGACCAGCGGATATTTGGCGACCTCGGCGATGGTGGCTGATTTCATTTTCGCCAGCGGATGATGCGGCGGCACGATCAGAATGAGCTCATCGCGATGGATGAGCACAACCGTCAGACGGTTGTCTGTGACGGGAAGGGAAACGACGCCGAAATCGACCGAATTGTCGATCACCGACTCGAGGATTTTGGCGTAGTCGGAGCGCTTGATATTCACCGAAACATCGGGATATTGGCGTTTAAAGTCGGCGAAGACGTAGGGCAGGATGTGCAGGCATGTACCTTCATTGGCCCCGACGATGATCTCGCCGCGCGGTACGCGCTCCATCTCGGCGATGGCCACCAGCATGGCCTTACGCGAATCGAGCGTCTCCTCGACATACTTCAGGAAGGCTTTGCCCGCGGCCGTGAGCGAAACCTTGCCGCCCGATCGGTCGAATAACTTGGCGCCAACTTCTTCCTCGAGCCCGCGAATTTGCGAAGAGATGGCCGGCTGAGTGCGAAAGCGCTTCTCGGCCGCGCGTGAGAACGACGCGTGCCGCGCCACTTCGAAAAACGTTTCCAGCTGGTCGAAGTCCATGTTGTTGCCAGTAGCCAGCGAGTGGCGACCGGGAAGGGCACGGCTTTAGCCGTGCCGCAAAGAGTTGACAAAAGATATGGGCTCTTAGCCCCTGAGGCCCACGAAACGATTTCCCTCAGGCGCTAAAGCGCATTCTTTGCCACCGCATAGCGGCACGAGTGAACTCGTGCCCTTCCCAAAGCCGTGCCGGTGCAAAAGAAATGCAGTACAAAGCAGTGCTGTGCCTAAGTATAAAGTGATCTTTATTCCGGCTATAAAAACAATCGAATTGCCAGCGGCGGAGCCAAGCCTTTAGACTCCTCGGTCCTGCACAACGCGACCGATTGTAGCAGTCGAAGGGAGAAAATCGTCGCCAGTCGTCGCTCGTTCGCCCGGCTGTCGCGCCAGGCGACTTTGCAAAGCCGAGGACGAACCTTCCCGGGCATTCGGCCGAGGACAAGCGATTAGCGACCCGCGACCCTGAACTCTCAGACTTCACCCAAGGAATTCCTATGGCCGATGCCAAGACTGTTCTCGAATTTGCCAGGAAGCATGATTTGAAGATTCTCGACTTGCGCTTCACCGATATCCCCGGTCTCTGGCATCACGTGTCGTATCCCATTGATCAGCTGACCGAGGCTTCTTTCGAAGAAGGTTTCGGGATGGACGGATCGTCCATTCGCGGCTGGGCGTCGATTCACGAAAGCGACATGTTGCTCATGCCTGACGCCGCCACGCACCTGCTCGATCCGTTCACTGAGGTGCCGACGCTGGTGCTGATCTGCGATGTGGTCGATCCGGTGACAAAACAGCACTACGACCGCGATCCGCGCTACATTGCAAGAAAGGCGGAAGAACACCTGAAGGCGACCGGCATCGCGGATGCAGCCTTTTTCGGTGCCGAAGCCGAGTTCTTCATCTTCGACAATGTCCGCTTCGATCAGCGCGAGCAGTACGGCTTTTACTACATCGACGCCGAAGAGGGACGCTGGAACTCGGGCAGGGAAGAGAACAATCTGGGCTACCGGCCGCGTTACAAGGAAGGATATTTTCCGGTGCCACCCACCGATCATTATCAGGATTTGCGCTCGGAGATGGTGCTGACCATGCAAAGCTGCGGCATGGAAGTGGAGTGTCATCACCACGAGGTAGCTTCAGGGGGTCAAACGGAAATTGACCTGAAGTTCGATTCGCTGGTGCGTTCCGCCGACAAGATGCTGCTCTACAAATACATCGCGAAGAACGTGGCCAATCATTACGGCAAGTCGGTCACGTTCATGCCCAAGCCGATCTTCGGCGATAACGGCAGTGGCATGCATACGCATCAGTCGCTGTGGAAGTCTGGCGAACCGCTGTTCGCCGGCGACGGATATGCCGGAATGTCGCAGCTTGCGTTGTGGTATGTCGGCGGGCTGATCAAGCACGGGCCGGCGCTTTCGGCCATCATCGCGCCGACCACGAACTCGTACAAACGCCTGGTGCCGGGATTTGAGGCGCCGGTCAATCTGGCGTACTCACGACGAAATCGCTCGGCGGCGTGTCGTATCCCCATGTATTCGTCTTCACCCAAAGACAAACGCGTGGAGTTTCGTCCACCCGATCCCAGTTGCAATCCCTATATGGCGTTCGCGGCCATGCTCATGGCCGGGCTGGATGGCATCGAGAACAAGATGGATCCCGGCTTGCCGATGGACAAAGATATTTACGAACTCGATCCCGAAGAGTTGGCGAACATTCCATCAATGCCCGGGTCGCTCGACGAGGCCCTGGACGCGCTGCAGCGCGATCATGAGTTCTTGTTGAAGGGCGACGTGTTCACCGAGGAACTGCTGCGCGCCTACGTGGATTACAAACGGTCGAAGGAAGTGGACGCGATCCGGTTGCGGCCGCATCCCTGGGAGTTTGCGCTGTATTACGACATTTAGGCGTGACTCACTTGCTTATAGCCCTTGCATTTGCCGCAGGAACTCGGAGGTGACTGGTCCTTCAACGCGGCGTCCGCCCCGACCCGGACCGACGCGCGTAACTCCACTTGCGCTGGCGGAGTAGAATTCAGGAATGACCCAACAACAGAAACCGCCCACCCCGTCCCGGCGAAGTAAGCGACGCCCTCAACAATCTAATGAAGAACGCGCCGCCCGATGACGATCCGAGCCATCTACTTCCACGCATGCCAGTGCGGAATATCGCCGGAGAGGAGCAGAAGCCGCAGAAGTGAACTTGGCTGCTGGCCCGCTCTTTAACCGCTCCGACTGAGGCCGCCCCGTCCTTCGCGGCTTTCGAAAGGTGGGGTTTTCGGGTATTTCGAGGTAGAATCACCCCATGAACCGCGAAGTTTCCGAACTGCTGGAAAAAGCGCTCGCGCTTCCGCCCGAGGCGCGTGCGGCACTGGCCGGGTCGCTTCTGGAGAGTCTCGACGATCACGTCGACGCCGCTGCGGAGGAAGAGTGGAATCGGGAGATCGCCAAACGGATCGAAGAGCTAGACTCGGGTAAGGTCAAGCCGCTTCCTTGGCCGGAAGTCCGCCGCCGAATCTCACAAATTCTTGATGGCCGTTAAGCCGCTCGACGTTCACCCCGCTGCATCCCAAGAGCTGGAGTCGGCAGTGGCATGGTATTTTGAGCGCAGCGAACCAGCAGCGACTAATTTTGTCCTCGAACTGGACCACGCGATAGATCTGATCGTCAATGCTCCCGGCCGCTGGCCTCGCGGTGAAAGAGGTACTCGGAAATTTGTGCTGCAACGGTATCCCTATGCCCTGATTTATCGAGAACGGGAAGCCGATATTCAAATCCTGGCCGTCGCTCACGGCAACCGAAATCCCGGATATTGGAAGGACCGGCTCTAAACCGCGCAATTCAACACGGCAGATTGAGAGTTCGCCTATTTCAACTGCTTCTCAATCGCCTCCGTCACTTCCTTGGAATCCGGCGTGACCGGAGGTTCGAAGCGCTGCACGACTTTGCCATTCCGATCGACCAGAAACTTGGTGAAGTTCCACTTGATGTCGCCGGTCATGCCCGCTCCCGTCTCTTTTGTTAGATAAGCATAGAGCGGGGCCTGATCGTCTCCCTTGACCGAAATCTTGGCGTACATGGGGAAGGTCACGCTGTATTTGCGCGTGCAGAAGGTCTTGATCTCTTCGTTCGTGCCGGGCTCCTGCGCGCCGAAATTGTTGGCAGGGAAGCCGAGGATAACGAATCCCTGGTCTTTGTACTTTTCGTAGATGGCTTCGAGGGCGGAATACTGCGGCGTGAAGCCGCACTGGCTGGCCACGTTTACGATCAGGACGACTTTGCCTTTGTAGTCGGCCAGGGGCGCGGGTTTGCCGTCGATCGAGTTGAGCGTGAAGCTGTAGATGCTCGAAGCTGCAAAAAGAGATGTGGCCATGATCGCGACCGCTCCGAAAACAAGATATGGTCTGAGTTGGTTGAGCTTGCTGCCAGAGAATGTCATCTCAATCTCCCGTGTTTGCGATTTTAGGTGAAGAATGAACCTGTGAAGGTGAGATTGAGGATAGTGGCAAGCGGGCAATCGTGGCAATGCTAGGGATGTAAATTTTGTGTCTTTGGCGTCTCGGGAAATGCGTGACGCGAGGCTTTTTTTTCGTAAAGATCGCCGCCAGAGATCGGCGCCCTATGCCGGGCGGCTGCCGGATTCCTTGATCGCGCGCTCCATGAGGCGAAGGCGTTTGGCGGCGATTGGCGACTGGGCTGCAGAATGAACCTGCTCGGGAGCAGTTGCCGAAAGCAGGGCAACTTCCATGGCATCGAGCGCCGTGGTGGAGCGGCCCATCACCATCAGTAGATACTTCTGCGCGATCGGGCGATCCGCAGGATGAATGAGTGCCCACCAGCGCCGGACCGATTCCTGCACCTCTGCTTCGGTCTTTTCTCCCACGACCAGGGAATCGATTAACCGGTACACCTTGCTCTTGATCGCTTGATACGAAACGGAGATCTCTTGGGGCATGGTTGTCTTTTTTGGGGCTCGCCTGTGGAAATACCTAGGTGCAATCGGCGAACCAAACCCCAGAGAGCCTTGGATGGGCATTTTCGCTGGTTTTCAGGCGTTACAGTCCTTTGTAACGTACAACGAATGGAATAATTGACATCTTAAAATATGAATTCTGGAATGGCGGCGGATGTGGCCTGCGACAAAGCAAGTGTCGGCTGCGGCTGCCGAATGTTACGAAATCCGGTTTTAGGGGGCGAGCTCACAATTTTACGATGCAAACTTACGGATCCAGTTCGCTCCCCGTCCCAAATAGCTGGAGCGCGAATCCCGTCCCTGGACAATAAATCCCGGTTCCTCGAGGATTTCCAGTCCCATCCCGCCTAGATCAAAATCTGGGGCGTCTTGCGATTTGGCGCCCGTGTCTGCCTAGCATCCTTCCATCAGATTTCGACTCTGATCGCAGGTTACAATAATGCGCTCCATCAAGAGGTAATCGATCAAAATCCCGCGCAGTTATCTGTGTGTCAAATTCGACTGGTGAATTTGCAGGAGGCTATGCAGAGATGAAGAAATGGGTATGGATTCCGGCCCTAATAACCGTGAATGTTCTGGCGTGGAAACCATCGGCGGGAGCGCAGCTGACGCTGGCTTCTCTGAGTTCGCAAGGAATCTCACAGACGACGTCTGGAGCCTCGCAGGAAAGTTCCCACCAAAGTTCCTATGGAACCTGGAGCGACTCCGATACCAGCGACAGGATGTTCTTCCCTCGCGACATGCTGTGGGGCTGGGCGCAGTTCGATCTTGCGCCTCCGCATAACGAAGTTGATCCCAATCTATGCACGGGCAACGCCGGGGCTGCGCAGTACGGTGGCGCCAATGCACCGTGCAGCATGTTTGCTCGCTACATGTTGTCGGGAGTTCTTGAGGTGCGTCCTTTCGGCGGGACCATTCTGCGGCGGTTCATGGTATACGGAGCGCCCACATTCCTGTTTGGCAAGAATTTGCCGCAGACGCTCTACACCTGGTCGCCCGACGCGATTGGCGTAGAACACTCGTGGGGCGCCGGAATTTATCTAAACAAGGGATTTGAGTTCCGTGTGACCCAGCATTTTCTTTTCGATCGCTTGGGCGCCCGCGGCGGCAATCTGGGACCCGCGTTTATCGGCAATAACGGTCCTTGGGGACGCTATATGACCGTCGGAGTGCGCAAAACCTTCGGCACGCGCCGCTGGTAGGCACGCTTCACAGGAATAAATCACTCCGGTGAAGGAAAATAACCCACGCCAGGTCAGGCCGTTACGGGAACGGATGCCCGCGTCAGGCGCCGGATCGCCCAGACGATCAGCGCGATGATAGCTCCGAAAATGACCAGAGGCAGGCCGAAAATCAGAACCAGCCAACCGGATCCATGAAACGTCGTTAAATCGCCGCCCACCGATGAGGCTGGGTCGCGGCGGACTGGGCCGCCAAATGTGGTCACGTCGCCCGCCACTTTCGAATTCTTGTCGAGCCGCACGCCGCTGCCGAAATCGGTTACGTCGCCGTTGACTTCCGCCTCATCCTCAAGAATGATGCTGCCGCCGAAGACGGTTACGTCGCTGGCTACGTGGCCGCGCACGCGGACGGTGCAGAAAAAGCAGGTTACATCTCCAACATTTTCGTTCGGGCCAATGTTGATGTCGTTGCCGAAATGCGTGCGGTCGTGAGTGTCGGCCTGCGCAACCGCGAACGGTGTGAGGGCAAAAACAACAGCGCCCGCGATAAAAAGAGCACAGACGACGGTGACATGTGGCAGAGGTGCAGAACGATGCATGCAAAAGCCTCCCGAAATGGGCACTGTGAGTGCTGCTTAAGATGGGGGATTATTGGAGAATTATCCCATAAGCCCAGAGAATAATCTGCACCTTTTGTGCTGCCTTTCTTTATAATTGTGAGTTTTTTACTCGGATGGACTTTTTCTAGTGGAGGCGAGGATGGCAGGCTCTTATAACGGTGTGGCAATACCCACTGATGGAACCAGGATTGGCTATACAGGCGGCAAGTATCAGATTCCCGACCATCCCATTATTCCATTCATCGAGGGCGACGGTACCGGGCGCGACATCTGGAAAGCGTCACTGCGTGTGTTCAACGCGGCGGTGGAAAAAGCTTACAGAGGCAAGCGCCGCGTCGCGTGGTATGAAGTTTTTGCCGGGGAAAAAGCGAAGTCGAAGTTCGATACCTGGCTGCCTGACGACACCGTTGAAGCCATTAGGCAATTTCGAGTCGCCATTAAAGGTCCGTTGACTACGCCGGTCGGCGGCGGCATTCGCTCGCTTAACGTGGCGCTGCGGCAAATCCTCGATCTCTATGCCTGCGTGCGCCCGGTGAAGTATTACAACGGCGTGCCTTCGCCCGTGAAGCATCCCGAGCGCATGGACGTCGTTATTTTCCGCGAGAATACCGAAGATGTGTACGCCGGAGTCGAGTGGGAGCAGGGAACTGCCGAAGTCGCACGTCTGATCGAATTCCTTAACAAAGACATGCTCAAGGGCGGAAAGAAGCAGATTCGCCTCGACTCGGGCGTGGGCATTAAGCCCATCTCCGTCACCGGAACGAAGAGATTGGTCCGCATGGCGATTCAGAGTGCGCTCGAAACCGGCCGCAAGACCGTGACGCTCGTGCACAAGGGCAACATTCAGAAGTTCACCGAAGGTGCCTTTCGCAAGTGGGGATACGAACTGGCCACCAAAGAATTCCGCGATAAAGTCGTGACCGAGCGCGAGAGCTGGATCATCGACAACAAAGACAAGAATCCGAATCTCTCGGTCGCCGCGAATGCGGAACTGGTCGAGCCCGGCATGGAATTCGCGCCGCCGGCGTTTCGTCAGAGTGTGGAAAAAGAAGTGAAAGACACGCTCGACGCAATTGGAACGACGCATGGCAATGGAGCGTGGAAGAAGAAGCTCATGATCAACGACCGCATCGCCGATTCGATCTTCCAGCAGATTGTGACGCGTCCGGAAGAATATTCCGTTCTGGCCACGCCGAATCTCAACGGCGACTACATTTCCGATGCTGCGGCGGCGCAAGTTGGCGGGTTGGGCATTGCGCCCGGAGCCAACATCGGCGACGGCTACGCTATTTTCGAGGCCACGCACGGCACCGCGCCGAAGTATGCCGACAAAGACGTGATCAATCCCGGCTCGGTGATGCTCTCCGGCGTCATGATGTTCCGCCACCTTGTCTGGAACGAAGCCGCCGATCTGATCGAGCAGAGCATGGAGCGCACCATCGAACAGAAAAAAGTCACGTACGATTTCGAGCGCCTTATGCCCGGCGCGACGAAAGTGAAGACCAGCGAGTTCGCTGGATACATGATCGAAAACATGGGCGCGGGAGTGCTGGTTTAAAGGATTATTGAGTGATTGGGCGATCGGGCCATTGAGTGATTGTTATCTCTTAAATCGCTCAATCACAAAATGACTCAATGGCTAAATTTCTGAGAGGACTCATACTATGCGCAAGAAAGTCACCATCGTAGGCTCAGGCAACGTGGGCGCAACGGCCGCTCACTGGATCGCCTCCAAAGAACTCGCCGACGTCGTTCTCATCGACATCATTGAAGGCGTGCCGCAGGGCAAGGGACTCGACCTGCTCGAGGCCATGCCCATCGAAAAACGCGACTCGCATGTCAGCGGCACCAATGATTACAAAGACACCGCCAATTCCGACATCGTGGTGATCACCGCCGGCATTCCCCGCAAGCCGGGGATGAGTCGCGACGACCTGCTCAACACCAACCACGGAATCATGAAGGCCGTGGTCGGCGAAGTCGTCAAGTACTCGCCGAACTGCATTCTGATCATCGTCTCCAACCCGCTCGACGCCATGGCGCAGGCTGCCTTCAAGCTCAGCGGATTCCCGCGCGAGCGCGTGATCGGCATGGCCGGCGTGCTTGATTCGGCGCGCTTCCGCGCCTTTATTGCCGAAGAACTGAAAGTCAGCGTGGAGAATGTGACGGCATTTGTCCTCGGCGGCCACGGCGACACCATGGTTCCCCTGCCGCGGTACTCGACCGTCGCAGGAATTCCGATCACTGAGTTGATCGAAAAATCGAAGCTCGACGCGCTCGTCCAGCGCACGCGCGATGGCGGCGCCGAAATCGTGAAGTATTTGAAGACCGGTTCGGCATACTACGCCCCGTCGGCCGCCGCGACCGAGATGGTTGAAGCAATTCTCAAAGACAAGAAGAAGATTCTGCCCTGCGCGGCATATCTGCAAGGCGAATACGGCATCAACGGACTCTATGTCGGCGTGCCCTGCAAGCTCGGAGCCAAGGGCTTGGAGCAGATCATCGAGATCAAGCTGACGCCGGAAGAGAAAGCAGGACTCGATAAGAGCGCGGCAGCGGTAAAGGAACTGTGCGGAGTAATTGGAGTTTAGGGCGGACCGACCCTCACCGGTTTGTGCTGGCAGAAAAAATCCAGGTCATCCGGCTGACATGCGGATCTTCTGCACGCCAGGTCGGATTGTCTGAATTAACGTCGATATCAGAGGGGCCGATCGGTTTAGCTCCTTTACCGGGAGACCATTGCAGCTCGAGAATGATTCGCCCCTCTCCTTGAAACTCTTTTTCTAGCGAGCCTCCCCGCCATGAAATCAGTTCTTCGGCCATATCCGTCCCGTCGTTTTTGAGTGTAAAACGGAAAGGACGGCCGTTGAGGCGCTCAAGCTCGCTAACAGAAGTTCCTATTGTGATGCCATGTGCTCCATGCCAGCGGCTCTTCTTCACCAAGAAAATATCCGCAGATTGAGGCTCGGTTTTGGCGTCCGGATCCTTCCAGAGAATTTTGATTTGACGTTCAGGGTCATTCGGAAATAAAAACGTTGCTGATTCCATTTCGCCTTCGCCGACGTCTACATCCCGATCCACCACGTTCATTGCCCCGTATTCCCTCACGAGTTCCTCTCGGCTTGTCTGCGAATTAATCGGGCCTTTTTCTCCGTTTGCGAGAACCAGCCAGCGATCCGATTCCGTTTGGCCGAAGGCGAGCAAGGACAGCGAGATAGCAATTGCGGCCAGCCAAACAAGGAACGTTTCGTGAAGATGCCGCGCGCCCTTGTTTCTTTTCATCGGAACACTCCTCGACTATGCCTGTGTTACACAGCGTGATTCTTTCAGGAATTTCGCTATTCGGCTAATTACTTCCGGGTCGTAGGATTTTTGTTGGACGCAAACCTGCAAGAACGGATGAGAACCAACAGTCGATTCGCCACCATGCTCCTTTGGCTCCTGCTGTTTTCAGGCGCGGGGTGCAAGCACCAGCCGCCTCCACGGCCGGACCACCCCCGATTGACGTCCGATGTTCGGATGCAGGACGTCACGTTCTACAGCGCTTCCCTTGAGCGCGAGATCACTTACCGTGTCATCCTTCCGAAGATCGTTCAGAACGCGCAGAAGCTTTCTGTGGTCTACCTTCTCCATGGCGGCGGAGGCGATTTCCGGGAGTGGAGCAACGATTCCGACGTTGTCCGTTTCGCAGAAAACGGGCTGATTCTGGTGATGCCGGAAGGAGAGCCGTCCTATTACACAAATTCAGTGGATCGCCCCAAGGACCGATTCGAAGACTACATCGTGAAGGATCTGATCGCGGACGTGGAATCCCGCTTCCCGGTTGACGCGTCTCGCAGGGCGATTGTTGGCGTTTCCATGGGCGGCTTCGGCGCGATCAAACTGGCGCTGAAGTATCCGGAGCTGTACAGCTTTGTCGGAGCGCTCAGCCCGGCGATCGATGTTCCCAGCCGGCCGTTTTCCATCAAGCGAATCTCGCAGTATCGCTATCATGCTTCGATCTTTGGCCCGTGGGGAAGCCAGACAAGAAAAGAAAACGACCCGTTTGTTCTGGCTCGGCAGGTCGACCCGGGCAAGGTGCCGTTTATGTTTATCAGCTGCGGGGAACAGGAAGGCTTGCTTCCATCCAACCGGCAGTTTGCCGCCCTGCTCGGGGAGCGTAAATTCCGGTTCGAGTTTCACCCCGGCCCAGGCGGCCACAATTGGGATCAGTGGAACCGACGCTTGCCGGATCTGTTCGCGAGCCTTTTCGGCCACATGCAAGGTTTGCAAGTATCATCAAAATAGGAAACACGGTGCGTTACGCCTTCTCCACCGTCACCTTCTTCAGCACCACATCTTTGTTCGGACGATCATTCCGCCCGCGCGGCACGCGGGTGATTTTATCGACCACGTCTTGTCCTTCGACCACTTCGCCGAAGATCGTGTGTTTGCCCGTCAGCCATGTCGTCGGCACGACAGTGATGAAAAATTGCGAGCCGTTCGTGTTCGGACCGGCATTCGCCATGGCCAGCTTGCCCGGCTTGTCGAACTTGTGGGGCGAGCCTTTGGTCTCGTCTTCAAACTGATATCCCGGGCCGCCCATGCCCGTGCCCTGCGGATCTCCGCCCTGTACCATGAAGTCGGGGATCACGCGATGAAAAATCGTTCCGTCATAAAGGCGGTCGTTCGATTTCTTGCGCGTCGAGGGATGCGTCCACTCGCGCTTGCCTTCGGCAAGTTCGACGAAGTTGGCGACCGTCTTCGGCGCGTCTTTTTCAAACAGGCGGCAAACGATGTTTCCTTCGCTGGTTTCAAACGTGGCATAAAGTCCGGGTTGGCGGGTCATGGGGTCCTTTCTGAAATTCAGTCTTTGGTCATTCGTCGTTGGTCGTCAGCTAAGTTCAAATGCGTCATTCCGAGCGGAGCCGCACTTCAGGCGAAGCGAGGAATCTCGCGCGGATCGCACAAAACCCTTAGTTCGAGCTGGGCGCCGGCTTCGCTGCAGCCGCCGGTTTCTTCGCCGCGGTGCCCGCGGGATGCGCACCGGCACCTTTGATAATCGTGATGTGAACGATCTTCACCGGCCGAAACGGCTTGTCGTTCCGTGGATCGGTCGCCATGTGGGAAATCTGCTTCACCAGCTCCACGGCCGCGTCGTCACATTGACCGAAGATCGTGTAGTGGCCGTTGAGAATCCCCGCCTGCTGCCCGGTGAAGGCAATCTCGGTAATAAAAAATTGCGAGCTATTCGTGTTCGGGCCAGCATTGGCATAGGCGAGCCGTCCCGGTTTATCGAACAGCAAGTCGGGAGAGACTTCGTTTTTAAACTGCGGCACGGGATCGGGGCCTGAGCCGGTGCCCGCCGGATCTCCGCCCTGAATCATGAATTCGGCAATCACGCGGTGAAAAATCGTCCCGTCATAGAGCGGCACGCCATGCTTGGTGATGCCGGAAGGATTCTTCCAATCCTTGGTGCCGTTGGCCAAGCCGATAAAGTTGGCCACGCCGATCGGCGCCTTGTCGGAAAAAAGCGTACACGTCATCTTGCCGACGCTGGTCTCAATGATGGCGGTGGGCTTTGCAGGTCCGGCGGGTTTGGCGGGTGCCGCTTGCGTAGCGCTGGACTGCGCCCAAGTCATCGAGGCGCCGGTCAAACTTAAGAGTGCGATCGCGAATAGCTTTCGCCGGATTGCTCGCATGAATGCTCCTTGTGACTGTCGATTGTTTAATCGCAACGTTGCATTGTACGACAGGCATCGGTCACTTTTGGTGTCCTGGCTGTCATCAATCGGATTTCGACAACAACCTGTATAGCCGAATTGCGGCGATCAGCAGTGAGCAGTAGAAGATGCAGTTGAACACGAATGCCCAAACCGCATAACCGCGCATAATTCGGTCATGCAAGCTACCGTTTATCCAAATCGCTAGAACAAAGCCCGGCGTTAGCAGATTCCTCGCAAATGCCGGCAGCTTTTCTTCCAACAAGGAAAGCACGACTAGCACGAAGCAGATAGCCACGAAAAAGGGCGCCGTCTTTCGCATGCAGAATCCATCACTTTGCAGGCGCCTGCATCTCACGGCTCACGCGTTCCACCTCGCTAAAAACGCGCAGCAAATTTCCGCCTAGAATTTTTTTGATGTCCTCCGCGCTGTAGCCGCGATCGAGCAGCCCCTGCGTGATCTTGGGCAGATCGGCTGCTGAATCCATGCCTTGCGGCGTGGCGCCGCTGACGCCGTCGAAATCTGATCCGAGTCCCACGTGATCCACGCCGGCAATTTTCGCGATGTGGTCAATGTGATCGATCAGCACTTTGAAAGGAGGGCGCGGAAGTTTCGCCGTCCACTCACGATCGATGCGATCCAATTCGATGTAGTTGACTTCTTTTCCTTGCGCCTTCATGTCATCGATATATTTCTGCTCCGCCGCAGCCTTGTCCTTTGCCTGTGCTTTAGATGCATTCCAGAAATTCTGGTCATCGAATCCGCTGAAGAAGTTCACCTGCACCACGCCGCCATTTTTGGCCACCGCCCGCAGCATGTCGTCGGTCATATTGCGAGGAGCGTCGACCAGCGCGCGTGCCGACGAGTGCGAAGCGATCACGGGCGCCTTGGTCGTGGCGATCGCGTCCCAGAAAGTTTTGTCCGCTACGTGCGAGATGTCGACCATCATGCCGAGCCGGTTCATTTCGACCACGACCTGCTTGCCGAAGTCTGTCAGCCCGTTGTGATGCTGGACTTTCGGATCGTCGATATCCCCGGAAGAATCAGCCCATTCGTTCGTGTTCGACCATGAGAGCGTCATGTAGCGCACGCCCAGCCGATAGTAGTCGCGTAGGAGATGTATGTCGTTCTCGATCGAATGTCCGCCCTCGATGCCCATGCACGCGGCCAGCTTATGCTCTTTGTGCGCACGCTCGATATCCGCCACGGAAAACGCCATCATCATGCGATCGGGGTGGTGAGCCGCCTGTTCATAGACAGAGTCGATCAGATCAAAAGTATGCTTGGCGAAGTGTCCCTGATTCGTCTCCGGGTCGACCCAGATGGAAAAAAATTCGGCACCCAGATTTCCTCGTTTTGCCTTGTCGAGCGAGAGGTGGCCTACATCGTTGGGATCGGTCGAGCCGATGTCGAAGCCTTCATCTAGAAAACGCTGCGGCGTGTCGGCGTGAGTGTCGACGACGATGGCCGATTCCTGAATGGCACGGGCCTTTGCGCTGACGACGATATCGGAGTCTGAGGATTGAGCGTAGGAATGGGTGATGCCGAAGCAGCAAAGCGCAGAACAACATACAGCAAGAAAAAATTGTCTCGTCATAGTTGTGGCCCAGGATGAGATGAAAGCGAGGGCAAGTTTCTGATTGTATAGGCGCTTTGCAGAAACCGACAAATCCTGGCGCGAGTCAACGCAGCCCAGCCAGCGCTTGATCAACGCACGAGTCGACAGATTGATCTGTGTCGATGACCGTTTTCGGATGCAAGATCGTTTCGAAGCGCGACTTCACTTGCTCGAAAAGCCGGAAGTTCCGATTTCCCGCCAAGTGCGATCGATTGCTCCGATCGGCCTCCAGCCGGCGTCGCGCCGTCTCCTCCGAGCAGACGCATTCAAGAATTCTGCATGGCTGCTGCAAGCGGGCAGCCGCGTTTAGCACATTTTCGATCTGATATCGGCGCGAGAAGGTTCGACCGTCGAGAAAAATAATCCGACCGCGATCGCGCTCGAAGAGATATGCCGCAGTTTCCAGCATGAGCTGCTGGCAAAAGTCATCCTGGCGCGCGGAATATTCAATTTCCTCCGGCAGAAAAAGAGCGTGCCGAAACTCATCCTTGCCCAAGACGCGTCCCGCGGTGCGGCGCGCGAGCTCGACCGCCAATGTCGTTTTGCCGGTTCCCGGAAGTCCGGCCATCAGGACAATCATGGGTATCATTAAAGCAGAAAGCTTCAGTCGAATCCGTTTTCATAGGAGAGCCGCATGCCCCTGGTACGAATTGCTTTGCGAAAAGGGAAGTCAGAGGAATACCGTCGCGCCCTCGCCGATGGCGTTCACCAAGCTATGATCGAAGCCATCGACGCCCCGCCGCAAGACCGATTTCAGATCATCACCGAACACTCAGCCAACGATCTGATTTACGACCCAAGCTATCTCGGAATCGAGCGCGGCGACGACATTGTGATGGTGCAGATTACGTTGTCTGCCGGGCGCAAGCCGCCGCAGAAACGCAAACTCTACCAGCGCATGGCGGAACTGCTCGCGAAAAATCCCGGCCTGCGCCCGCAGGATTTGATGATCAATCTGGTGGAAACGGCGTGGGAGAACTGGTCGTTCGGCAACGGAGAGGCGCAGTATACGAAGTAGCGACAAAGACTATGTTGCGGAAAAATGCGGAGAGGCCGGTTCTGGGCCATCC
>JASHOT010000316.1 GCA_030040965.1 Candidatus Sulfotelmatobacter sp. | reverse complement strand
CGGAATCGGCGCATAACAACGCTTTTGGATTCAACCTTGGCGGAAAGTACCGCAAGTTCTCCAGCGATATCGTGTACCAACATTACAACGAGGCCATCAGCGTGTTGAACCCACTGCTGGGGCCTGAGAGTCTGAGTCCGGCGGGGCAATATCAATCGACGACCGACAGCATCGATACAACGCCCATCTCGGGAGCCAATCTCATCGACCCGACCAACACCGTCTACGGCATCGTCACCGACAACAACGCAGTTATGGTCGCGGCCCGGTATGTGTCGGACCCGGTCAAGTTTTTTGCCGGCTACGAATACATCACGCAGAATAATCCGAATAACCCGTTGGGCGTGGGAGCCTCGGACCAGGGCGGCTACGTCATGAGCGGGGTTGAAGACAACAACCTTGACTCTGAAAAGTTGGTAAACATCTGGTGGACGGGCGCGAAGTACACTTACCGCAAGAAAACAGACTTCGCTCTCTCCTGGTACCAACAGCGGCAGAACGACTTTCGTTATCCGCCGACCGCCTGCACGCCTGGAAACATGCGCAGTTCGTGCGCGGGCACACTCAACGAGGGATCGTTTTATATCGATCATCACTTCACCAAGCGTCTCGACGGTTTTGCCGGGATTGCGTATTCCTGGGTGAGCGGCGGTCTGGCCATCGCAATTCCTCATGGCCCCGGCGTGCCGTATAACTCCAACAACAACTGTGCTCCGACGGTCGGTGCACGGTTCGCGTTCTGATCGTTTCTGTCGGCGCGCGGGGGTGGGCCAGTTCGAATCCTAAATCGTACAAGGCGTCATCCCGAAGCGCCCGCGTTGTTACCAGCGGCCGAGGGATCGCCCGGGGCACGCGGCATACAAGCAGGAGATCCTTCGCTCTGCCTGAAGAACGGCTGCGCTCAGGATGACGCCATTGCCGACGGGCCCTGAGCTCAAAACGAACCACTCGCGGCGGGCTCAGTCATACGAGATTTTGGCGACAACGCGGTAGAATCGGTTCGAAACGCCATGCGCATTTCGAGCCGCCGCGGAACCATCGTCTTCTTTCTCTGCCTGGGAATTGGCCTGGTCGCGCTCGCCGTCGCGCTGAACGTGGGCTGGATCATTCTGAACTGGCGTGAGGGAGTGCTGCTGTTCTTCGGCATTATTTTTTTCGCGTTGATTATCGCCGGCATGGTGGTCAATACGATTTTTCTGGTGCGCGAGCTGCGACGCAGCGAGCAGCACGATAGCTTCATCAACGCGGTGACGCATGAGTTGAAGACGCCGGTGGCATCGATCCGGCTGCACCTGGAGACGCTGCAGCGCCGGGAGTTGCCGGAAAAGCAAAAGCAGGACTTCTATGGCGTCATGCTGAGCGATGCCGATCGCCTGAACGAGACCGTCGAGCAGGTTCTGCGTGCAGGCAGGGCTGGTGACAAGCGAGCAGGACGCGAGAAGCACGAGGTCGATTTCCGGCAGGTGGTGCGCGACTGTATGGATGCGACGCGAAGCCGCCATCGTCTGCAACCGGAAGCATTGCACTATGAAGAGGGGACGACGAATGGCAATGGGTTGCAAGTGCGGGGCAGCGCGGACGATCTGCGGACGGCGGTTTTTAATGTGCTCGACAATGCAGTGAAATATTCCGGCGATCATGTTGAGGTGCGTGTGCGGCTCGAGGCTCCGGACGAGAAACGGATCATTCTGCGGGTGCAGGATCAGGGAGTGGGCATTCCACCGGAGGATGTGAAACAGGTTTTTAAGCGCTTTTATCGCGTCACGCATCGTTCATTGCCGCATTTGAATCTGGCGCATATAAAGGGAACCGGGTTGGGGCTATTCATAGTAAAGGCGATTGCCGAGAAGCACGGAGGGAAGGTGTTTGCCGAAAGCGACGGCGAAGGCCAGGGAACGACAATCGTGCTGGAACTGCCGAGGTGGGCGGCATGAGCCGGGTGCTCCTGGTTGAGGATGAGGCGCATCTGGCGCAGGGATTGCGTTTCAACCTGGAGGCGGAGGGCTATGCGGCGGAAGTGGTTGGCGATGGCGAGTCGGCGACGGAACGGCTGCTGGGTAAGAATGAAGAGTTTGATGCCGTCGTGCTCGACATCATGCTGCCGGGAAAGGATGGCTTCAAGGTGGTGTCAGAGCTGCGGGCGGCGCGGAATTATGTGCCCGTGCTGATGCTGACGGCGCGTGGGCGTCCCGAAGATGTGCTGCAAGGATTTGCATCGGGTGCGGACGACTATCTGGCGAAGCCGTTTGACCTGTCGATCCTGCTGGCGCGCTTGCAGGGATTGCTGCGCCGCAGTGCTTGGATGCGTGGTGGAGAACAGGGTGGGACAACTGTTGCGACAAAGGCGCCGAGCGGTAATGGCACTGAAGAAGATTTGGGCGCGTTTTCGTTTGCGGGAAGGACGATCGATTTTCGCGCTCTGGAGTTGCGCAGCGGTGACAGCACGATTCACCTGACGGTGATGGAGGCAGAACTGCTGCGGCACCTGGTGCGGAACGATGGAAAAATCGTTTCGCGCAAGCAGATTCTGGAGGAAGTCTGGGGACTGCACGAGGACACAGATACACGCGCGATCGACAACTTCGTCGTGCGGCTGCGGCGATATCTGGAAGACGATCCCGGACATCCGCGGCATCTGCTCACGGCGCGAGGTGTGGGATACAGGTTTGTGGCCCATCCGGAAGGGAGTTAAGCGGTGTCAGACGCCGCTTGCCTGCCGCACCTCGGGATTCGATGCATAGGCGCCGATCCCCAGCATGAACCCGAAGTCATACCATCGTCCGTTGTTGTTGGTTTCGTAGATGCGGACGCCCTCGGCAAACAGACTCACAATGAAAGTGATTGGCGCGATAATGCCATGCCACAGTCCCGCCCAAAATCCAGCGGGACTTGCACCCGGCTCTTTGTATTTGGAATTTGCTCCAGCGACAGCAAGCGCATTAGCCATAGTGCGCAGGATTATAGCCTGAGAGGCTTCATGCCCGGCATAACTCGGCGAGCAGCGTTTCCCGGCGCTCGATGGCAAGCGCATTCATTCGGCCCAGCACGACGATGTAAACGACGACCGAGATGATGGCCAGCACAAAGAATACAAGCGGCGCGATCCAGAGATTCCTATAAAGTCGCGCGATGGCGAAGACCGCCGCTCCAATCCCGAAAACGACGATTTGAACGCCAAAGCTGGCGAGGACGGTGATCTGCGAGGCATTTTGCCGTCCAAATGTGGAGAAGTCACGCTTCTTGGGGGAATAGAGCGAGAGCAGGTTGCCGGCGGCGAAGCTGAGCGGGGCCGCAAAGAAAAGTCCTACCAGCGTACCCACAGAGACAGCCGGCGTGGGCGGACCGTAGAAAGCGGCAACCGCCATCCACGCCAGCACGGCGTTGGCCAGCAGGATGGAGGCATGCATCAGGTTTTTTCCCAGCAGAATGTGCTGAAATGTTGCCGGCGATGCGAAGAAAAACTGCATGCCCGCGGCATCGGGCCCGAAGCTGTTGTAGACGAGGTTGGTAAGCACGAGCAGGGCATAGGCAGCCGCGGCGGGGAAGGCCATGTCAGGAGTACGTTGCAAAAACGTGGAATGCCTCATCTGGCTCATGGGGCCGAGCCGAAAAATAAGGAGCATGAAAAGCGGCATGAAGAGCGTGAGGAGCATGGGGCCGCTGCGCGCGAGATAGCGCATTTCCTTCTCGAATACGGCGGCCACGGAAGGCGAAAATCCCGGCAGATTCCAACCCAACTGCACGGCCTGTGGCTTTAGCGAGGCAGCGGGACGGGCGGCAGCTTCGCTCAAATTTTCTCCACGAAACTGATTGCGCAGGCGCAGATGCAGCAAGTATCCGATGGCGGCGGTGATCGATCCAAGGAAAAGCAGTGAGGTGAAGCCGACCATGTATTCGCCATGCGCGGCCTGGGCGATGGCGTCGCCGGCAAGACCGGGTGGAAAAACTCGTTGCAATTGCGTCGCGGTTTCGACGGCTCTCCTGAACTCCGGGCTGGGATGGTGCTGCAGGCGTTGCGTCATCGGCCCGATGAGTTGAAAGCTCAGCATGAACAGAATGAAGAGAACGCCCAGCACTTCGCGGGTGCGGCGCTGAGCCAGCCAGCGCTCGAGCCAGGCGAAGATGGTTTGCATCAGGATCAGGTTGAACAGTCCAAAGGTAACGAGGGCCAGCAGCGCCCAGGGAAACAGCAGTGGCCCGGCGATCGTAACGCCGAGAAGAATGCCGAGCAGTCCAACGCTGCCCAAAGCGCTGGCCGGGTCGAAGAATCCGTAGGCCAGGCGAATCAGAAAAAAAGAACGGTAGGTGAGAGGGAAACGCAGCAGTTCGGAAGAATCTGGATTATTGGTGAAGGCCGTCGCCATTACGGGAAAAACCTGCCAAAAGAAAAAAACCGGCCACAAAAGAATGGGCAGAAAATCGGCCTGATTGTGCGCGACGAAATACCACGAGAGTCCCGTGGCGAGACCGAAACCGCCGAGCCCTCCAAAGGCAAAGGCGAGACTCACGATGATGCGCGAGACGAGTTCGATCTTGCCGCGCTTGCTGCGCAGGCCATTGACGAACATGCGCCAACGCAGTTCGGCGATGGTGGTGAGTTGCCCGGTCGTTATTGTCGTACCAAATCTCATCCCAGCCACGATAATTCCTGTTCGCCACGTCGTTCGCCGCCGACCACGCGAAGAAAAATCTGCTCCAAAGTTAACTTCTCTCCTGCAGACGATGAGCCGTCACCAGAAGCCGGTGTCTGAGCTTCGACTCCCGTTCGAAGTTCCTCCAGCGATCCCTGAGCCACGAGTTTTCCCTGATGAATGATGGCGACGTGGCTGCACAAGCGCTCCACGATTTCGAGCACATGGGAAGTAAGAAAGATGGTAGCTCCGCGGGCGATCATGCCCTGCAGCATGGATTTCAACGTTCCGGCAGCGATGGCGTCGACGCCTTCGAACGGTTCGTCCAGAAAAAGTACCTTCGGGCCGTGAATCACGGCGGCGGCGAGAGCCAGCTTTTTCTGCATGCCGTGGGAGTAGTCGGTAACGAGTTTCTTGGGCTGATCGGCGAGTTGCATGAAGTCGAGCAGTTCCGCCGCGCGGCGCGAGGCAGTTTCGCGGTCCAGACCGTACATTCTTCCGGCGAAGCTCAGGAACTCGGCTCCGGTGAGGCGTCCGAACAGCGCCATGCCTTCAGGGACGACGCCGATTTGTCGCTTCACCTCAACCGGATGAGAGTTGAGATCGAGGCCCAGAATCTCGATTCGCCCTGAACTGGGAGCGAGCAATCCGGTAAGCATTTTGATCGTGGTCGATTTGCCGGCGCCGTTCGGGCCGAGAAAGCCGAAAAACTGTCCCGGGGCGACGCGCATATCAATGCCATCGACGGCGACAAGCTCGCCGAAGCGGCGCGTGAGGCCTTGGGTCGAGATCGTGGGTGCGAGGTCCATGAGTGCGCGATGTGGAGGTATTCGAATCTAGCACAGGCGAGGGAATGTGCGCCTGGCAATGCGGACCAAGGATCCTTCAGCGGTTAGGCGGTGAGTGAAATTAGGATTTTCGCAACCATTGAAGCAGGCAGATTGCAGTGCGAGAATTAAACGACTCGTTCGAGCACATTAAATTCTGCTCGGTCAGGAGAGGAATGGAATGAAAGCTATCTTGGTTCTGCTCGTGCTCTCCGATATTGCTGTTGCTCAGATGACACCAGCTGCACTGCTCAAGCTTGATGGAGATTTTGCGCGGGTCACTTCCGCGAAGCAGTTGGATACGTGGATGAACTACATGATGGACTCAACAGTCATCTTCGGGCCGTCCAATTCCACTGGACATTTTGTGGGGAAAGAGGAAATTCGGCGTTACTACAAGGACTTGTTTGCGATGCCCGACTTTAGCATGAGCCTGAAACCTGAGAGCGCTGAGATTTTGCCTTCCGGTCAGACTGGATATACGAAGGGTTCTTTCCAATGGACGGTTCCAGATCCTAAATGTCATTGCATAAACGAGCTGCGCGGTACTTATCTGGCCGTCTGGGAGAAGGAACCATGTCCTCAGCCAAATGGACCATGGAAGCTTAAGGCGTTGTTTCCGGCTCCTGAGGACGGTTCTGCTTGCGGCTGCGCTCCATAGCGAGCCGTGATTGTTGTAAGCAGCGTTCGCGGTTACGTCGGTCCAGGTCAATGCGCAAAAAGCCCTGGCTTGTGGCCAGGGCGTCTGTTCAGAACAGCTTCAGGCTAGAACAGGTTCCACAAGAACTGGTTGTAGACCTCGTGGTGGAACTGCACTTCAACGGCCTTTACCACCGTACCCAGAAGACGCGGGCAGCGGTCGGCTGAGGCTTGCTTCAGGTCCGCGTAACGGGCCTTCACGTCCTCGCCGAGCAGTTTGGTGGTCCAGTCCGCGTTGCGGAAATTCTCAATCGCGGTGTAGATGTTATCGGGCAGGTAGCGCTCCTTGCCGGCGCGTAGATCCTTGATCTTGGCGGTTGTGCCTTCAAGCCCGGTCTTGAAGATTCCGAGCATGACCAGGTATGGATTGGCGTCGGGCGCGACGGCGCGGACCTCCGTGCGCATGCTGCGCTCGTTCCCAATCGGAATCCGAATCATGGCGCCGCGGTCAACGGCCGAGGCCTTGAGTTGATTGGGCGCCTCAAAATGCGGATCGAGACGGCGATAGGCATTGACGCTGGAGTTGAAGATCAGGCAAAGATCGTTGCCGTGAGTCAGGATGCGATCGAGGAATTCGTAGCCCAATTTGCTCAGTTTTTCTTCGCCCTTGGGATCCCAGAACAGGTTCTTGTTATTGCCGCTCACCGAAACGTTGGTGTGCATACCGCTGCCGTTGACGCCTACGACGGGCTTCGGCAGGAACGACGCGGTCAGCCCCATGTTGCGAGCGACCTGCCGGCAAATCAGTTTGTAGAGCTGAATCTGATCCGCGGCGGCGACCACTTCGCCATAACCGTAGTTGATTTCAAACTGCGAGGGCGCGACTTCGGGATGGTCCTTTTCGTTCTGGAATCCCATGGCGCGCTGCACTTCCGCAGTCGTATCGATAAAAGTGCGGAGCGGGTCGCCCGGCAGAGAATGATAGTATCCGCCGGTATTGACGTACTCGAACTTGCCGGTCTCATGATAGCGGCGTTCGGCATCGGGGCCCTGGAAGAGAAAACCTTCGATTTCATTGGCTGCGTTGAGCGTGTAGCCGTGCTTTTTGTGCTGCTCGGCAGCAAACAGTTTGAGCACGCTGCGAATGTCGGCGCTATACGGTTCGCCGTTTTTGTCGATGACTTCGCCGAAGGCGAGCACTTTGCCGGGGCCGAAGACATCCGCCGGCGCCCAATAAAACGCGGCCCAGTCGATGCCCAGCCGCAGATCGCTTTCCCGCTGCGCGGTGAAACCGCGGATGGACGAGCCGTCGAAAGTTAGGTTGTCGTAGCTCTTAAGCAAAAACTTCTTGTCGTAATCGAGCATGTGCAACCGGCCTTCGAGGTCGCTGAAGAGCACGGTCAGCGCCTTGATGCGCTTCTCGTCCGTGAGGTACTTGATCCGTTCCTCGCGGATTTTGTCGGCCGCGGCGCGGTTCTTGCGCTGCTCCTTCGCCTTCAAGTTCATTTCTTCCAGTTCGTCGTAGGAGAGTGCCAGGAAATTGCGCAGTTCAGTGGACATGGATGTCGTTCAGTCTCCTTTTTGTAGGACAGATGATTTTGGACAGCTCGATTCGAAAATCCAGTCAAGAAAACGAAGGAGTTGAAATGGCTGGTTTCAACACGCTGCCTTGCGATCCTTTTGGAACAGGGAAGGATAGCGCGGGGGGATGGATGCAGCCAATCGAAAAAGCTGATGCGAGGCATAAAAGGGATTTATTTCGGGAAAAGACCAAATCGAAAAAGACGCGAGCCGATTCTTAGCTACGCGGAACGGCAAGCGACGCTCCGCTCCATTCGCTAACCGTGTGCGGCTGGCCGCAATCCAAACATCGAAGAGTTCCAAACTGGGCCGAGCATCGCGGGCAGGTGCCCCAGGCTTGAAATGCATCAAACGGCTGCCCGCAATTGCCGCACTTCCAGAATTCGCCGACCGGAGGCGCCGTATGGCAGGAGGGACAAACAAATCCATCGCGTCGCGGCAGCTTGGCCATGCGCAGGAGAGCACGGGCATGCTGCAGCCCGCTCCAGCAATTCATGAGCATGAAAACGGCAATCGCTCCCAACCATACATCGGCTTTGTATAGAGCCAAACCGATGAAGGCGGCTACACCGACGAATCCGAGAACCGTTGCGACCATCAAGCTGCGCGCCCGGCCGAGAATAAACCACAGCAACGAGCGCAAGATCTGACCGCCATCGAGCGGATAGATCGGGAGGATATTGAAGACGAGCAGGCCAAGATCGATGCCAAACACATTTCGCGAGAGCACGTAGACGTCGGGCATGGCATAGGCCAGCCCTGCCGAGCGGCTCATAAAAAAGAGCAGGCCCAATATCGGCAGCAGAGCCACGTTGACCAACGGTCCGGCGGCAATACTCCATAGCGTTGCGCCCGGGCGTTGCGGCGGATCGACATAGGCGACGCCGCCGAGAGGCCAGAGAACGATTCGATTCGCCCTGCCGCCAACTTGCCGGCACGCGAGAGCGTGTCCAAATTCGTGGAGCGTGACGATCACGAACAGGGCTAAGTATTCGAGGATGTTCCAGGTCACCGAGGAATAACCGCCGAGGCCGCCTCGGATTTCAATGACAGCGACCAGGAACCAGGACCAATGCAGAAAGACATCAATTCCGGAAAATCGGAACAGGCGGATCGAGCCATTCCCAGACAGCATGTGCGCAGTCTAAATGCCTCAAGCAATGCCGAGCAAATGGAAGTCTTACGATCTTTTGTGCAGAAAGCGAGGCGTTACTGGCGGTGGGCGGAGGCGCCGGCGGCCAGCTCGCGCAAAGTGGTCAGAAATCCCGCGGCGGCGCGAGGATCGTCGAGGGCATCGAGCTTGATCGTGGCCGAGAATTGCGGTGACTCGGGGCGGAAGCGCACCTGCAGAACGTCCTGCTGACGGACGGTCATTAACGCGTTCAGCTCGGCGGTGGGATCCTGCTTCCAATGAGTGCGAGTCGTGAGGATGACGGGGCCAGGCTCGTAGATGTCCCATTGGCGCTCGTCGCGGCGACGAGAATTGACTCCCCGGCTGTGGGCGCACCAGCGATGGCGGACGACCTCCAGATGAAAACTGGGCGAACCACCCAGATCGGCCTCAAAGGTGAGGGTTTCTTTCTGCTTATGCCAGCAAGACATGAACCATTGCACAGGCAAAGCGCGCGGGCGGAACTTCATAGTGACGCGGGCATTTTCAAAGCTGCGGGAAGGGAATTGCAGGCGGGCAAGAAGACGGAAGCTGTTCAGCCAGCGGGAGTCCAGGATGCGGCCCTTGCCGGCACACGCCGACTCCACCCAGCGCAGCGCCTCGGTTCCCTTGCGGCGATTGTAGGCCGCGAAAAAGAGATACCAGACCCCAAGAAAGGCAACTGCGACGCCAACGTCGATTACTAGCAGGTGCCCCACATTTCTTCCCCTGAAATTCCTCTGATGCCGATGTTACGTCGGAGGTTGCGGTCGTCGCAAGAGGGCAAATGTCGTTCATTGTATTTTTTTCTCTGTAATCGCTGCCGGGCTGTGGAAAACGGCGCTAATGGAAGGGAGGGGAAGAAGGGAAGTGACAGGAGGGAGAAATTGACGTGCAAGCATGCCACCGACGTCTGTGCGCGCGATGAACTCAGGAGCGGCGGGGCGTTCCCCGCTACAATGGCCTGTGCACTTCGCCATCCGCGATTTTCAGCCGGAGGACTTCGAACGCCTTTGGCGCATCGATCAGGAATGCTTTCCTCCGGGGATCTCTTATTCGCAGCGAGAACTGAAGAGCTACATGCGACACAAAGACGCGTTTACGCTGGTTGCTGATGGGGCGGAGACGATCGGCGGCTTTCTGGTCGCACAAGCGGGCCAGACAGGGACCCAGACCGAGAGCAAGACCGGTCACATCATTACGATCGACGTGGTTGCCGGGTTTCGGCGCTCGGGTCTTGGGTGGTTACTGTTGGAGGCCGCCGAGGATCGGCTTCGAAAAATGGGATCCAGCGCTGTGGGACTCGAAACCGCGGTTGATAATCTTCCAGCGCTCGCATTCTACAAGCGCCACGGCTATAGCGTGATTCGCACCTGGCCGAGGTATTACTCGAATGGTGTGGACGCATTGGTGCTCAGAAAGGGGCTTCAGAAAGAGCTCAAGAAAAATCAATGCGGCTAGATCGATTTGCGTTTCCGTGCACGTCCAGATAACGTGCCTTATCCAAATACGGTCATGAAAGCTGCCGTCATCAAAGTTGCCATCCAGGGAGAACGCGGATCGTTCAGCCACGAAGCCGCCGAGCGGATGCTGAAAGGTTGCACCGTTGTGCCCTGTGCGCGATCGGTGGAAGTGTTTGATCGCGTCGAGCAGGGCAAAGTGAATGCGGCGGTAATCCCCATCGAAAACACGCTCGCCGGGACGGTTGCCGAGCACGCCGACTTGCTTGTGACGCGGAATGTGTTCATTCAAGGCGAGTCCTTCCTGCGCATTGTTCACAATGTAATCGCGGCGCCGGGGGCGAAGTTGAATTCCATCCGCCGAGTGCTGTCGCATCCGGTGGCGCTCGATCAGTGCCGGGAATTTTTTCGCAAACATCCGAAAATTGAGCCTGTGCCGTTTTACGATACGGCGGGCAGCGTAAAGCATGTCATCGCGAATCGGCTCGCCGATGCGGCGGGAATCGCGGGGAAACAGGCCGCGCAAGAGTACGCGGGAAAGATTCTTCAAGCTGGAATTGAAGACGACAAGCGCAACTTCACTCGTTTTTTTCTGATTCAGAAGTTGGCAAGAAAGTCTCGCGCTGTCACAAAAAATACGACAGGGATGGGGCAACCGGAGGTCGGCTTTCGAAACCTGATTCCGACTGGAGCAAACAAGACCTCGATCGCCTTTCACGTGAAGAATACTCCTGGAGTGCTGTTTCGGTCGTTGAGCGTATTTGCCCTGCGTGACATCAGCCTGAGCAAGATCGAGTCGCGGCCCATGCGCGGACGGCCGTGGGAGTATGTCTTCTATGTGGATTTCCTGCGCGGCGATGATCAGCCGGCCCGCAACGCGCTGCGGCATCTCGGGGAAGTGGCGGAGTTCGTCAAAGTCCTGGGAATATACCCGGCCGCCCAGGATCTCAAGTAGGCCAATTGTGATCCCGCTCACGTTGTACCGAAACGGGATCGAGTCCCGACCTCTCGGCGTGGATGAATTGATGTGATTCAGTTCACATCGAATCGCCGCCGGGTCCTCTTAGACTGAAATCGACGAAAATTTCCTATGGGAGGTTTTATGCGTTTGCTGAGAATCGTCGGCGTGACGGTGTGTGCGCTGATACTGGCTGCTGTGGCGTTGGCGGGTGCGAACCGTCCGGTCGTTCGCGATACAAACCGGATTATTTTCCAAGTCCCGATTCGCGTGGGAACGACTTTGCTGCCGGCAGGAGAATACATTGTTCGGCATACGATGGAAGGTCAGGACCACATCATGGTTTTCGATTCCGTCAAGCGCAAAGGACCAGAAGTCAAGGCAAAGTGCACGCTGGTACGGCTGGCGCAAAAGGCCGAGCGCACCACCAACGCTTTTCAGATGAATGCCGCTAATGAGCGCGTGCTGGTGGAACTAGTCTTTCAAGGCGAGATTGCAAAGCACGTGTTCTGAAACCAACCCCAGGGAGTTTGCGCCTTAGGAGACGGGGACCTGCATTTCTGTGGTGCACGGTCCCCGGATTTCCCGTTTTGTGTCCCGTGCGACGGACGTCAACTTAGTTCTTGAATTTGGCTCCCGGCAGGACTAGATTTCCGCGTTAGCCTCTGCACCTTAGACATAGTGTCAGCCCCTTTGCGCAGGACTAGAATGCGAGAACCTTGCGGCCTGCCGCCGTAGGGGTACTGAAACCTTTGCCGGCAGAGTATCATCTAAACTTGAGCGAGATTGACTCAAGGAGAAATATGAATCAGCCGCCAGTCGAGCGCGCTCCTAAACCAAAGGAAACAAACGATCAAAGGGCCCTGCCAGTACTTCCCGTAAGGGACACGGTTCTGTTTCCCCATGCGGTTTTGCCCCTTACCGTGGGCCGGGAGAGCTCTGTACAGCTCATCAACTCGCTCGGCGAGGATAAAACTATCGTCGTGGTGGCGCAGCGCGAAGCCCGCGTCGACACGCCTCAGCCCAGCGATCTTTACACAGTCGGCACTTCGGCCGTCGTCCACAAGGTCGTGAAGATGCCGAACCAGAGCCTTTTCGTCTTTGCCGAAGGCTTGGAACGGGTGCGTCTGGGCGAATTTACTCAGCTCTCGCCTTTCATGCGGGCTTATTACTCTCCAATGGCTGAGAGCGTGGCGCCTATTGTCAATTCGCAGGTCGAAGCCCTGCAGCGCAACGTGCTGACGCTGTTCCAGCAGATCGTGGCCGGTTCACCCACGCTTTCCGACGAGCTCTCGACAGTAGCGATGAATATCGACGAACCCGGTCGGCTGGTAGATTTCATTGCGTCATCCCTGCCATCGCTTTCCACTCCCGACAAGCAGGACACTCTCGAGACGCTGGACATCCACGTGCGCCTGGAGAAGATCAACCAGCACCTGGCGAAGGAGCTCGAAGTTCAGCAGTTACGGAACAAGATTCAAAGCGAAGTGCAGGACCGCGTCCAGCAAACGCAGCGCGAATACTACTTGCGTGAGCAGATGAAGGCCATTCAGAAGGAACTGGGCGAGCAGGATGAGGGCCAGCGCGACGTTGAAGATCTCAAGAAGAAAATCGAAGAAGCGGGCATGCCGGACGAGGTAAAGAAAGAGGCGCTCAAGGAATTGGGCCGGCTTTCGCGCATGTCGCCGATGGCTGCCGACTATTCGCTAACCCGCAACTACATCGAGTGGCTGGCGGTGCTGCCGTGGGCAAAAACCTCTGGGCAGGAGATTGAGATTCCGAAGGCGAAAGAGATTCTCGACCACGACCACTACGATCTGGAGAAAGTCAAAGACCGCATTCTGGACTATCTTTCAGTGCGTCGTCTTAAGCCGAACATGAAGGGACCGATCCTCTGCTTCGTCGGACCTCCGGGCGTGGGCAAGACCTCTCTGGGCAAATCAATCGCGCGGGCTCTGGGACGCAAGTTCGTGCGCCTCTCGCTCGGCGGCGTGCATGACGAAGCTGAAATTCGCGGGCATCGGCGCACCTACATCGGGGCTTTGCCGGGGCAGATTATTCAGGGCATCCGGCGAGCAGAGACGAAAGATCCCGTCTTTATGCTCGACGAGATCGACAAGGTCGGGCGCGATTTCCGCGGCGATCCCGCTTCCGCTCTGCTCGAAGCGCTCGATCCGGAGCAGAACTCGACTTTCCGGGACAACTACCTTGATGTGACGTTTGATTTGTCGAAGGTATTGTTCATTACCACCGCGAACATGCTCGATCCGATTGCCGAGCCGCTGCGCGATCGCATGGAGATCATCGAGCTGCAGGGCTACACGGAAGAAGAAAAAGTTCACATCGCGTTTCAATATCTGGTTCCGCGGCAGATTGAAGAGAACGGCATCACGGCCGATCAGATCGAATTTCCCGATGAAGCCGTTCGCTACATCATTCGCCACTACACGCGCGAAGCGGGTGTGCGCAGCCTGGAACGCACGATTGGCACAATCTGCCGCAAGCAGGCGCGACGATTGGCGGAAGGCAAGACCGAAAAGCTGACGGTCACGCAGGACATCATTCAGGACTTTCTCGGTGGCATCAAGATTCGCAGCGAAGGTGAGATCGCGGAACGTACGGAACGCCCGGGCGTGGCGGTTGGTTTGGCCTGGACTCCTTCGGGTGGCGACGTGCTCTTCGTCGAAGCCAACGCCATGAAAGGCAAGGGGGGCTTCACCATGACGGGCCAGATCGGCCAAGTGATGCAGGAATCGATGCAGGCCGCGCTCACCTGGGTGCGATCGAACGCGGATCGGTTGGGGGTGACGGAGGATTTCTTCGCCAATCATGACATTCATATTCACGTGCCGGCGGGCGCAATTCCGAAAGACGGCCCGTCGGCCGGTGTGACCATGGCGACGGCACTGGTGTCGCTGCTCACCAAAAAGCGCATCCAACCGCTGATTGCGATGACCGGAGAAATTACTTTGAGCGGCAACGTGCTTCCCGTCGGCGGAATCAAGGAAAAAGTTCTGGCTGCAAAGCGCGCTGGAGTGCGCGACGTGATTCTTCCGGCCGAAAACAAGATGAACGTTGACGAGGATCTCACGCCTGAGCAACTGGAAAATCTAACCGTTCATTATGTGAAGACGATTGATCAGGCTCTGCAGGTTTCGCTGCCGGCAGCGGTCGCAAGTACGGCGGCAAAGATCCTGTCGAGTCCGCCCAAGGATCCGAAGCAGGACTATCAACCGACGCCGGTGTAAGAGCCGGAACCGGTGCATGACAAGGTCCTGACAAAGAAAGCTTAAGATCCGACTATGATCTGAGCAGCCCCATCTTCTTTGCGAAGGTGGGGCTTTTCTTTTTCCAGGTAGATCGCCTGCTACTGGCCGCTCGCGTCATTCTTCGGCTTCTTCGCGGTACACTCCCAGTAGAACGGGAAAGCTGCCTCATGCGGGTACGAATTCTCTTCTTCGGAATGCTGAAGGAAGTCGCGGGGAAATCCTCAGACGTTGTCGAATTGCGCGACGGCGCCTGCCTGGGCGATCTCATTGCATACTGTGAAGAGGCGACACCCGCGCTGAAAGCGTCGACTGCGTCCTTAGCCTTCGCCATCAACCACGAATATGCCGGCCCGGACGCGAAGTTGCAGGAAAACGATGAGGTCGCAATGCTGCCTCCGGTGAGCGGGGGATCGGGCGATGCGCCGGTCGTCAAACTCATCCGCGAGCGTATTGTTCCCCACGAGATCATTCCGCCCATGGAGCGTCCTGAAGACGGCGCGATTGTGATTTTCGACGGGACAGTCCGGAACCACAGTCGGAATCGTAGAACCCTGTACCTCGAATATGAGGCGTATGAGCCGATGGCGCTCACCAAACTCAAGGAACTCGCGGGCGAGGCAACTCGCCGCTACGCCATCCGCAATGTTGCGCTGGTTCATCGCTTAGGGCATCTCGCTATCGGCGAGAGCAGCGTTTTGATTGCAGTGTTCTCGGCGCACCGGGCCGCTGCGTTTGAGGCCTGCCGCTGGCTGATCGACACGCTCAAGCGTACGGTGCCCATCTGGAAAAAAGAATACTTTGAAGATGGCGCCGTATGGGCTGATGGTGAACCGTTCCCGCCTGAGATTCCCGGTGCAAATTCGAGTGGTCGAGGCAGCCCCACCCCGGACCTCGCATCTAAGTGAACGGCGCACGCGGCAGCCGTCGCGACTTCATACAGGTATAATTTCAAAACTCGTTATTTCGACAATCGATGAGAAAACTCGTTACGAGTCTGCTCACAGCAGGTCTGCTGATTTCGGGACGCGGCCTCTGGTCCCAGGCTTCGGCACCACAGGATTCGAAACACCCGGGCTCAGGGAGCCAGCAGGAACAGTCGCAGCCCTACACCTTTCCGGTTGACGTCAAGCTGGTCAACGTTTTTGTCACGGTGACCGATGAGCATGGCGCTCCGGTTGGCGGGTTGACGAAAGATAACTTTGTGCTTCGCGAAGACGGTTTAGAGCAGAAAATTTCAGTGTTTGAGCGGGAGTCGGCTCTGCCGCTTTCGATCGCGCTTGCCATCGATACCAGCCTGAGTACACGCAGCAGTCTGCCGCTCGAGCAGGCTTCGGCGAAGCGTTTTGCCAATACGATCATGCGGCCGGTGGATGGCATGTGCGTCTACGCATTCAGTGAGGTTGTGCGGGAATCGACTCATGGATATACCGCCGATTTGAAAGACATCGACGAGGGCATTGAACACATCCGCATGGGAGCGGCGACGGCGCTCTACGATGCGATCTATTTGGCGTCGCGCGCGCTTGACCGGCGAAAGGGACGAAAAGTGGTCGTGCTGATCAGCGACGGCGGCGATACGGTCAGCCGGGTCGACTACAAAGAGGCGTTGCGCGCCGCCGAAGAGGCCGAGGCAATTGTGTACTCGGTAATCATTGTTCCGATCGAACAAAGCGCCGGGCGCGAAACGGGCGGCGAGCACGCGCTGATTCAACTCTCGGAAGATACGGGCGGAAAATATTATTACGCGACGTCGACGGCAGCGCTAGATGACGCCTTCCGCAAGATCAGCGATGAACTGCGGACGCAATATTTGTTGGCATATTATCCGACGCAGCGAACGTCGTTTTCCGACTTTCGCCGTATTGATGTGAGCGTTGCCGGCGTACCCAATGGGGCGGAAATGCGGGTGCGCCACCGGGCAGGGTACTACACGGTTAAATCGGAATTCTAGAAACCTTGACGGCCGGGTTTACGGCTGCGGGAGTTTTGTGCGTCCTGCCTTTGCCACAAATCGCAGGATGTGTTTATCTGGAAGATCGCTTCCAAGAGCATCGCTGGAACTGGCATGCAGAAAACTGCTTTGCAAAAGAAAAATGAAAGGTGGACGATGCTGAACTCTTATTTCCCAAGCTCAGCCAGCGGGCTTAGGCTGACGATTTTGGGGTTGATCTGTGCAATTCTTCTGTTCTCATCATTGCTGCTGGGGCAATCGACTCCCGGAACGAGCGCGATTCGCGGCATGGTCATCGATCCCACCGGCGCCGCCGTGGTTGGCGCGAAAATAACGATCACGAATGGGGTCCGGGGCAGTTCGGTTATTCGCACCACGTCCGATGAAGGGACGTACTCGTCGGGGCCGCTGGAGCCGGGGGAGTATAAGGTCAAAATCGAAGCCAAGAATTTTCTGGTGCGGGAACTTTCGGTGACGGCGAGGGTCGCAGAAGTTTCTGAAGGCAGCGCGAAGCTTGAAGCGGCAAATAATGAACATCCCACGACGACCGAGCCGCCGCCCAATCCAGAACTCAATTTTCAGCAGCCGACGGTGCAGACCGTCCTTCCTGCCGACCTGATCGATGTGTTGCCTCTGAATGGACGCAATTATTTTGATCTCGGCCAACTTCTTCCCGGAGTGCAGTATCAGGACTCAGCCGTCCTCGATGCCGGAAAAACTGGACTCGGGACGAATTCAGTGAACTCCAGTTTCGGCCGCGACACGCGTGTGGAAGTCGATGGCGTCAGCATCTCGGATGAAACCGTTGGCACAACGGCTCTCAACATTCCCACCAGCGCAATTCTCGAATTCAACGTGGCTAAAGCGTCCCTGGATCTGCCGACGCAAACGACTTCCACAGGCACCGTGAACATCGCCACGCGATCCGGAAGCAACGACCTGCACGGCGAAGCCTTCGGCTCTTATCTCGGGCATCAGGGCTCAGCGGCGCTGCCGGGCTCGGGCAACATGCCATTCAGCCGCGAACAGTATGGCGCGGACGTCGGCGGAACTCTGGTCAAGAACAAAGTCTTCTGGTTTCTCGATGGCGAGCGGCTGCAGCAGAACGTCATTTTCGCCGAGCCGTTCGATGTGCCGTTCAACGCGCTGGGCACGGCCGTGTCGCAGCCACTGCGCGAGTTCGAGGGCGATGGGCGACTGGATTGGCAACGGCTGCCGGATGCGCACGCTTTCCTGCGGCTGAATTTTGACCAGATCAGCCAGGTTCGTCCTTTCGGCGCGGCAAGCTCCCTGCAGGAGTTCCAGGGTTCGACGCACGTTCCCGAGGGCGCGCTCGGTTACGATTTCAATCGCGGCGTAAACACGCACAGCTTTCGCTTCGGATACCTGCGGTCCGGAAATGGAGTCAGCGATTATACGAACAGGTTGCCGGCTGGAGTGGACAATCCAATTCCCGGACTCGGCATCAACATTGGCGCGTCGGTCAATGGACTTTGTACCCAGAGCGAAGGCGGCGCCTATTGCGGTGGGCCGAGCCCGTACGCACCACAATCGCAACTGCAGTCAATACTTGAATTTCGTTATGACGGAACACGGGTCATGGGCAGTCACGTGTGGCGCTATGGGGTCACTTACAACCGCATTCACGCCGCGGTGGACGCCGATACGTATGCCTATCCGCAAGTCGGCACTACCAGCCTCTGTCTGCCCGGTTCAACCATCCCAAACTGCTTCACCAGTCCCGATCCCACCGCCTATCCCGTCGATTTCGCATATCTCGGAAACGCGATCGGATTTTCCACTTCACAGTCAGCGTTCGGCTTGAGCGGAGGCGGTCTGGGCCCGGACAATCAGGTCGAAGTCTATGCGGGAGATTCGTGGAAGGTTGACCGCAACTTCTCTCTTACTTACGGTCTGCGCTATCTGCATGACTCGGGTCGCGTCGACAGCAATTTTGGCTCTCTGCCGGTGCTGAATCAATGGCTGCCGGGATTGAGTAATCCCGTCCGCAATCCGAATTTGAACTTTGCGCCGCAGTTGGGTTTCGCCTGGGACGCGGGTGGCGCGGGCAGGACTGTGGTGCGCGGCGGAGCATCTCTGTATTACGCGAGCTCGTTGTGGAACGATACTCTTCTCGACAGCCGCGCGCGTTCCTCCAAAGGACTTTTTGCGCAAACGTCGCAGGTCTGCGCTTTCGGTGTTCCGGTGCCATTTCTCTGGCCCACCAACGTTTCCGGATTCCCGGTGAATAGCGGGATTGCCGGCGGCGCGGGAATCGTGACCAATCCTGCTGCGAATCAGGTGGAGCCGACTTTCTGCGGAAGCAACATCTCTGCCGCGGCGAGTTCGGTCTTTGCCCTGAGCAGCGCGTTTCAAGCGGCAGCGGCATCGGCAGGATCTGGGTCGAACCCCAATTTCGTGGGCAATACCCTGAGTGCGGTCAACGCCAGCGGACAAGATGTTTTCAATCCCAATTATCGCGCGCCGCGTACCTGGGAGATGACGCTCGGCGTTCAGCAGGAACTGACCCCGAACACATTTTTCAGCGTGGATTATGTGCGGCAGATTGGCGAGCACAGTCTGATGATTCTCGACCCTAATCATAGCGGCGCAGCGTTCTCCTACAACATGGGGAATGCCATGGCCGCTCGCGACAAAGTCCAGACTGCGGTGGGCTGCCCGACCGGATACAACAATGCACAATGCGTAGTCAACGCGCTGGGCAGCATCGCTGCCGCGCAAGCCGCCTATTCGGCCGCGGGACTCGATTCCAACTCGGCCACAACCGGGGGCACTCCGTGCAACTTCTGTGCCTT
>JASHOT010000315.1 GCA_030040965.1 Candidatus Sulfotelmatobacter sp. | reverse complement strand
GTGGAGAACAACGAGGTCGGCAGATTTGCAAGGCCGCTCCAAGGCGGACATGCAAACATCAGCTTCGCGGGACTCGCCAACAGAGACGGCCGCAAAGTGACTTCATTGTGCAGGAGCAAGCCGGATTTGGTCCAACGCAAAAAATGGATGCGTACGATTCGCCGCTCTATCCCGCAGGTGGTTTTGAAACTCCGGGTTTGCCACTACCTGTGCCACCTAGTAAAATGAGGGTCTTCGGAAAAGAGCGCCCTTAGCTCAGTTGGATAGAGCGTCTGGCTACGAACCAGAAGGTCGGGAGTTCGAATCTCTCAGGGCGCACCATGTTCTTGCTTACCCTTACATTCTCAGAGAGATACTTCGCCAAGAGCGCCAGGATTTCGGCAGGAGGCTCGCGCTTCGCTGGACTGAGCACTATTTTTGGGCCTTCGGGAGTAGTGAACTATGGCCAAGAGCAATTTTCCATCCGCTTGGGGTCTTGACCAGTACCTCGCTCTCCACCCAGGTAGCCTTAACTTCGCCGGCCGCGTCTAAATGCAGGAATTTCTGTGCTTCCAGGCTATGCCCCGCCAAAGTTTCGTCAAGGGTCAAGGTCACCCACGCCACGTCGCCCTGCACATGAGTCTCGAAATCGTAAGGTCGAATGGTGATACGAACTCCGGCCGCCTTAGCTTTCTCAAACTCCGGCCATTCAAGATCGACAGCCTTCGCCGGAAGTGAGTTCTCTATCCAACGGGCGTCGGGTGTAAGCAGTGAAATCACCCTGGCAAGGTTGTAGTCTTGCGCAGCTTGTTCGAGGCTTCGCACGGTCCCTTCTACGGCGCTCTTTTCGCTGTCCTGAGCCAAGACTCGGTCGCTACCACTGGTGACAAACGCGAGCGCAACGAGCACGGCCACTTCCAGAATTCGCTTCATACGATTCCTCTTTTTTCAGTCGAGGATTATCGCCTCAAGGGGGTGTGCACCTCAACTGCTGGGAACTGCTCCTCGCCGCGTCTCCGCTCTCGCCTACACCGTCACGCTTTGCGACTGCGCGTTGGCGCTGCGCGCTCCGCTCAGAACCACGATCACGGCAGCCGTGTCCGCCTCGGCCGCGTCATCGATCACAGGCCGCAACATGCCGGGCAGTTTTCAACAGCGTTTTGGCCCAGTCGTTGCGTTGTGGCAGGCGAAGTAAATCTTTCCCGCGCGAGGGCAAATCCTACAGAGTCGAATTTCTCATGGGCCTTTATTTTGATCAGGTTACAGGACGGCACAGAAGTTGCAACTCCACAAAACAGACGAAGTGGCGCGCAACGGGGTGCTCCAGAGAATAACTTCGGCCAGAGGTTTTCTGTGGGCACCCCTTGCTTTTCCTTCCAAAGTGCCCTCCTGCTCAGATCTAGCCGTTCTTCCTGCTCGGAATCCATTTCTGCCCAGGCTCCCGTCGCTCCAGATCTTTCGCGATCAACTTGACTGCCCACTTCAAGCCAGCGCCACCGGTTCGCGGACATCAATTCCCGCGTTGCGGAGGAGTTTCGCGACAGCATCCTGTTTGAGCCGCGAAGCGTCGAACTCAACCCGCACCGTCCTCTGCTTGGCGTTGAACTGCACCACTCGGATGCCATAGACCTCGCGCAGTGAATCAATCGCGCGCAATTCATTTTCGCCCGGAACGGCGCCATAGTTGAACACCACATCGAGATAAGTCATCTGCAAAGCCCTTCGGTATGATGGATTTGGCTCGTCGACCTTCGTGAATCACGAAAGGTTCGATCGCAACGCACAACGAATCCAATATAGTGTATCCCGAATCAAAGAGCACGTCGGGCTTCGAGAACCTGATCCGGATCTGATCAAGACAACGATGAACGCAACCGACCCGCCAACATTGCTCGAACGCGACCCGGTCTGCGGCATGAATCTGAATCCCGCCGCGGCGAAGCATGCCCACGAGCACGCGGGCAAGAAGTACTACTTCTGCTGCGCGGGTTGCGTGGAAAAGTTCAAGGCCAATCCCGGCGCATATCTCAACAAGCCTGCCTCTCCCGGGTTCGTCATTCTCGGCCTGCCTGCCAAGCCTACCGCGGCAACTGTAACGATTTCTCCCTCCCTGTCATCCCGAGCGGAGCATGCGGCTCGCGTGAGCGAAGCCGATGCGAAGTCGAGGGACCTTGTGTCTTCTGGCCAAACCGCCTACGTCTGCCCGATGTGCCCGGAAGTGCGCGAGACGAAGCCCGGGGCTTGCCCGTCGTGCGGGATGGCACTGGAAGCGGAGTTCCCGGCGACCGCCGCGCGAACCGAATACACCTGCCCAATGCATCCCGAGATCGTGCGCTCCGAGCCGGGATCGTGCCCGATCTGTGGCATGACGCTTGAGCCGCGCACGATCAGCGCAGTAGCGGAAGAAAATCCTGAACTGCGCGACATGACGCGAAGATTCTGGGTGAGCGTGACCTTCACCGTGCCCTTGCTCGTGATTGCAATGGCCAGCATGATCTGGCCGAATTTGATGATGGGCGAACTCGTCGTCGGGCAAAAGCTTGTGCCGTTTCCGGCGATCCTGTCGTGGCTGGAATTCCTCCTCGCCACACCAGTCGTCCTCTGGTGCGGCTGGCCGTTTTTTCAGCGTTTCTGGACTTCGCTCGTCAATCGCAGCCCCAATATGTTCACGCTGATCGGCCTCGGCACCGGGGTGGCTTACATCTACAGCGTGGTCGCGACAATCGCACCGCACATCTTTCCGCCGTCTCCCCTGCTCACGCCGCACTTTATCTGGCCTAGACCTGTGCCTGGTGAAACCATACAGCGGATGACGATGTTCGACTATCCCGACCTGTACTTCGAAGCCGCAGCCGCCATCACCGCACTCGTCCTTCTCGGACAAGTCATGGAACTCCGCGCCCGCAGCCGCACTTCAGCCGCCATCCGCGCGCTGCTCGATCTTTCTCCAAAAACCGCACGCCTGCTGAACGAAGTGCAAAGCGGCGAAGCCACGGCAGGTGGCGCGGATGTAGAAAAGGACATTCCCCTGGAGAACGTAAAAATCGGCGATCGACTCCGCGTCCGTCCCGGAGAAAAAGTTCCGGTCGATGGTGTTGTGCTCGAAGGCCGGAGCGCGGTCGACGAATCCATGATCACGGGCGAATCGATGCCGGTTGAAAAGACGCCCGGCTACAAGGTGATCGGTGCAACCGTCAACTCGACCGGATCGTTTGTCATGCGAGCCGAACACGTCGGGTCGGAAACTTTGCTAGCCCGCATCGTTCAACTCGTTGGGCAAGCGCAGCGCAGCCGCGCACCGATCCAGCGTCTTGCTGACAAAGTTTCCGCGTTTTTCGTGCCAGCTGTCGTAGGTGTCGCTGTCATTACGTTTTTCGCGTGGTTCTTTATCGGTCCCGCGCCGCGACTGGCTCACGCCCTCGTCAACGCGGTCGCGGTGCTCATCATTGCGTGCCCCTGCGCGCTCGGCCTCGCTACTCCGATGGCGATCATGGTCGGCACCGGCCGCGGGGCTCGCGCTGGAGTTCTGATCAAAAATGCCGAGGCCCTCGAGATTCTCGAGAAAGTTGACACGCTCGTCGTCGACAAGACCGGCACGCTGACCGAAGGCAAGCCGCGCGTAGCCACTATCGCCGATGCTCTTGCCAATAATCGGGAAGCGCTGCGTCTCGCGGCCAGTCTGGAACAGGCCAGCGAGCATCCACTGGCTGCGGCGATTGTTCAAGATGCCACTGAAAAGCAGTTAAAGCTTTCGCCGCCACAAGAGTTTCAATCCATCAGCGGGAGGGGAGTGACCGGCGTTGTCGATGGACACAAAGTCGCCGTCGGTAACATGCGCATGATGGTGGAGTCGGGAATCCTGAACAAAGAAGGAGTAATCTCCGGCTCTTATCCCGGCGATACGCCTCTTTGCGTCGCTATCGACGGGCGCTATGTCGGCACGCTCTCCATCGCGGATCAAATCAAAGCGGGCACCGCCGACACCGTGCGTAACCTCCAAAAAATCGGACTGCGCGTGCTCATGCTCACCGGCGACAACCGGATTACGAGTTTGCGAATTGCTACTACTCTCGGCATTGCCGAATTCGAGGCCGAAGTACTCCCCGCACGTAAATCCGAAGTAATCAAGAAACTGCAAGGGGAGGGAAGAGTTGTCGCCATGGCCGGCGACGGCATCAATGACGCGCCTGCGCTCGCTCAGGCTGACGTCGGCATTGCTATGGGCACCGGCACCGACGTCGCCATGGAATCGGGCGGGGTCACGCTGGTTAAAGGAGATCTCACTGGCATCCTGCGCGCCCGCAAACTCAGCCAGGCGACCATGCGCAATATCCGCCAGAATCTTTTCTTCGCGTTTATCTACAACGCCATCGGAGTGCCGATCGCAGCAGGAGTTCTTTATCCGTTCTTGGGAATCTTGCTGAGCCCGATCTTCGCAGCCGCCGCCATGAGTTTCAGTTCGGTGTCGGTGATCGCCAACGCATTACGCCTGCGCAACATGAAGCTGTAGCTTGCGTGGAAGAGCTGCCCCTTTAGGGTCGCGTACGCGGTTTCTTTGAGCGGGCCTCAGCCCCTGTAACAATGGCGAAGCACGCGCACTATAGTTTGCCCAGGAACTCCGTCACGTCCGGTGCCGTCCAATCCACCGGACCGATGAACTTGCGCCGCATTACCCCGCCGCGGTCGATGATGTACGTCTCAGGCCATCCATGCGTGCCGTACAGGATAGGAGTCTTTTGCTCGGGATCGCGGACCGTCAACAGATTGACGCCGTGTTCTTTGACGAATTTGTTGTAGGCGCTCTCGTCGACGTCAATGCTGACCGCGAGCACGGTAATACCCTTGTCTTTCATGCGCCGCTGCATCTCGACCAGCGACGGCATCTCTTCGACGCAGGGCGGGCACCACGTGGCCCAGAAATTCAGCACCACAACTTGCCCGCGATACTGGCTGAGAGTGATCGTGCTCTGCGCGTCCTGCACCGTGAAATCGGGAGCGGTCGAACCGATGCGCGGCGGCCGAGTGCCGCTGTAGCAGGCAGAGAGCGCGATCAGCAAAACGAGAGCAAGAACTCGCGTGAGGGAAGGGAAGCGTCGCACACCGCTATAATAATAGATTCCAACCGCAACAGCGACTGGAACCTTACGCATGAAGGCGGAAGAAGACAATCCAACGGTATCGGTAATCGTGCCGGCGCGCAACGAAGAGGCTGCCCTGGGCGCGTGTCTGGAATCGCTGACGGCGCAAACTGGGGTGGTGTTTGAAATGATCGTGGTCGACGATCACTCGGCCGATCGCACGCGCCAAATAGCGGAGTCGTTTGCAGCGAAGAACAACTTCGTTCGCGTGATCGAAGCCGGGCCGCTGCCGAGGAATTGGACCGGCAAGAACAATGCCGTGGCGACTGGAGCGCGTGCAGCCCGAGCCCAGTGGCTTCTTTTCACTGATGCCGACACTGTGCATCTGCCCGGATCGCTTGCGCGCGCCGTCGCCGAAGCGGAAGAGCATCGTGTCGACATGCTTTCGTATTCGCCCGAGCAAATCGCCGTTACTTTCTGGGAAATGGCCGTACTTCCCGTGGTCTTCGCCGAACTGGCGCGCCAATATCCCCCGGCAAAAGTCAGCGATCCGAATTCGCCGGTGGCAGCTGCGAATGGTCAGTACCTTTTGATTCGCCGCACGGCTTATGACGCCATCGGAGGCCACGCCGCCGTCGCCGGCGAGATTCTCGAAGACGTTGCGCTTGCGCGAGCTTTCAAAGTCTCTGGCCACAAGATTCGTTTTCGCTACGGCGCGGACGCCGTTCGCACGCGCATGTACCGCAACTTCGCGCAACTGCGCGAAGGATGGACGAAAAACCTGGCGCTGCTGTTTCCGAACCCGGGAGGGCTGGCCGCGAAGACGCTGCTCCTGTGGGTGATACCTTGGGCTTTCCTGGCCACGATACTGGCGGGAGCAGCCCGGCAATGGTGGTGGAGCGGCGTTGTCGTTGCTGGCTTTGTGTATCAGACAACGCGTCTTCGCCGCGCAAACTTCGACTGGGTAATGGAGTTCTTAGGATCGCTCTTCGGCATGCCCATGTTTGCCTACCTCCTCCTGCGCTCGAAGCGTGTGCACGGGAAAGGAAGCATCCCCTGGAAGGGCCGGACATATTCAAATGATCACCGCGCAAACACTGAACCCAGTATTGCCGTCGACCACTCCCCCAAAGCCGCACAGAGACTTTCATGAAGACCGCTCTCATCTTTATTCTCACAGCGACAACGCTTCTGCCCGGCACATGGGCAGTGTGCTTCGCGCAATCCGACGCCGCGCCAGCGCATGCGCCATCCATCATGGACACGATCATCGATCCCGGAGCCAGCGTCGGCCCGCTCAAACTCGGTGACTCCCATGATCGCGCTCTCGAACTCTTCCCGCAGAAACCGGAAGACCAGCAATGGGACGACCTCTGCGGCACCACGCTGGACTGGACCGACACCACGAATCCCATGGGCCGCGGCGAAGTTCTCATCCGCATAAGCAAGGGCAAAGTCTTTCAGATCGAATCGGCCACCACGCGCTTCAAAACGGCCGAGGGCATCACCACGTTCAATTTTCCCGAAGATGTCCGCAACATTTACAAGGGCATGCGGGCCTACACGCTGCTCACCGCGCCGGTTCCCGCGCTGGGCGATCGGCCGCTCGTCTTCTGGGTCGACAAGAAACGCGGCATCGCATTTGCTTTCGCCTGGGATCCTTCACGCCATAAGCGCTACGTCTATAAGATCATCGTTTTTGAACCCAACAAGGAATTTTGTCCTGAGCAGGAGAAAACGAGCTCGCCCAAGTGGCAACAACTTGCAGCCTATTCGACCGAGCCTCCACCAGAGCTGAGTCCGGAGCACTATTGAAGCGTAAGCAGGTTTTGTTTCTTACTGATAACTAACGACTGATCATGGTTTACCTCACTCGCAAAGCCGAATTCGCCGCCTCGCATTATTACAACAACCCCGACTTCACGCCGGAGGAAAACCGTCGCATCTTCGGCAAATGCAACAACCCGCACGGGCACGGCCACAACTACACGCTCGAAGTTACGGTAAAAGGCGAAGTCGATCCGCGCTCGGGTTTCGTCGTCGATCTCAAGCAACTGAAAGAAATCATGCATCGCGAAGTGCTCGACGCAATGGATCACCGCTTCCTGAACAAAGAGGTCCCAGAATTCTTCACGCGCATTCCCACCACCGAGAATCTTGCCATTGCGATCTGGCAACGGCTGGAGACGAAGCTTCAGCAGGCCCGTCTGCATTGCGTGCGTGTGTACGAGACGCCAGACCTGTTCGTGGATTTCTATGGAGAGTCTTCAACAGCTTGACGCTGATGACAATGAACAAGCAACGACCGACGACTGACGAGCGACGCCCGAATTCGATCGCCCATCTCACTCGCCGCTATCGTTTTTCCGCCTCGCACCGGCTGCATAGTTCCGAAATGTCGGCAGAGGAAAATCTGCGTACCTACGGCAAGTGCAATAATCCGCATGGTCACGGCCACAACTACACGCTTGCGGTCACCGTCAGCGGCGTTGTCGACCAAGGCACTGGAATGGTTTGCAACCTCGTGGATCTGGACGGTTTCGTCGAAAGGGAAGTGCTCTCCCGCTACGATCTGGAGGATCTGAATACGCTGAAAGAATTTGCGGAAACTGTCCCCACCACGGAGAATCTCTGCATCGAGATCTTCGAAAAATTGCAGCGCGGCTTCACTCACGCGCATCTGGAGAAAGTGAGAATAGAAGAAACGATGTTGAATTCCTTCGAATTCACAGGAGAAAACGCACCGCCAAAGTAAAGCGAGGTTCCGGACGGGGATGTCGACCAGATCTTAAATTACACATTTACAAATTACCCGATTTCCAAAACCTATGAAACCAGCCACCGAATCAACCAACGAACCCGCCACCCTCACCGGCGCCGCCTTTGAGGATCTAGTGCGCGAGATGATCATTCGTCTCGGCGAAGATCCCGGCCGCGAAGGGCTGGTGGACACTCCACGCCGCGTGCGCAAAGCTCTGCAGTTCTTGACCAAGGGATATCAGGAAGATCCCGAAACGCTGCTCAAAGGCGCGCTGTTCAAGGTCAGCTACGACGAAATGGTCATCGTCAAAGATATCGAGATGTTCAGCCTGTGCGAGCACCACATGCTGCCATTTTTCGGTAAGGTGCACGTCGCCTATATTCCCAACGGCCGTGTCATCGGATTGAGCAAAATTCCGCGCCTCATCGAGATTTTTTCACGCCGGCTGCAGATTCAAGAGCGACTTACAACTCAGATCGCCGAGACGATTCAGAAGATCATCGAGCCGCAGGGAGTCGGCGTCGTAATTGAAGCGCGTCATCTTTGCATGATGATGCGCGGGGTAGAGAAGCAGCATTCCGCCGCGGTGACCTCTTCCATGTTGGGCTGCTTCCGCAATGAAGAAGAGACGCGTTCCGAATTTTTGTCGCTCATCCGCCAGCGTGCCAACGGAGTCTGATCGGCAACGTCCACGAACCGCAACCATCTCGATGTCATAGCCACTGAAATGCCGCGTCATCCCGAACGCCCGCGCTTTCATCGGCGGGCGGAGGGATCTCGCGTGGACTGGGACGGGTGCTGAGCAATCCGATTGACTTCGTTCCTGAGATAAACTTACCAGACGAGTTTCCTGATTTATGAAAACCTCGGTCTTCATCGGGACCAGTCTCGATGGCTTCATCGCCCGTCGCAACGGGCAATACGATTTCCTCGACACAGCCGGCAACGTCGACCACGGCTATAACGAATTCATCGCCACCGTCGATTGCCTAGTCATCGGCCGCAAGACCTTCGAAACCGTTCTCGCTTTTCCCGAGTGGCCTTACGGCGACCGGCAGGTCGTCGTCCTCAGTAGCCGATCTCTCGATTTTTCCAAGGTTCGTGGAGCGCGGGTTGAACAAATGTCCGGAGACCCAGCCGAGATTTCTTCCCGCCTTTCCGCTCGCGGTTTCAAGCACGTCTACGTCGATGGCGGAATCACCGTGCAGGGCTTCCTCCGCGCCGGCGTCATTCAGCGCCTGATCATCACTCGCGTGCCCGTTCTCATCGGAGATGGAATTCCGCTGTTCGGCTCGCTTCCGCGCGACGTCCAACTCCGTCACATCGCCACTCAGGCGTACCAGACCGGCCTC
>JASHOT010000314.1 GCA_030040965.1 Candidatus Sulfotelmatobacter sp. | reverse complement strand
AAATCCCCCCTTCCGCACCATTGATCTTTACGGATCAGAAGATCGACTCCGAGAGCATCCCGGTAGGACAACAGCAAACTTATGATTTATCTCGTAACTGCGGTTCATATCATCGTTTGTTTTTTCATCATTGTGGTGGTGCTGCTGCAAAGCGGCAATGCCGGCGACATCTCGGCCGCATTCGGCGGACAAGGCAGCCAGACCGCGTTCGGGCCGCGCGGCGCGGCCAGCGCGTTGTCGAGAGCGACCACTTGGTCGGCGGTTCTGTTCATGCTGACCTCCATCACCCTTTCGGTCCATGCCAGCCGTCATAGCGGGCCGAAGTCGGTGCTGCAGGGTCTAAAATCACAGCCAGCAAAGACGCAGCCCGCCGCTCCGGCGCAAAAACCGGCAACGCCCGCACAGAAATAGCGAGCTCAAACTCCAGCCCTGGAATATGAGTTGTGCGCGAAGTTGACTTACGGTTCGTGGGTCATTGGCCCGCGGCTCATCTGCCCGAATTCCTGGATCTGACCGCTTCGGCTAAGGTTTCTACTTCCCCGCTGCCGACCTGAGGTTTTGGTCTTCGGTCCTATTTACGCTTCGGCTGCGAGCCTGATAGAGGTTCAATTTGAAAAACCATGAACCACAGAGGGCACGAAGGAAAACCCGCAAGCGTAATCCTTCGTGTAACTTTGTGGTTTCAGGTTTCCGCTTAATGATTCAAACTGAACTACCCCCGCGAGCCCGCCTGAATTGTGTTACCCCAACCTTGGGTGCTACCATCCGATTGAGTGTGGTGAGGAGGCAATCATGGCAGATCGTGATGGAAACAGCTTTGTGTGGTTCCTGGCGGGACTGGGATTAGGCGCTCTTGCGGGCGTATTGTACGCTCCGCGTTCGGGCAGCGAGACGCGGGAAGCACTTCGCGCGCGTGCAGAAGAGGGCCGCGAATATGTGCGCAGCCGGGCGCGCGAGGCGCGCGAACAGGCTTCGCAGTGGGCCGACCGTGGCCGTGAAGTCGTGAGCCAGCAGAAGGAACAGTTCCGCGCAGCCTACGAAGCGGGGCGGCAGGCGTATCACGAGGCTACGGCCGAGACGGGAGGCCCCAAGAATCTGTAGCACCGGACGGCAGGCTTCTCCTTTCCGGGTGCGGCGGCATCCAAGCTCGGCGGAGGCATTCTTATGGATAAACTCACGTTCTTTATAGCCCTGACAGGAATTGCGGTCCTGTTGCAGGCCGGTGTGTTGCTTGCGATGTATCTGGCCATGCGGAAAAGCACCGAGCGTTTTGAAGCGTTGGCCGCCGATGTAAAGACCAAGGTTTTCCCTACGGTGGAGCTGGTCCACGATCTGATGACGGAAGTCCGTCCGAACCTGGAGACCGTCGCGGAAAATCTTGCCGAAGCCAGCACCGCGATGCGGGAGCAACTCGAGCGCGTGGATGCAACCGTAAGCGACGTGATTGACCGGGCTCGGCTGCAGGTGATCCGCGCTGACGAACTCCTGAGCCGCACCATGGACCGCGTGGAGCAGACTTCAGAGATGGTGCACAAGACTGTGATCTCGCCGGTGCGGCAGTTCTCGGGATTGATGCAAGGCATCACCGTAGGGCTGGAATTTCTGTTTGGCAACCGCAGCCGCCGAAATGGCAGCCGCGAGGAGCGGCGTCCCGTGCCCCAGGACGAGATGTTCATCTGAAAGTTGCCTGTCCTCCCCGTGCCTTTCTTGCGCTGCGAGGGGTTGGGGCGAGCCGAGCGGTGTGTCGCGGCTTTGTGACTCAGTAATTGCGGATTTGGCTCGCATTCTTATCATTCGCCAACTATTCGGTGTTCCCTTATGCGATATCTGGTGCGAGCACGCGTGAAGCCGGGCCGCGAAGGCGATTTACTCGCAGCCATTGAGCAGGAAACTCTGGGTCACGGATCGGTGGCCGAGGGCGAGTATCTTCGCAACATGAAAGATGCGCGACTGTGTGCCGACCAGATGGCGCGATGGGTGGAAGTCTGTTATTGTCCGACGCCCTTGCAGGAAGAGCGCCCGTACTGGGAAGAATACTTTGAGCTCACGCGCGTGCAAGATGCGCATGATCGGCGCAAATGCCGCGACGTGAACGGAACCGAGCCATGGGCCTGCGGCGACTGCGATTGCACGGCGCGTCTGGAAGAGAAGCTGAAGAGGACGGGCAGTCCGTTTCTGAAAGCCCTACGCGCCGGTGCTTCCTCTGCCGGTGATTCCCCGAACGAAGTATTTCCGCGCGAACTCCCCAAGGATGCCTCGTCCATATAAACTTTGAGGCACCTTTCCAATGGCAAGCGCGAACAAGCTGCCGACCAATACTCTTCTCGATGCCGTTCGAACTACGCTTGCCGCGGTACTGGCCATGCTGCTGGCGCGATTACTGAAACTGCCCGAGTTTTATTGGGCGCCGATCTCCGCGATCGTAATTATTCAATCGACGATCGATCCGAAAACTCTGGCGTGGCAGCGATTCGCTGGAACCGCCCTGGGCGCAGCAATGGGTGCATTGATTGGGACCTTCTTTCCCGCGTCTCCGGCAAGTACGTGGATCTATGCGGGAGCAGTTTTTTTCGCTGGAGTGCTCTGCGTGCTGTTGCGCTTCCGTGGTGCGTATCGCTTTGCCGCCATCACGCTGAGCATTATTCTGCTGATCGCTCATTTGAGTGTCGCTTCCATTGTGGCGTGGCATCGCTTTGTGGAGGTGTCGTTGGGGATTGCCGTAGCCCTGACGATCGCGCTGCTCTGGCCGATCAAGGCTGACTATTAGACAATTCATCCGCCGGTGTCCGCGGACGGCCGTAATGCCCGTCTCAGGGCGGTATTGTCATCCGGAGCGATTGCCGCGAAGGACCTATGCGTTCGCTGGCGGAGTCGATGCTGCAAGCGAGTACATAGGTCCTTCGCTACGCTCGGGATGACAATTTGCTATAGCTTGTCGAGCAATTCTTGGGCTTTCGCTTTAGTAAGGAGGAACTGCCGATCGTCGCGAGAGTCCGCTAGGAAAGCACTTCGTAGGTCCTCTAGCGCGCTTGGGCAGTCATGCGGAAGGGTTGCTGCTCCGATCCACTCGCAGCCAATCACAAAATCGTGTACATCGTCCCACTGCTTCTTACCGGCCAGGAACTCGCGCACCAACGACTCGAATTGCTCTACTGGAAAATCACTCACCTAGACAATCCATCCGCCGCCGACGACGATGTCGCCATCATAGAAAACTGCAGCTTGCCCGGGCGTAATCGCGCGCTGCGGCTCGTCGAAGGTCGCGATAATTTCATCGGTAGCGATTTGCTCAATCACCGCCGCCGCGGGCTCGTGGCGATGGCGAATCTTCACCGCAACTCGCATCGGCTCGCGCAGATCGTCGACCGAAATCAAGTTCACGCGCTTGGCTCGCAGCGTCTTCGAATACAAATTCTCTTCTCCACCAACAATCACCTGCTTCTGCGCGCCGCTGATCTGGATGACGTAGAGCGGCGAGCCGGTGGCGACGCCGAGTCCCTTACGCTGGCCGACGGTAAAGTTGTGAATGCCCGCGTGCTCGCCGAGGACTTCGCCGCTGGTGGTGACGAGTTCGCCCGCAGTGTCTGGCAAAGCCTCGCCCTGCTCAGCGAGATAAGCGTCGATGAAGCGCTTGTAGTCGCCTCCGGGGACGAAGCAAATCTCCTGTGAGTCGGGCTTTTCCGCGATGGCGAGCGAGTGCTTGTGCGCGAGTTCGCGGACCTGCGGTTTGGTCATGTCGCCGAGCGGAAAGAGCGTGCGGCAGAGCTGCTCCTGAGTCAAGCCAAACAAAAAATATGTTTGATCCTTACTCTTGTCGGCGGGGCGGCGCAGCAACCATCGCTGTCGAGTTTCATCATAAGACACGCGTGCGTAATGGCCCGTGGCAACGCGCTCGGCGCCGATCTGACGCGCAACCACGAGCAGTTGATCGAACTTCAGGTGATTGTTGCAGAGGCTGCACGGGATGGGGGTGCGCCCGGAGAGATACTCTTCGACGAAGGGGCGCACCACGTCGCGCTCGAAACGCTCCTCGTGATTGACAACGTAGTACGGAATGCCGATGTGCTGGGCGACCCGGCGGGCATCATAAACGTCGTCGAGCGAGCAGCAGCGTCCGGTGACCTGCTCCGGCATGCCTTCGCGCCCGGCGAGGCGGCGCTGGTTCCAGAGCTGCATGGTCAGGCCGATGAGGTTGTGTCCTTCGGCGCGCAACATGGCCGCAACGGTGGAAGAATCCACACCGCCCGACATGGCTACGGCGATGGTGTTGGTGTTCAGATCGCAGCTCCTAGTGGTACGTAAACAAAACCAGGGACGGTCAATTGCCAGTCCGGCTGGGCCATCTCACGGGATCATACTTCGCGTTCCGGATGAACTCCCCGACAATTCGGCCATCGGCATCAACCTTCCAAGCGCCCACGATTGCGTCCGGAGGTACACGGTCATTTGGCCCGAACCCGCCTGCGATACGGTATACCCAGCCATTCGGG
>JASHOT010000313.1 GCA_030040965.1 Candidatus Sulfotelmatobacter sp. | reverse complement strand
GCGCCGCTGTCGAGCGTGGCGTAACATTTTTCGACACGGCTGAAGTCTATGGCCCATTCACGAACGAAGAACTCGTTGGCGAAGCGCTGGCGCCGTTTCGCGACAAAGTCGTAATCGCCACCAAATTCGGATTCAAGCCGGATCCCAACGGTGGACCGCGGTGGAGCGGCCTCGACAGCCGTCCCGAACACATCAAGCAGGTCGCCGAAGCCTCGCTCAAGCGGCTCAGGACCGACCACATCGATTTGTTCTATCAGCATCGCGTCGATCCCGACGTGCCCATTGAAGACGTTGCCGGTGCGGTCAAAGATCTGATTCAAGAAGGTAAGGTGCGGCACTTTGGCCTTTCGGAAGCCGGAGTGAAAATTATTCGCCGCGCCCACAAAGTTCATCCCGTGACGGCGCTGCAGAGCGAATATTCACTGTGGTGGAGAGAGCCGGAGGCTGAAATCATTCCCGCGCTTGAGGAACTCGGCATCGGATTCGTTCCGTTCAGCCCGCTGGGCAAAGGTTTTCTCACCGGCAAGATCAGCCAAGACACGCAATTTGACAAGAACGATTTCCGCAACATCGTTCCCCGCTTCTCGCAGGAAAATCGGAGAGCGAATCAGGCGATCGTGGATTTGATGGGCAAGTTTGCGCAAGAGAAGAAAGCAACTCCGGCGCAGATCGCTCTGGCATGGTTGCTGGCGCAGAAGCCGTGGATCGTTCCAATCCCGGGCACAACCAAACTGCATCGACTGGAAGAAAATATTGGGGCGGCTGACGTTGAGCTTACGCCCGACGATCTCCGTCAACTGGAGAGCGCCACTTCGAAGATTCCGGTGCAGGGCGCGCGCTACCCGGATGAATACCAGAGAATGGTGAACCGCTGAGGAAGGCAGCCGGATCGTCAGCGATTCATGGTCGGCCGGGCAAGGCAAAACTGTTGGCCGACTGCGGTCTGGAAGCGAGGGAATGCCGGATGATTTTTCTTGCGCCTTCCAGTTCGTCGCCGATGAGTTCAAGCCGCGGAGCACGCACGCGAGCGCTTCCCATGCCGACTTCCTGTTGCACCAGTTTGATGAGCTGAACAAATTTCGGCACGGTATCCATGCGCAGCAGCGGCAGGAACCAGCGATAAAGCTCAAGCGCCTTTTCGCTCTCGCCGTTCATGGCGTAGTAGAACAGATCGACTGATTCTCGCGGCAAAGCGTTGGCCAGGCCGGCGATCCATCCCACAGCTCCGGCGGCGACGGCCTCGACGACGGCGTCATCCACGCCGATGAAAATCTGCAACCTGTTGTCGAGGAGCGCTCGAATGGCGGTGATCCGTCTGACATCCGTGCTCGACTCTTTCACCGCCTGGAAGTTCTCATGCTCTGCGGCGAGTTCGCTGATCTGCTCGGGAAGAAAATCGGTTCCGTAGGCGATGGGGTTGTTGTACAACATGCAGGAAAGGTGCGTGGCGCGGAAGACCGCGGCGACGTGGCTTTTCATCTCGCGCCAATCACCCTGATAAACATAAGGCGGCAGAACCATAAGTCCATGGCAGCCGACTTCGTCCGCTGCCTTTGCCAGCGCCACTGCCGCAGAAGTGGACAGCGCTGAAATGGACGCCACAATTGGAGCCCGCCCTTCTGCTGCCGCAACGCACGTGCGGAGGATTTCCAGTTTCTCGTCGAATGACAGAGTGGCTCCTTCGCCCAGCGAGCCGAGGGCAACGATGCCCGCGCAACCATTCTCCAGAAGCCATTGGCAATGTTTCTTGAGGAATGCGTGGTCGACGCTCCCACTCTCGGAAAACCCGGTGGAGATTGCAGGCATCACACCTTTCCAGTGCATTTGATTTCCTCCAAGTGTGCTCGAGTGCGGGCGCAAGTACGCTCAAGCGGAGATCGATGTACGGTCCGACATTTTCGTATTTTATCCCCAGATTCTCGGCCCGGGAAATTGACATCCTGCTTGCGCAGTTCTTAAGATGGGATTTGCCGCACATTTTTCCGGCGTGACCTGGACCAACAGTTGAGCACTCTCACTGTTGAAAAATAATTTCTTATGATCTCAGTCAAAGAACTCACCAAGCGGTATGCAGGGATTATTGCCGTCAACCAGATCTCATTCGATGTAGCCAAGGGACAGATTGTCGGGTTTCTCGGACCTAACGGCGCCGGCAAGACCACCACCATGCGCATGCTGACATGCTTTTTACCTCCGTCGGCGGGAACCGCGACTGTGGCGGGATTTGACATTCTGGAACAGCCGATTGAGGTAAAGAAGCGCATCGGCTATCTGCCGGAAACTCCGCCGATCTATCCGGAGATGGAGACGGCGGAATATCTGAAATTTGTGGGCAAGCTGAAAGGCCTGTCGGGAGCGGAGTTGCGCAAGCGCATCGATTACGTTTGCGAGCGCTGCGCGGTGGGCGACGTCAAGACGAAACTTCTCGGCAAGCTCTCCAAAGGATACCGGCAACGCGTGGGACTGGCGCAAGCAATAATTCACAACCCCGAAGTGTTGTTCCTCGATGAACCCACCGCCGGTCTCGATCCCAAGCAGATCAATGAAACCCGAGATCTGATCAAGGGCCTGGCCGGAGATCACACCATCGTTCTCAGCACACACATCCTTCCCGAAGTCGAGCAGACGTGCGAACAGGTGATCATCATCAACCAAGGAAAGCTGGTCGCCACCGATTCTGTTCGTAACCTGCAATCGCGCGCTCGCGGCGCGGAATCGGTTTTGGTTGAAGTAGCGGGACGCAACGGAAGTCTGGAAGTGCCAGCCGTGCAGCGCAAGCTGGAGCAGGTCTCCGGCGTCGGCCGGGTGGTTTGCAAGCAACAGGTTGATAGCCGGGCGCTTTTCGAAATCGAAAGCCAGAAGGGGCGCATGGCTCGAGGCGATCTGGCTCGCGCCGTCGTGGAATCAGGGTGGGATCTGAATGAGCTTCGTCCGGCGGCGATGAGCCTGGAAGAGATTTTCCTGCAGCTCACAAAAAGCGAATCGGCCGCGACAGAGACGGCGAAAAAGGAGTCGGAATAATGAGAAATGTCTGGATCATCTGCCGGAAAGAACTGGGCAGCTACTTTGTTTCGCCGATTGCCTACCTTTTGTTGACGATGTTCGCCGTGATCTTTGGGTTTTTCTTCTGGAACATGCTGGGCATTTTTGTGGTCGAAGGCATGGAGATGCAGATGCGCGGGCAAGTGTATCCCATGAACATCAACGAGCAAGTCATTCGGCCCTTGCTGATGAACGCGGGCGTGATCGGATTATTTTTCATTCCCATGATCACGATGCGCCTGTTTGCGGAAGAGAAGCGCACGGGCACGATCGAGTTATTGGCGACTTCGCCCATCCGCGATCTCGAGATCATTATCGGCAAATGGCTGGCGGCGCTGCTGCTCTACTGTTGTCTGCTGCTCTTTACTGCGCTGAATTTTGCATTTCTTTTTCGCTACGGAAATCCTGATTGGAAGCCGCTTGCCATGGGTTATCTGGGCCTGCTGCTGCAGGCGGGCGCGTTGCTCGCGATCGGAACCTTCATCTCCACGCTGACCAAGAATCAGATCATTGCGGGAGCCGCAACTTTCGGCGTGGAATTGCTCCTGTGGGTGATCGGGTGGGTCGGAGAATATGAGACTTCGGGCTGGGCGCGCGGATTTTCTTACATGTCGATTACGTCACACTTTGAATCATTTGGCAGAGGCGTGCTTGATTCGAAAGACGCCGTTTTTTACATCGCGGCAATTTTCCTGGGACTCTTTTTGACTGCGCGTTCCATGGAATCGCTGCGCTGGAGATCTTAATCGTGGTTCTTGGCGAGATTGTGGTCAGGAGGAAATGATGGCAAGCCAGTGGCTGAAGGCGAGGCAGACGAAGTATGCAACCTACGCGACCGTTTATATCCTGATTGTGGTCGCGGCGGTGGTTTTCGCGAACGTTCTCGCCGATCGCTACAACAAGTCGTACGATACGACCTCGAACAAACGATACAGTCTCTCCGAGCAGACGGCGAAGATCGTGAAGGGGCTGAAGCAGGATGCGACCATCACCTACTTCAACCAGAGCACGCGATTCCGCGATGGAAGGGACTTGCTGGATGAATATGCGAATCTGTCGCCCAAGCTGCATGTTCAGTACGTCGATCCCGATAAGGACCCGCAAGCGGCACGCGAGGCCGGCATTCGCGAACTGGGCACGGCGGTCGTTCAGGTGGGAAACAAGAAAGATATCGCCAAGAGCGTAACTGAAGAAGGCGTGACCGGAGCTTTCATTCGTGATCTGAAAAGCAATACACGAACAGTCTGCTTTGCAAGTGGCAGCGGCGAGCATCAACTCGACGACAGCGAACGCGAGGGCTTGTCGCGCTTCAAAGACAGCCTCGGCAAAGACAGTTACGAGACGAAAAGCATCAGCCTGCTCGCAAAGGCGGATGTTCCAGAGGAATGCACCGCTCTGGTTGTTGCCGGACCGACAAAGAATTACGAGAAGCCGGAAGTCGATGCGATCAAGAAATATGTGGAGGATGGCGGACGCGTGTTTTTTATGCTCGATCCGCCTCTGAAATTGGGGCATGAGGAAATTGCCGACAACGATGAGTTGACGAGTTTGTTACAGAGCTGGGGAGTGACTCTCGATAAGAATCTGATTCTTGATATGAATCCTGTCGGACAACTGGCGGGCCTCGGCCCGCAGGTCGCGCTGGTCACCGATTACACATCGCAGCCGATCGTGAGCGAGTTGAAAGGTTCGGCCACGGGTTTTCCCCTGTCGCGCTCACTTCAAGTCAAGAATACTGACAAGACGAGCGTAGAAAAGCTGTTCGATACGTCCAGCAGCAGTCTGGCAACGTCTGATTTGAACTCTCCAAAAATCAACGTCAAAGATCCGAAGAACAAGCAGGGCCCGTTCACCATTGCCGCCGCGGGTACCTACAACACGGGAAAAGAGAATTCGCAGGGAAGGTTCGTGGTGATCGGCAGCTCGTCGTGGATCGCGAACCGCTTCCTCGATTTCAATGGCAACGATGACCTTGCCCTCAACACGATCAACTGGCTTTCGTCGGATGAAGACCTGATTTCCATCCGGCCCAAGCAGGAAGAAGATCGCAGGATCACCATGACGCGCGCGCAGTTGAGCTGGGTTCGCGCCACCAGCCAGTTCCTGTTGCCTGGGCTCGTCATTGTTGCCGGCATTGCGGTGTGGTGGAAGCGGAGATAACGACTTCTCCATTGACAGGGATCTGTCGCGAGAATCTCTTGTCGCGAGAACGCTTTGTCCGAGAATACTATGCAGCTGCGTAATCTTATTATCGCCACGGTTATACTTGCGGCTCTGATGGGAGGGCTTTACTGGTCGGAACATCACACTCCAGCCGCTGATTCGAAAGCGTCTGCGTCCACCTCGCCGGCAATTCTCAAGCTGGATGAGAATTCAATTTCCAAACTTGAATTGAAAAGCAAGAATGCGGAACCCATTGTGCTTGTGAAAAATGGTTCCGGCTGGCAAATTACGGAACCTAAGCCGCTCGCGGCCGATCAGAGCGCGGTTTCCGGCGTGCTCTCTTCCATTTCAGCGCTGGACTCCGAGCGCGTGGTGGAAGACAAAGCGCCTGATCTGAAGCCGTTCGGCCTGGCTGATCCGGCGGTGGAGATCGATGTCACAGAAAAGAACAATCAGACGCGGCACTTGTTGGTTGGCGACGACACACCGGCGGGATCGGCAGTCTACGCGATGGTGTCTGGCGATCCGCGGATTTTCACCATGGCGAGCTATAAGAAATCGGCGCTCGACAAAAACTTGAACGATCTGCGTGACAAGCGCTTGCTGACCGTCCACGCGGATCAGGTCAGCCGGTTGGAGTTGATCGAGACAAATCAGGAGATTGAATTTGGACGCAATAGAGATGAATGGCAGATCCTGAAGCCGCAGCCGCTGCGCGCCGATAGCGTTCAAGTCGGTGAACTTGTCGGAAAGCTCACTGACGCTCGCATGGATCTGAGCGCGTCGGCCGATGCGAAAGAAATGGCATCGGCTTTTGCTCACGGAACGCCGGTCGCGACGGCCAAGTTGACCGACCCCTCCGGGACGCAAGAACTGCAGGTGCGCAAAGAAAAAGACATTTACTACGCGAAATCGAGCGCGGTTGAGGGTGAGTACAAGGTCGACACAACTCTCGGCCAAGCGCTCGACAAGAAGCTTGACGATTTCCGCGATAAGAAGATTTTTGACTTCGACTACAGCGATCCTACAAAAGTCGAAATGCACAACGGTTCGAAGTCTTACTTTCTGACAAGGAACGGGTCCGATTGGTGGTCAAACGGAAAAAAGATGGACGCAGATAGTGTCCAGACACTCGTCTCCGATCTGCGCGATCTCACGGCGAGCAAATTTCTGGAATCAGACTTTGCGAATCCCACCATCGAACTTTCCGTTACTTCCGACGACGGCAAACGGTTGGAGCACGTTTCGCTGGCGAAATCGGGCGATGGCTTCGTAGCGAAACGCGAGAACGAGTCGACTCTTTATTATCTGGAATCAGGCTCTGTCGATGCGCTCGACAAGGCTGCTGACGATATCAAACCGGCAGCGGCAAACACCAAACCGCACTGAGAACGGATTGCGTCATCCCGAGCGGAGGCGCTTTTCAGGCGGGGCGAGATCTCCCTTATGCAAAAATGGTTGCACGCGAGATTCCTCGGCCCGCTGGTGAAAGCGCGGGCCTTCGGAATGACGCCTCTCAAGCTGTTAATCTGAATTGATTTCCTGTTGCCGCGGCGGCAACGCCGGTACATCCGGATGATCGGAATCCCGCCAGAAAATCTTGAAACACTCGCCTTCGTATTGCGGGCGCCACTCGGTTCCGTCGGCGAAAGTCAGCGAAGAAGGAAAGAAGGCCCAGCCCATCACGGATTGCGCCCGTGCGGCAGGAACTCCGGGTTTCTCGAGGGTTTGCTCCTCTCCCGGCGATAGCATCTTCGGCGATTGCCATTCGAAACTCGACGGACGCCGCAAGTCCCGGGAAGCCAAAAACATCTCCGAAGTCATCGTAAGCTTGCGTATCGATTTGGCGTCGGCATTTCGAATCGTAAGCGAAAATTTCTCCGGAGTCTTCCAGAATTCTCCGGCGAGAAATTCAATCGGGCACTTGCGACGCGGCGGCGGATAAATGGTAAACACGGCCATCATTCCCGCTTCCATGTGATCTTCCACGTGGCAATGAAACATCCAGGTGCCGGGGTTATCGGCAATCATGTCTACGGTCTTCATGCTTCCGGGAAGAAGTTCGATCACGTCGGTGTGGCGGCCGGCATCCACAACGGTTTCGCCGTGCCAGTGTGCGCTGTGCAAGTCGATCTCGTTGCCCATGCCGAGCAGATACCAGCGCGCTTTTTCTCCTTGCTGGATATATAGACCGGGAAGATTGCCGAAAATAAATCCGTTCATGGAATAAAAAAGGCCGGCAGGCTTGCCCGCCATTTCGTCGAAAATCATGAACGACACGACGAATTCGCGGTCCACGTCTTTTGGCGAACCGTCGGGCTTCGCCTTCCCTTTCGCGGTAATAATGATGGGCCCGAGCAGACCGGAATTGATTTCCATACCCGGATCAACGTGCGAGTGATACCACCACACGATCGAACTCGGCTGTCCGGGCCCGGGACCGCTGGAAGCATCGGCAAACCAGTGGTAAGTGAATCGACGTCCCGGCGCGACGCGGTCGCCTTTACCGAAAGGAAGGTAGAAAGATCCCTCGTTATCTTTGTCGTAATGCAAGCCATGTGGGTGAAGGCTGTGCGCGACATGGCTGCTATTCAGAAAATCGACGACGATTTCGTCGCCTACCTCTGCTCGAATGATGGGGCCCAGAATTCCCAGCCAATCCGGTTGCGGCTTGCGGACGGTGAAGGTGTCATCGGTGTATTCGATAAAACGAGTTTTTGCCCACTGCAATTTCAGCGACCAGGGCTGTGGCACGGGCGTGGCATTGAGCAGATTCATTCCGCTCGGCGCGTAGTTCCAGGTGACATCTTCCGCGGCAATGTAATAGTGGCGAGTCGCGGCGAATGCTGCGGGAAAGAAGAAGAGAGATACGAGGCTTGGCAGAACGAGCCGCGCAATTTTCACGAAGCGACCATCCGATTGTGAAACAGCAGATTCCTCGCAGCATGAAACGCTGCTCGGAATGACAAAGTTTCCGACAGGTTCTCGCCTTATCGTTCGTCAACGGTCATGATTGACAATCCTTAGCAGTCGCTCGCGACGCATGATCATCGACTGATCGCGGGCGTTGGCGCCGCCGTGGAGCAAGTTCCTCCCTGATTCTGCGTGGGAGGAGTTGGCGGCGTGGCCCAGGGCATGTCGACGAAATCGAAAAAATCTGCGCTCATGTCAGCTTGCGACTTGTCGCGATTGGTCAGTGCGCTGACTCCGAAACGCTTCTCAATCAGCGTTAACGTCGCGGTGGTGTCGTACACGGTGTGCGAGACGTAATTTTTCTTGGCAAATGGCGAGATCACGATCATGGGCACGCGATAGCCGGTCATGCCGAAACTGCACACGCCGGAAGTCGCATCCACTCCGTCGCACTTGTCCGTCGGCTCCAGATCGATGGGATACGCATACTGATCGGGCACGGCCGCGGGTTGCGGCTGAACGTGATCGTAAAAGCCGCCGGCCTCATCGTAGGTGAAGATCATCGCCGAATCCTGCCAACTTTGACTTGTGATCAACGTGTTGATGAGACCGGCTGCATAAGCCGCGCCCGCCTGAATATTTTCCGGGTACGCGTCGGAGTCGGATGGATGCTCGTCGAGCCCCTGCGCCGATGCCGGTTCGATGAGCGCCACCTGCGGAAGAGTGCCGTTCTGCGCATCGGTCGTGAACTGCGTCACGGGAACAATGTTCGCGAGAAGATCGGGAGTCTGGCCGGCGCTATTTAGAATTGTGCCCTCGTAGGTGAACTGGTTCATGTACGAGTAGCCTTCGAGCAGGCATTCGCCCTGCTGATCGCCGGTCATGTTCGCGCAACTGGTGCCAGCGGCATTGATATAGATTTTCCAGGTGACGCCGGCGTTCTGCAGCTCTTCGAAAATGGGAGTGGCCGTGAGTTGCGACTGATCCATGCTGTTGCTGCCAATTGGATACGCATAGCCCTGCGAGGTTGCGGCCAGCAGATACATGCGGTTCAACTGCGTTCGGCTCATTACTGGAGAAAACCAGCGGTCTGACGTGGCGAAGTTACTGGCCATGAAATAGTAATAATTCAAATCACTGTCCTGGAAATATCCCATCGCCCGTAATCCATCGATGTCGTTGACGGTCTGGGAATATTGGCGCGCGTCATTTCCCGCAGACTCCACAAATCCGTTGAGCAGCGGAGTGATTGTGCTGGGATAGGAAAATGCGTCATTCCAGTCGATGTGGCTTTCATTCCAGAACGGGCTCAGCTCTTCGGTGCAAACCGAGCCCATGTGAAACGAGGTAACGGGATTGTTCGGATCAGGCGCACAGACATCGGGCCCATCTGGATTCGAGGGATCACAGCCGGGAAGCGATGGCGCGGGTCCTTGCAAGGGCGCCGTTCCAGTCGCGGGATTGAACTGCGGCAGGCCGTCGAAGGATTGGTCGGCGATGCCATTGGCCGCCCAGTATGCCCGCATATATCCGAGATAATGATCGAGGGAGCGATTCTCCTGCGCAAAGATAATGATGTGATTCAAACTCTGCAGCGTGTGGACCGCAGTAAAAGAGGGCGTGACAGTCTCAGCGGATGTGATCGTGAGAGTGCAGCCAGCGGTGCCCGAGCAGGCTCCGCTCCAGCCGGAGAACGTGTAGTTTGTGCCGGCGGTGGCCGTGAGCGTAACGCTGGTGCCGGTGGCGAAGCTCGCAGTGCAGGTGCCAGGACAATTGATTCCGCTGGGAGAGCTGGTAACCGTCCCAGAGCCGGCCGCCGGAGATGTTACGGTCAACTGATCCGGAGTCGTGGAATTCGGCGCGAGTCCAACGCAGCCGGTAAGCAACAGAAGCGGCAAAGCACACCACAGCATCGACCACAGCCTGCAGCCCAGACGTTTCATGACACCCCGATTTTTCTCCTGAATGTCGTATCCTGAAGATCAGAAAACGCTATTTCGATGAAGATCATGCGTGAACGGTTGGTTAAACGCCTACGGCCAATACCCTAGGAAAGATGACTGGAAACCGGGTCGACATAACACTTGCAGACAGTTGCGGGTGCGGTTTGCAGAAAGAAATTTTGAAAAATTTCGCAAACCATGAAAAGATTCTAGTTTCGTCCAAATGGTTCCATCATCCTTGTTCCTCTGGCGACAGGCTTCGATTCAAAGCCAGCAAAACTTTCGCTTGTTGCAGGCACTGCCAAGCACCGGGCGCGGTCTTGTCGCTGCCGGTGTCTGGTTGGGTTTATTCACCATCTTTCTGTGCTGCTCCGCCATCGCGCAGCAAACGGATACCAGCAAACCCGTTGTAGTGCAGCCGGGCGCTCCCGGCGCGCCGAGCAAGACTCTGCCGTCTTCCACAAAAGGCGTGCTCCCACCAGCCTCTCCGGCGGATGTGGCGTTCATGCAGGGGATGATCGTGCATCATGCGCAAGCAGTAGAAATGACGGCCATGATTGCGTCGCACACCGACAACAAGGATCTGCGGTCGCTGGGCGCACGCATCAGCAGCTCGCAGTCCAGTGAAATCAATTTCATGAAGCGCTGGTTGGCGGCACGAGGCCAACCGATTTCGAGTCCGTCTTCCTCCATGCCCGGAATGGATGTGCCCGGCATGGACATGTCGAACATGTCCCACGACGCCACGCCGCTGATGCCGGGAATGCTTACGCCTGCACAGATGGATGCGTTGCGCAAGGCGAAGGGCCGCGAGTTCGATCATTTATTCCTGGTGGGAATGATTCAGCATCACGGGGGCGCATTGACCATGGTCAAAAACCTGTTCAATACTGCGGGCGCCGGCCAGGATGCGGAAATATTCGATTTTGCTACCGATGCGGACAATACGCAGCGAGCCGAGATCAGAATCATGCAAGGAATGCTGGATAAGAAAGAATAGCGATACAACGAGGAGAACCGATGAACCGACGCTCCAGATTCGTCCCGTGGCTGATGGGAGCCATGCTGATTATTAGTTTCGCGGTGAAACGAACGCAGGCTCAGGCGGCGCAGCCCGCCGGTCCCTCGCAGGACCAGGCGCAGAAATCCGCGACCCCATCGTCCGACAAGGACGCCGCCAAGTCGGGAGGAGATGGAGGCGGAGGCGAAAACGCGAATCCGTTTGCTCCTGAGCCGGCGCCGCCACTGCCGCCCGGCATGACCGGGTCGGACGCCAACGATCCACGCGCCAAGCTCTCCCCCGGGCTCTATGACGCGGGCGAAGCCGCGATGGGAATGAAGCATCTGGATCTGGTGCGCAAGCCGGAAGCGTTTGAACTTCCCTCGAACAACGCCGACGATCCCAGGGTGCAAAAAACTCTGGGACAGCTGGGCCTGCCCCCGGCCATGATGACAAGAATGCCAAAGTCGCTGCAGTTAGTGATCGCGCAGCTGGCCTTTGCCAACTCCGATCTGGCGTTCCAGGGCAATCACCTTTTCCAGGGAAATTTCTACGGAATCAACATTTTTGACATCTCCAATCCGGCGAATACCAAACTGTTGACCTCGATGGTCTGCCCGGGCGGGCAGGGCGACGTGTCGGTGTACAAAAATCTTCTGTTCATGTCGGTGGAGATGCCGAATGGACGCCTGGACTGCGGCACTGAGGGATTCCCTCCGGAGCCGATGCCAGCCGAGGAAGAAAAAGCCAACGCTAAGGCCGCAGACAAGGATAAGGCTGCCGATCAGAGCGCGGACGCAAATAAAGCTCCTGACGCGGACAAAGACAAAGCCGCCGCTGCCGATAAAGAGAAAGCGCAGGCGCAACAGCGAAGGCAGCGACTCCCTGCAGCGCAGAAAGATCGTTTCCGCGGCGTAAGGATTTTCGATATTTCCGATGTCCAGAATCCCAAGCAGGTCGCCGCAGTGCAGACCTGCCGTGGATCGCACACGCACACATTGGTCATCGATCCCAATGACCCGAATAACGTCTACATCTACGTTTCCGGCACGTCGTTCGTACGCCAGTCGGAGGAGCTGGCCGGATGCTCCGGTGAAAAACCCGACAAGGATCCGAACACGGCGCTGTTCCGCATCGATGTGATCAAAGTTCCATTAGCCGCGCCGCAGGACGCGAAAATTGTTTCGAACCCACGCGTCTTCATGGACGCACGCACCGGCGCTTTGAACGGCCTCAACAACGGCGGAACGCACGGCAGAAAAGGTCCGGAGAAGGCGTCAGATAGCGACCAGTGCCACGACATTACCGTCTACTCGGCAATCGGGCTCGCGGCCGGAGCCTGCTCCGGCAACGGACTGATCCTCGACATCAAGGATCCCGTCAATCCCAAGCGCGTGGACGCGGTGAATGACCCGAACTATTCCTACTGGCACTCAGCTTCGTTCTCGAACGATGGAAGCAAGGTTGTATTCACCGACGAATGGGGTGGCGGCCTCGGTGCGCGCTGTCGCGCCAACGACCCCAACAAGTGGGGCGCAGATGCGATCTTCCGTCTCAAGGACGACAAGCTCACTTTCGCCAGTTATTACAAAATGCCTGCGGCGCAGGGCGACACCGAAAACTGCGTAGCCCATAACGGCTCGCTCATTCCTGTTCCCGGCCGCGACATTGAAGTGCAAGCCTGGTATCAGGGCGGCGTTTCGGTGATGGATTTCACCGACCCTGCGAATCCGTATGAAATTGCCTATTTCGACCGCGGGCCGATTGATCCGAAAACTCTGATTCTGGGAGGCGATTGGTCCGCCTATTGGTACAACGGCTACATTTACGGTTCGGAAATTGCGCGCGGACTCGACGTTTTCGAACTCACGCCGAGCAAGTTCCTCACGCAAAATGAAATTGATGCCGCCAAGTCGGTTCATGTCAACGAACTGAATGTGCAGGATCAGCAGAAGATAGAATGGCCGGCGAACTTCTCGGTGGCGAAGGCTTATGTCGATCAACTGGTGCGATCACAGGCGCTGCCGGCGGGTCGAATTGCCAAGCTGCAGAAGGCGATTCAAACCGCGGAGACTTCGCCGACGAACGCGAAAAAAGTGGCGAAGCTGAAGGCGCTGGCGCCGTCACTGGAGAAGGACGCCGCGAGCGCCAAGAACACTGCCGACTCCGCGAGGCTGCATGCGCTGGCCGACGTGCTGACGCATCTGGCTCCATCGGCTTAGGCGGCTCGGGGGATTTTGCATAGTTGGCTCAGGACCCCACCCTCACAAACTTGAAACCTTTTCAACCTGGAACGAATCAGAATGTGTAGGGTGGGTGATAGACAGCTATGCAGCCCTCGAAAAGTTTCGTAAAGTTTCTGGTATTTCTTTTGTCGCTCACGATTGCGGCGGGAATGGTCGCCGCTCAGGACACCACACCACCGCCGCCTGATCAAAATCAGCCGGCTCAAGATCAGGCCGCTCCGCCGCCATCAGATCAAGCTGGCGCGGACCAGGAGGCAGCGGACGCAGCTCCTTACGCCAAGATGTCGAAGGAGCAGTTGGACCGGATTGTCGCGCCGATCGCGCTTTATCCCGATGCACTCGTAGCGCAGATTTTATCCGCCTGCACGTTCCCCGCTCAGATCACCGATGCCGATACCTGGCTGCAAACCCATCCCGGTTTGAGTAACGAAGACGTGGGAAAGGAAGTCGATCAGCAGCCGTGGGATCCCAGCGTAAAGGCGTTGGTGCAATATCCCTCCGTTCTCGCCAACCTCAGCAAGAATCTGGGATGGACTTCGGAACTCGGCGACGCCTACTACAACCAGCATGATGACGTGATGAAGGCCGTTCAGGAGATGCGGAAGAAGGCGCAAAAGGCAGGCAATCTGAGATCAACGCGGCAGCTGAACGTTGAAGATCAAGGCGGCGACGTCGATATCACGCCGACGGATCCCGATGTAGTTTATGTTCCCGCTTATGATCCATGGCTTGTCTATGGATATCCGATTGCGCCGTGGCCATACTGGGTCGATGTGCCGGGCATCTGGTGGGGTGGACCTGGACTCTATTTTGGAATCGGATTTCCGATTGCCCCATTTTTCGGATTCGGCTGGGGATGGGGAGCGTGGGGAGTCGATTGGCATCACTGGGGAATCTTCTACAATCACGCTCCCTACTTCGCGCGCGGTCCGGCATTTTTTGATCGCGGCGCATACTACGGCGGCCATCCGGGATTCGGCCGTCCGGGAGGATATCGGGGATTCATGGGTGGTCGCGACGCCGTCCGCGGATACGCCGCGCCGCGTGGCGGCGATGGAGTTCGGTCCGGGGCATTCAGTGGCATCGACCACGGCGGAGTGTCGCGCGGGTTCTCTGCGCGCGGCCAAAGCAGCTTCGGCGGCGGATTCCATGGCGGCGGATTCGGCGGTGGTGGCTTCCACGGTGGTGGGGGAGGCCGACGCTAACGGGCCCCGAATCCAAAGCAGAACGAAGGGTATAAGCATGTTACGGAGCGTAGCAAAAATCATGGCCCAGGAAACCAAGCGGCTTGCCGCTGTCACAGCTCTCGCAGTCATTGCAATCGCTGTCGTTTGTTTGCCGGCATCCGGACAGCAGGCTTCCGCAACCCCGACCTACGCTCCCACCGAGCAGCCGAAGGGAAAGGCGTTTTCCAAACCGGCCAACGCCGCAGCCGCGCTCTATGCTGCCGCGAAGCGGAACGACGATGCGGAACTGGTGGTTATTCTCGGACCGGATTGCAAAGAAATTATCCACTGGAGTGACGATGCGGCGGAACGTCAGGAGCGTCGCGCCGAGTTCGCGCAAAAGTACGAACAGATGCACCGGTTAGTAAGGGAGCCAGATAACACGATTGCTCTCTACGTAGGCGCGGAGAACTGGCCGTTACCCGTACCTCTGGTCGAATATCACGGAGCGTGGTACTTCGATGTGGAGCTGGGCAAGCAGGAGATTCGTTACCGGCGAATCGGCCGCAACGAAATGGCAGCGATCGAAGTTGGTCGGAACTTGGTGGATGCCGAAAAAGAATACCGGGCAAGCACGCACCAGTACACCGCGAAATTCGTCAGCAGCGCCGGCTCGCGCGATGGACTGTATTGGAAGAGTGCAGGCAATTCCGCCAAGAGTCCGATCGGTCCGTATCTGGCTCAGGCCGGCGTCACCGGATCGGGCATGGCCAGCGCCAAGCCGTTTCATGGTTACTACTATCGAGTCGTATTGCAAGGATCAGATGATCTCGCAGTAGTTGCGTTTCCTGCGCAATACCGTGAGTCAGGTGTCATGACATTTGTAGTAAACCGGGACGGCACGGCTTACGAGAAAGATCTCGGCGAACAAACTGCCGCTCAGGCTAGCCAAATCTCGTCTTCCCGCCCCGACAGTTCATGGAAGCAAGTCGAATAGCCGCTTCCATCGATCGGCAGCTGGAGCGAGGCCAGTGAACAGCCGCAAAGCTTTTCGCTCGGAGATTTTGCGGCGTCGGCCTCTGTTGTTGTCGCGACAAAGCCTCAGCAGCGTGCACCGCTGAGTCCATTATGTCTGCAAAGCCTGGTCAATGAAGGTAGGCACTGGAGACATACTGCTGTAACATCCTTTGGGTGTTGAAGTGCGAGCCATTGATGGCGATGGCATGCCGCATGATTTCGAGGAAATGTTCGCGATCGTGGTAGAACATCGGAAGAATCTAGTATAGAGTTTCATTAAAAGGTATCCACTAGAAAACCTTCTGTGGTACGCTTGGGCCATGGCGGGAAAGTCTAAGCGGCCGGGGCTTGTTCTGACCTCCGAAGAACAAAAGCAGATCCGCCAATTACGAGAATCGCAAACCGCACCCTGGCGAGAAGTCCAACGGGCGCGCATCCTATGGCGCTACCATTCCGGCGAGAGCGTCGCCGAGATTGCCCGCGCGGTGAAGATGACGCGCAAGAGTGTGGGGAAATGGATCGCCAAAGCCTTGGCCATAGGAGGGGGAGCCGCCTTAAAAGATACCTACCATCGGCCCAAGGAACACTCGATACCAGAGCACCGGGTCGTTATCAGAGACCGTTGAGACCATCGGTCGCGCCAGGTTCAAGTTGATCGAATTGCGGCCTGGGTTGAAACGCTCGCTGGTTTGGGATGACGCGACGACAGCGTCTTTAGGATCAAGCAGCTCAACGTAGAGAATCCCTGAGACGACCGATCCAGACTCGTTCAAAACAGGCACTGCGAGTGAGATTTCCTTTTCCGAGATGACAGCGCACATCTCCGATTCGCTGATACGGATAGTCGCGGAGCTCCCGAAAAGAAGCGCCGAACCAACAAGGAGGAGAAGGGCCAGCAAACGAATGTATTGCGCAGATCGCATGTACTCTGACCGCCAAACGTAAGATTTACGCGAATGGTAGCACGGGGAAGAACTTATTTCTGTGTCACGGGGGGCTTGGGACCAAACCGTGGTCGTTTTCTACTTCTTCAACGAAGGGTGATTTTTCGCAATCCAATCTTCTATCTCGCCATAAAACCGGAACGCCTGGGCAAGAATTTCCTTCGCCTCGGTCTCGGTCGCTACGTTGGAGAAGGTGTAGTCGATGGTATTTCGCTTTCGCCGACAAGTCTCGAAATAATCGGCGTACTTGTCAGCGGGCTTTCCCAATACAAGCTTTACGCTTTCAAACGATACGCGGTGATGTCCGACCTTGCTCACGATACGATACCCTGCACACGCGATGGCCATGTTTGCAGCTTGGAGTGCAGCATTGTAGGCAGTTGCGAAACTCCGATCTGCCGAAAGGCCGGGAAGGCTCGCGTCTGCGAGGTCGCGGGTGATCAGGGCCCGCATATTGTCCAGTTCCTTCTTGGATGTTTTGTGTTTCTGGGCATCTTTATCCGCCAACAATTTCGTCCAAGTCACTCTGACCTCCTCTCACAAACTGCTTCCGGCCCCGCAAGATCGCAGTAAGGAAATGATCGCGTGATTTTACTTTCCCCCGAAACTCTTCGGGAGAATATACCGTGGCATTCACTTCCCTCCCAACGCGTTGTTCCGCCTTGCGCAGTGCAGGAGACAGGTCTGCGAGACCCGCTTTGCCAATAACCATCAAATCTACGTCACTTGTTGCATGTTCTCGATTTCGCGCCACGGAGCCATAGACAAAGGCACATTGGATCGTATCGCCGAACGGCTCAAGAATCTGCCGCACAATCGGAACCAATCCTGCAGTCTTCTCGAAAAGTTGCTGCAGTTCCCGGAATACTGGCGACCTAGTTTCCGCTTTGAAGTAGGCTCGGGCTCCCTCACGGCGGTGCGCCAATATTCCGCTCGCCACGAGCGATGACAGCTCCCGCTGAAGGCTGGATGGGGTGGTCCCGAGGCGATCGGCGAGTTCCGACAAATACCACCACTTCTCTGGCTGCGTAAGCGTGGCCGCGAGCACACCTTGTCGCACCTGTGGGAACAAAGCCGTCAGTACGGACGAGTTACGCATATTGCGTATATTATTACGCATATTGCGTAAGGTGTCAATTGCGAGAGGAGCGCGGACCGGGCGCCGGCTGGCATTGAGTAATCTAAAGTGACAGTTTAGATTTCTCATACCCCGAACGAACGTCGAACACGGGCCGAACAGACACGGACCCTGTTCTATCTCGTGCGAGCGGCGTTCGCCGCCCACGGTTAGCTCCGCTCCGACCTAAGCCGAAGGCTTAGGGATGGTGTCTCTCTTCTACGTTCTTCTTTCTCCGACAACAAACTTGGCGGAAATGCGATGTCAACGATGTCCTCCAATGCGGTGCGCCCACCAACTTCTATGGACCCCGACCCTAACTCTTGCTCCTAGAAACAGCGTGCACTGACGCGGTTTCCGTGCTACATTGAGGTTATGAAGCGCCTGCTTCAATTTCGATTGTCATTACGACTCCTCAGTCGATCCCGACTGAGTTACTGAACCTCTATCCAATTTCAATTTAGCTAACCCAGGCCCGTGGCGGAACTGGCATACGCAGCTGCCTCAAGAGCAGCCCTTTTGTGGGTTCGACTCCCACCGGGCCTACCAGAATTCTGTTGTTCTTTGACAACTTGACGGAGAGTGGGCCGGACGGTAAGGCACTTGTCTGCTAAACAAGGGTTCTCGCAAGAGGCTAGCGGGTTCGAATCCCTCCCTCTCCGCCATACAATACAGAAGTCCCGTAGAATCAACGCAAGCCACTGATTCTCATGCCTCAGATTGGTGAAAGTTAGAATGCCAGTAATCTGGTTTTGCCAGTGTTGATGGCACTCTACTGGCCTCACGATACCTCATCTCGCGTAACCCGGCTACTT
>JASHOT010000312.1 GCA_030040965.1 Candidatus Sulfotelmatobacter sp. | reverse complement strand
GGATTTCCAACTCTTAAGCTGGCGCTCGCGTCGCAGAGCCTCCGGCAGCGTGCTGAATTGCTCCCGATACACCAATTGCCAAGGTCCGCGGCCACTCGTTGATTTGGTTTGCCCTCGATTATGCTCGGCCAACCGCTCGACAGGATTTTCGGCGCACCCGATGTAGAACCGGCCGGAATGCTCGCTCCGCAGAATGTAAACGGCAGCCATGAAAAAAATTGGTGGACCTAGTCGGGATCGAACCGACGACCTCCCCGGCTACGCCGGGGCGCGCTCAGCCTCGATCAATTCCTGAATCGATCGATGGGATTTCCAACTCTTAAGCTGGCGCTCGCGTCGCAGAGCCTCCGGCAGCGTGCTGAATTGCTCCCGATACACCAATTGCCAAGGTCCGCGGCCACTCGTTGATTTGGTTTGCCCTCGATTATGCTCGGCCAACCGCTCGACAGGATTTTCGGCGCACCCGATGTAGAACCGGCCGGAATACTCGCTCCGCAGGATGTAAACGGCAGCCATGAAAAAAATTGGTGGACCTGGTCGGGATCGAACCGACGACCTCTTCCATGCCATGGAAGCGCGCTCCCAGCTGCGCCACAGGCCCACTTTGGTGGATAGCTCTCCGAAGAGTTTCGAGAACCCAAAAACATTGTCGCCGATGTATATTTCCACGTCAATGCGCGGATTTTTTGTTCCTTTCCACAACCAGGTCTGCCATAATTGATCGTGCACGCCACCTGCACAATTTTCCAATCACAATTTAAAGCGAGGAAGAGATGCCAGCGAAGTACATCTTTGTGACGGGCGGAGTTGTGTCTTCACTCGGCAAGGGACTAGCCGCAGCTTCGATCGGATGCCTGCTGGAGAGCCGCGGGATCAAGGTAAACCTGATGAAGTTCGATCCGTATCTGAACGTCGATCCGGGAACGATGTCGCCGTTTCAGCACGGCGAAGTTTTTGTGACCGACGACGGCGCCGAGACGGATCTCGATCTCGGCCACTACGAGCGCTTCACGCACGCCAAACTTTCTCGCGACAACAACTGGACCACAGGGCGGATCTACGAGCAGATCATCGCCAAGGAACGGCGCGGAGATTATCTGGGGAAAACCGTCCAGGTAATTCCGCATGTGACGAACGAAATCAAGGCGGCGATGAAGAAGGTCGCGCAGGATGTGGATATTGTGATCGTAGAAATTGGAGGAACTGTCGGCGATATCGAATCGCTGCCATTTATGGAGGCGATCCGCCAAATGCGGCAGGAACTCGGTCGCGAGCAGACATTATTTGTCCATGTCACGCTGGTGCCGTTCATTGCGGCGGCGCAGGAGTTGAAGACCAAGCCGACGCAACATTCGGTCAAAGAGCTGCTCAGTATCGGAATCCAGCCGGATATTCTGCTGTGCCGCACCGATCGTTTTCTCGCGAAGGAGATCAAGTCAAAGATTGCGTTGTTTTGCAACGTGGAAGAGGAAGCGGTCATCACGGCCAAAGATGTGGCATCGGTCTATGAAGTGCCGCTGGTGTTCGCCAATGAAGGCGTGGACACGCTTGTGCTCAAGTATCTGCGCATTGAGGCGAAGGATCGCGATCTTTCCAAGTGGGAAGACATTGTGCATCGCGTCTACAACCCGAAAGACACGGTGACCATTGGGATTGTCGGCAAATACGTGGAGTATGAAGATTCCTACAAGTCGCTGAAAGAAGCATTGGTGCACGGCGCACTGGCGCACAATTTGAAGCTGCAACTGAACTGGATCGAGGCTGAGGGGCTGGAGGGCGCGGACGAGAAGAGCGTCGAGGCGCAACTCGAAGGCTACGACGGAATCCTCGTGCCGGGCGGATTTGGCAAGCGCGGAATCGAGGGCATGCTGATCGCGATCCGCTATGCGCGCGAGAAAAAAGTTCCGTACTTCGGGATTTGCCTGGGGATGCAGACGGCATGTGTTGAACTTGCGCGTAACGTTGCCGGGCTGGAAGATGCGAATTCGAGCGAATTCGATCCGGCGACGCCGCATCGCGTGATTTATAAACTACGCGAACTGCGCGGAGTGGAAGAGTTGGGCGGAACGATGCGGCTGGGCGCCTGGACTTGCAAGATCGAGCCGAATACGCTGGCGCACAGAATTTACGGCAAGCTTGAGATCAGCGAGCGGCACCGTCACCGCTATGAATTCAATCGCGAATATGAAGAGCCGTTAACGGCGGCGGGATTGAGGATCTCAGGATCTACGCCGGATGGAACCTACGTGGAGATGGTGGAATTGCCCGACCATCCGCACTTCATCGGATGCCAGTTCCATCCCGAGTTCAAATCGAAGCCGCTCGAGCCGCATCCGCTGTTTCGCACGTTTGTAGGCGCGGCGTATGCGCACGGATTGAAACGACGCGCGGAAAAAGTAACGGCCGAGGTGGAGATGTTCCACCGGCCGGAGAAAGTCGGGCAGCGATAGGACGACACTCACCACAGAGGGCACAGAGGCGCACGGAGGGAACAAATCTTCTGTGTCTCTCTGTGAACTCTGTGGTGAAATGGTTTTGAGGCATTTTGACCACCGCATTCCAAGTCGCTGACATTCACATCGGCTCGGGCGATCTGTTTCTGATTGCCGGGCCTTGCGTGATTGAAAGCGAAGATCACGCCATCCGCATGGCGGAGATCATCAAGGGCGTGACGCGGTCGCTGAATTTTCCTTTCATCTTCAAGGCCAGTTACGACAAGGCCAATCGCACGTCGATGCGCAGTTTCCGCGGGCCGGGGATCAAAGAGGGATTGCGCATTCTGAAGAAAGTGAAGGATGAAGTGCACGTGCCGGTTCTGACCGATGTGCACGAGACGGCCGATGTGGGGAAGGTGGCGGAAGTCGTCGACGTGCTGCAGATCCCTGCATTCCTGAGCCGGCAAACGGATCTGGTCGTGGCGGCGGCTTTGAGCGGACGAGCGGTCAACATCAAGAAAGGGCAATTCACGGCGCCGCAGGACATGCGGCATGCGGTCGAGAAATGCCGCGATGCGGGCAATACGCAAATATTTCTGACCGAACGCGGAGCAAGTTTCGGCTACAACAATCTGGTGGTAGATATGCGGTCGCTGGCGATTATGCGGAAATTTGCGCCTGTGGTATTTGACGCGACGCATTCGGTGCAGTTGCCGTCGTCGCAGTCTTCGGGAGATGGCCCGGCGACCAGCGGCGGTCAGCCGGAGTTTATTCCTCTCTTGGCGCGCGCGGCCGTCGCAGCTGGCGTCGATGGCGTGTTCATGGAAGTACATGACAATCCGAAGGAAGCGAAGTCGGATGGGGCGAATGCGCTGGAGTCGACCAAGCTGCGCGGAGTGTTGAAGGAATTGTTGGCGGTGAAGAAGGCGCTGGCGGAGGCGCATCAAACCCCGTAGGAATATGTCGCGACGTAGAGAACAGCTAGCTTCGGGACAGCACGAAGTCATAGTATTCGAAAACTATATTTCCTCGCACAATCACGCTATGCTCCGCATCGATGTTCAAAGCGAAGCTCGTTTGCATGAGTTGAGGACCATTGCTAAACGGTTGTCTACAGGCGAGTCGAAGATGGTCCGCCTTTCCGAGCTTAGAGACGCACACTGGGTCTCACCTTTGTTGGACGTCGTGTTAATGGTTGCAACGCAAAATCCCGATACGCCTATGCGCTCTCGCGATGGGCAATTAGTGTGCGAGTGGGTTGAGTCAACGGAAGGTTGGCTTGAGTCAGCCGAAAAGATTGCTGGTATGCAGACTTTCGGCAAACCCTGCCACCAATACTTCGAAGGCCCGCACGCCGATTCGTTGACAATCGAACTTGCCTACTTGGAGTAGTGCGTCAGAAGCATATACCCACACGAGTAGAAACCAGTCGTGCTACATTGAAAATTCCTGCATGAAGCATATCGCCAACTGGGCCCTGAACGTCGCCACACTCCGCGGGGCGAGCTATGCCGACGTTCGCGTCATTTCGCAGCGCAGCCGCGCTTTGAGTACGAAAAACGGCAAGGTCGGAAGTGCTTCCGATGCGGAATCGGTAGGGATGAATGTGCGCGTGATCGCCGACGGGGCATGGGGATTTGCGGCCTCGGCCGAGTTGAGTCGCGCGGCGGTTGAGGCGACGGCGGCGCGGGCGGTTGAGATTGCGAAAGCATCGGCGCGAGTGAAGAAAGAAGATATTCGGCTGGCTCCGGAAAAGCCCGTGGTCGCCGAGTGGACTACGCCTTACAAGATCGATCCGTTTACGGTTTCCGTGGAGAAGAACATCGGGCTGCTGCTGAAGATTGATGACGAGTTGCGCTCGGTTGCCGGCATCACACTGGCCGAGACGAATCTGAATTTCAACCGCGAGGAGCAGTGGTTCGTGTCGTCGGAGGGAGCGGACATTCATCAGACGAAGCTTTCGACCGGCGCGGGATATGCTGCGTACTCCTTTGCTGAAAATGAAATCAGCAAACGGTCGTATCCGAATTCGTATGGCGGGCAGTGGCAGAACAAGGGATATGAGCTGATCGACGAGTTGAAACTGGTCGAGAACGCCCGGCGCATTGCCGAGGAGGCTGTTGGGTTACATAAAAGTGACCAGTGTCCGGAAGGAAAATTCGACATCATTCTCGACAGCTCGCAGCTCGGCTTGCAGATTCACGAGTCAGTGGGGCATCCGATTGAGCTGGATCGTGTGTTGGGCATGGAAGCGAATTTCGCCGGCACTTCATTCTTGACTCTCGACAAATTGCGCACTCTGCGCTATGGCAGCGATCTGGTGAACGTGGTTGCCGATGCGCGCCAGGAACATGGGCCCGGCCTGGGAACTTTCGGCTTTGATGATGAGGGAGTGCCGGCGCAGTGCACGCCGATCATCACGAATGGACTGTTTATGGGATATCTCAGTTCGCGCGAGTCGGCGCACACGATTGGCGAGAATCGTTCCGGTGGAACGTTGCGTGCCGAGGGATGGAACCGGCTGCCGATGATCCGCATGACGAATGTCAGTCTGTTGCCGGGAGAAAAGCCGTTGAGTCTCGAGCAACTGATTGCATCGACCGACCACGGAATTTTCATGCAGACGAATCGCTCCTGGTCGATCGACGACAAGCGCTACAACTTTCAGTTTGGATGCGAGATTGGATGGGAGATCAAGAACGGCAAGCGCGTGCGTATGGTGAAGAATCCGTCGTACTCGGGAATTACGACGGAGTTCTGGAATTCGCTGGACGCGATCTGCTCGCGCGATGAGTGGACGCTGTGGGGCACGCCCAATTGCGGCAAAGGCCAGCCGCAGCAGGTGATGGGCACGGGACATGGCGCGGCTCCGTCGCGGTTTCGGGGGATTAAAGTAGGTTCCGCCTTCAAGTCTTAATTAATTACGGAGACACATGTACACGGAGGACTGCAGATAATTCCTCATGTTGAATCGGGAACAAGCCGGCGACATCTTCGATCGCATCCGCAAATTGTCATCGGCGGATGAGGTCGAGGTGTTCTTCTCCGGTGGGCGATTTGCGCTGACGCGATTCGCCAACAACACGATTCATCAGAATGTGGCGGAGGACAATGCAGTCATTTCGGTGCGCACTGTGTTCGGTGGGCGAACGGCGCGGGCGTCCTCGAACCGGTTTGACGATGAAAGTTTGAGGCAGGTAGTTCGATCGTCCGAAAGTCTGGCCAAAGTGCAGCATCCCGATCCGGATCTGTTGCCGATGCCGGACGCGCGCGAGGCACAGGCTGATGCGGATAACGGTAATGCGGGCGAGAGCGCCCGCGCCACACCAGCACTGCCGTCGCGATACTTCGAAGCGACGGCGAACATCACTCCCGAACTTCGCGCCGAAGGTGTGGCAAAGATTGTTCGTGTAGCGGAGAAAAACAAGCTTACAACCGCGGGAGTATTTTCCAGCGCCGAATCTTTCGAGGGTATTTTCAACTCTCGCGGCGTCGCCGAGTGGCACGCGCAGACGCTGGCTGAGATTTCGAACACCATGCTGGCGCCGGATTCCTTCGGGTGGCAAAAGGCCAATTCGCCGAACGTAGCGAACTTGGACGCACAGACGCTGGCGGAGATTGCGGCGAAGAAGGCGATCGATTCGGCTCATCCGCGCGAAGTACCGGCAGGGAAGTACACGGCCATCCTTGAGCCGGCGGCCGTGCTCGATATTGTCGGCTTTATGTTCTGGGACTACGCGGGCATGGCGATCCTCGATCAACGGTCGTTTTTAACCGGAAGAATAGGGACAAAATTGTTCGGCGACAACATCACGATTACCGACGACGTGCGGCATCCGTTGCAGGCGGGATCGCCATTCGACGGCGAGGGAATGCGGCGCCGGCGCGTGGAATTGGTGGAGAACGGAGTGGTGAAGCGCGTGGTCTACGCGCGCGCTACAGCGGCCCGCGTGAAGAGCTCGGAATTCCGTGACAAAGTTGGGCCGATCGCCGCAACCGGGCACGGCTTTCTGCTTCCGAACGAGATGGGAGAGATGCCGGTCAACATCGTGTTTGCAACCGTGGACAATCCGCGGAGTGTTGAGCAAATGATCGCTTCAACCGAGCGCGGCGTGCTGGTGACAAGATTCTGGTACATCCGCGAAGTCGAGCCCTTTGGAAAGATCCTGACTGGCATGACGCGCGACGGGACATTCCTGATCGAAAACGGAAAGATCTCGGGGGGCGTGCGCAATTTCCGCTTCAATGAAAGCCTGATTCACATGCTCTCAAACGTGGAAGCGATGAGCGTGCCGGTGCGAAGTTGCGGTGAAGAGTCCTTTGATATGGTGGTTCCTTCCATGAAGGTCAACGACTTCAATTTCACGGAAGTGACCAAGTTCTAGTGCGATCGATAGCCTGCCGGCTGCAAAAAATCTCTCCGGTTTAAGCCTGTTTCGAGCCGATTTTCACCCGAAATTGTCCGGTTCGAGCAGCGAGTTTCCGGCTTTCCGTCGTCGGCCCTAAACCTCCCTAATCCATTCAAAGAAAAGAAGTTATCCCCTATCGTTCCATGACTTCGGTAACTTTGCATGCCTGATTCCCGGGTGTACGCTGCCCTTGAGTTCGGGAAAATCGCGAGATTTCTAGAGGACGTACCGAACGGAAGGGCGCGAGCCGAAGTGGCTGAATTAGAAAAGAACGCAATGATCGAAGCGCAGGCGAGCCCGAGACACTACCAGGAAATGCAGAGTGCGCCGCGATTCCCGCTGCATCTGGCAGCTTCGGTGAAGTCGCAGGGCAGCGCGTTTTCAGCGGAGACGGAAAATATTTCCGCCAATGGCGTGTTGCTCGCGATGGAGAACGATGTGCCGATCGGTTCCATGGTTGATTTCACAATTCTGCTGCCCGCCGAAGTTGTCGGCGCCCGGCGGGATGTGCAGATCGACTGCCGTGGGCGTGTGGTACGCAGCTTTGAAGATCGTGGCCGCCGCGGCGTGGGAGTTGTTATCGACGAGTATCACTTCGAGCGAGCGTAAAGGGATTCAATGGCTAGCATTCCGGTGAACACGGAAGATCTCGGAGCAGGCGAAAACGGCAATGGCAACGGCCGTTTTGTCCGAGTCATTGTGGCCGATACCCAGGCCATCTTCCGCGCCGGTCTGCGCAAGATTTTCGCGCTCGAGGACGACATTCGCGTCGTGGGTCAGGCGGAAACGCTGGCCCAGACGCAGTCGGCGATGGCTAAGTTTTCTGCCGATGTGCTGATCTTCGAAGCGGCGCTCACGCCCAATCCGGTGGATGCCGTGAGCGATTTGTTGCGGCAGAATCCGCAACTGCGTGTAGTGGTTGTTACGCCCGGATCCGACGAAGGTTTGACGCTGGAACTGTTCCGCCGCGGGGCGCACGGCATCGTGTCGCGTGAGGTCGAACCCGAGTTATTGGTCGACTGCCTGCGGAAAGTTGCGGCGGGGGAAACCTGGCTCGATACGCAGGGCATTCATTGGGTCATGGAAGCGTATCGCAATCAGAGCACTCGTCCGGCAGGCGCGCGGCCGAAAGTTCAACTCACGCCGAAAGAGACGTTGATCGTTTCCTGCGTTACGCAGGGAATGAAGAACAAAGAAATTGCGCTGCGCGTAGGGACGACCGAGCAAGTCGTCAAAAACTACTTGCGCAAGGTGTATGACAAGCTCGGCGTGGCAGACCGGCTGGAGTTGGCCCTCTATTGTTTGAATCATCGTGTGGTCGACAATACCAAGGTGCCTCCGTTGCCCGCCGCTCCGGCCAACGGCAATGGCGCCGCCAGTGCGGCAGCCGCCGGCGTCACGGCCTCCGGGAACTCGGTTGTGGCTACCAACAATCCCAATTCTGACGAGAAGCTCTCCTAAGTTTTTCCGTCCTCGATTCAGTTGCGGTTTTTCATACCTCACCCATAGAATTGATGAGAAGTCGTGCACGGTACGAAGCCTTGCGTGCGCGCGATTCGCGCAAGCGAACTCCTTCCAAAGTTTGTCGCCGGAGAGATGGCCGAGTGGCTGAAGGCGCACGCTTGGAAAGCGTGTTTAGGGGAAACTCTAACGTGGGTTCGAATCCCACTCTCTCCGCCATTACCTTTGTTATCTAGCACTTAGACGTGGTGATACCTAGACTGATACCACAAGTCAGGAAAGGATCACCCGTGAACCGCGAAGTCAACGTCACCAAGCGCGTCAAAACCCTTCAAGGTCTTCGATACTGCCCAGTCGTTCTTTCCGCCAATGGTCGCATCCGACCGGACTGGGTCCTGGTAAATGGCAGGGAGGAGCGGCACCCAGAAGGTGCCTACTACCTTGAATGGCGGGAAGGCGCAAAAAGAACCCGACTCTCCGTTGGGAACGATCCAGCCACGGCGACCGCGCGCCGGATGCAGAAGGAAGCGGAACTCAACGCAAAGAACCACGGGATCGAGGTAGTGCCCGCGGTGCCGCAGAATGGCAACAACGGACACAGATCTCTTGCGACAGCTGTCGCAGAGTTCCTCGAAGAAACGAAGCTGACAAAAAAACCCAAAACACTATCCGCATATACCACGTCCCTGGACTACTTCACGGAATCCTGCCCTAAACCATATCTCGAGGACATCGAACGCAGGGACCTTCTGAAGTTCGCAGCGTTTCTTCGCGACGAGAAAGAGCAGGCGCCGCGCAGTTGTTGGAACAAATTCTCCAACGTCATGTCCTTCCTTAAGGCAAACGGCATTCGTGGACTTGTGAAGAAGACAGACTGGCCGCGGTACACCGAAGAGGAGCCCGAGATTTACGAACAGGAAGAGCTCGACGCCCTGTTCGCGGCGTGCGACGCCCAGGAGCGACTGTGGTTCGAGTTCTTCCTGATGACCGGTATGCGAGAACAGGAGGTCATGTACGCGTACTGGTCGGACATCAATATGAAGCACGCAACAGTGCGCGTCAGCCACAAACCAGATCGCGAATGGACCCCAAAAGCGTACAAGGAACGCGAAATCCCAATCCCCTCGAATCTGGTCGAGAGCCTCACCGCGTGGAAAAGCAAAGCGAAAAAGGGATGCAACCTCGTTTTTCCAACGGCCGGTTGCAACCCGAAGCTGAATTTTCTGGACGATCTAAAGGCTGTTGCAGAGCGTGCCAACCTCGACAAAGACAACTTCTGGCTACACAAATTTCGCGCAACTTTTGCGACTCGCTGCCTATGGGCTGGCGTGGATCTTCGAACCGTGCAGCAATGGCTAGGGCATTCGGACATGGAGAGCACGATGCGGTATCTAAAGCCGGCACGGAGCGAGGCTGTGCGCGATAAGGTCAATCAGATTTTTGGAGGAAAGAATGGAAACTAAGAACCTGGGCGAGAGAAGCGGGCATCAGTTGATGTCCCTAGCATCGAGAATAAAGGCAATTCATCACGCTATAACCGCGGAGGAACTCGCGGAACTATTGAAAGTTTCGAGGTTGACGATCCTCCGTCGCGCGAAGCGGGGAACCATCCCCTCCTTCCGAGTGGGTTCGTGCGTTCGATTCGATCCCGCGAATATCAGCAGATGGCTCGTGGATATGGGAGTGAAGAGGATGTCCAAGCCCTGAGCCGAGC
>JASHOT010000311.1 GCA_030040965.1 Candidatus Sulfotelmatobacter sp. | reverse complement strand
TTCCGTTCTCCCGAAGGTGCTAATTCCTGGTTCAGCGGTGCGACCCTTGCGTCGGAACTGGGCAGCGCAACTCAACCGAACTCTTCTTGTCGGCCGCAAGAACGCGCGAAACCGATGTCCCTATCCTTGGATTCCTGCGAATGACAGTCCATGGAACGACCCTTTTCTCTTGGCGTGTACTTGTCTTGTCGTTGATCATGGGTTGAGACGGGCCGTGGCCGCGAGCAGAGACTATCGACTCCGGACTTATTATTATACGAATGTTCCGATCGGCATTTCACAGTATGCAAGCCCAACCAATAAGCGTATATTACGCGCGAAGCGAAAGTTATGCCGGAAAGGGTTGGCCCATGACGCGCCTCTTTATGCTGCTCGGCTTGATTCTGTCATCCAGCTTCGCGAGTGCCCAGTCGACGAAGCAGACGTGGACGGCTGGATGGGATATTTTCACCGAACCCCTGAACTTCACCAAGAGCAACGTCACGTGGTCAATGAATCCGACGACCAATAAATTGACCGTGAGTTTTAGATTGGTGAGCGCGACGCCTAATAAGCTTTACCAGGTGGGTCTTGCAATGTTCTGCACCACGTTCCCCAACACGTTCGGGCAGTTTGAGGTTTTCGGCCTCGACGGCAACGCCTGCAAGACATTTACGCGGCAGGGCGTTACCACCAGCTTGGCGTATGTGGATGTAGGCGTTGTAACCACCGATATCGACGGGACCGGAGGATTCAGCGTGGTGATCTGTCCCATCCCTGCGGGAATGTATAACGTTGAATTCTATGTGCGTGACGGTGCGGGTTGTAATCTGACTGGCGGCGGCACCGACGACTGCTCCATCGATTTTCAATCGCCCGGCCCGACCTTCGGAGATACTACCGCGATAACAGCACCCTGACTCGGACTATGTTCCAGTCGGTGCGCCAGACTTTCTCTTAACAGGCAGGAAGCACATCAGAGGCAGAGCGATGTGCCGCCAGTTGAACAGAAGCCCGTTTCGCATCAAGGCGAGCGGAACCTGTATCCCAGCGATGGCTCCTTTGATCTTGTTCTCACCGGTGAGACTGGCGTCGTAAGCGGTCATTTCAAGAATTTTTACTTCTAGAAATTTGATCTGGCGCACGGATAGATGACTGCGAAAAGTTTCTTTCAGTAGCAGAAACTGCAAAAGCTTGATGATGTGCTGACACCGGTGAGGGTTTCCTAACCATTCATTACTGCCGTGACGTCTATAGGCAGATAGCCGCTCCGGCAGATAGAGGAGCCCGTATCGCAGGGCCCCGTATACAAAAATGCCATCTACTGCTAGACCCATGTCGGGCGACAGCGGGAACAGATCAGTGAGTGCGGATCGTCGGGCCACCGTTGTATTTGGATTTCCCGCAAAAAAACCCTTTGCGCCCGGAACCGAATAGAGAAAACAAGCTTCCTCAGAACTATCAAGAGTGATAATAGCCGGCATCCTAAGCGGGTTGACGTTGCGGCCCGCTTCCAATCGTCCACCGTATTCGTCCACGCGTTCGGTTTCATGGATCACTCCTCCGAGAGTGGGCTTATCGGCAAGCTCCTTGCACACGTGTTCCAGCTTCTGAGGCATCCAGTAGTCGTCCGCATCGAGGTGGCACAGAATGTCTCCCCGCGCCTCGCTTATGGCTCTATTGAACGCTCCCGATTTCCCCTGATGCTCAACCTTGATGTAGCGAACACCTGAAAACCTGCGCACTACTTCCGCAGTGTCGTCCTCTGACCCATCGTCTACAACAATAACTTCATCCGGCTGACGGGATTGGGCAGAAAGACTCGCCAAACATTGCAGAAGAAAGCGTGCGCAGTTGTAGCTCGCGATCAAGACAGATACGGTTTCTGCCATAGCTAAGCCCTGCGACGTGACGAGTTAGACTGCAGCGTATCCTGGCGTGATCGCAGCCTAATTGCTCGACAGCGCGGTCTTGAGTGCGGCGTTTAGTAGCGGGATTTGCACACTGGCGGTAAACGCCTCGCCGCGCTCCCGAGCGCATTCGCTCATTTGCCGGCGCAGACTGTCTTGCGTCAAGAGTCGCTGCAGAGCGCCAGTCAGTGCGATGTCGTCCTCGGGGGGAACAAGAAATCCGCACTGCTCCGAGACAATCTCCAATGCGCCCCCCATGGCACTGGTGACCACGGGCAGCCCGGCCTGCAACGCTTCGACAAACGCAATGCCAAAGGGTTCAGGGGGATATGTGTTCGGATGGCAAAAAATGTCGGCCGCTGCAAGCAGTTCGGGGACATCGCTTCTCGTCCCGAGAAAGCGAACGCGGTCGTCGATGCCGAGTTCCCGTGCGAGACGCCTGACCGTCTCGAAGTAAGGGATTTGCTTCTCTGTTTGGGGTCCTCCGACAATCCAGCACGTCCACCGCAGAGACTTCAGCGCGGCAAGTGCCCGGAGAAGCCGCGGATGACCTTTTCTCTCCATCATTCTGCACACTTGTACGACGAGTGGGTCTTGCGACGAGGTGGCGAAGCGCTCGCGGATCTCATTTCGTTTCTCGTCCGTCAGCACGATCTGTCTGTCGACGGGGTAATACACGACCCTGCCGTTTGCGTCGGGCATGCATTGGAGTAAGAAACGGCTGTTGAAAACTGAGAGGTAAAGGAACCGCGTGTAGATATGGCGCACGAGGCGTTCAATCCTCGAGCGGGAATTGGTCTCGTTGTGAAAATAGCGCACGGTTTTCACTTTGCGTCGGAACAGCACGTCGGCGAAGGCCGCAACCAGCGTGGGGTCGTTATGATAGACCGCCACGTCATATTTGTTTTGCCTGCAGGCCTCATTCAATCGTCGTCGCGCAAGGCGCAAAGCCCCCGGCTGTTTATAAGACGCGGTACCGAGACAGTGCACGTGAGCTCCGGCAAGGCGGATGGCATCGATGGCTGGGCCTTCCACAGTGAACGCGAAATCGTGACTTGAGGTTGGGTCGATAGCTTTATTGCGGGCCAGTGTGATCAGAAAACTTTCCACGCCACCAACTCGCGCATCACACGAAATATGGAGCACTCGCATCAACCGACTCGTTCACTACGGGTCCGCGAAATCAGGACGTCGACTTGCCCTTTCGGAGCTTCCAGCAGTTCTTCGAGGCAATCTGCTCGATGATGCTCCGAAAAGTTGAGACAGTACTCCGCCTTATACTGATTGGGAATAAGCCAGGTACGAAAACCCCTCTTGCGGATCGGGCGCAGTAAATCACTTATGTCGTACACAGACGGGTTTAACTCACAGAAGATCTCGAGATCGCCGGGTACGGAATCGAGCATCGGCTCCAGCCCCAGGAGCACTTCCCGTTCAGCGCCTTCAACGTCAATCTTAATAATGCGAAGCGTGGCGATTTCGTCTCTACTGAGAAGTTCAGGCAACGGGCGAGCTCTGATTTGCCCATTCTCCTTGCACCTCCAACGCTTTGCAAACGACGGCACCACGGTGGAAACCCCGGAGTGGGATGGGGGCCCCTGAAACAAGGGCAACACCGCCGGCGAACTCCACACGGCTTCGTTGACCAGGCGCACGTTGCCCAGTCGATTATCGCGGACGTTTCTTTTCAGCCGTGAGAAATTCGCGGGCGAAGCTTCGATCGCTACAACTCGGCCATTCGGCCCAACCGTATTGGCGGCAAGAAGCGTGTACCACCCAGTGTTGGCCCCTACGTCGACGAATGTATGGCCCGTCCTCAAGCGCTGCTTGATCAACTCACTCACCCCGGGCTCCCAATGGCCAAAGTAATACACGTACTGGGCCAGCATATCCGAGGAGTCACCGGTAAAGCAGCCGTACTCTGTCCCCACCGTAAACTGATGTTGAAGTCTAACCAGTCGTGTATGACCAATATGGGTCCAGATACGCGTTCTGAGATCTGTTGGTCCATACCGTACCAGGGCACGAACCAGAGGAATAAAGGGACTGGAACATTCAGCGACAAACGCTTTGCAACGCTCATTCATAATAATGCCAGCTAAGGCGCGATCAACGACCCTGCTTCGCGGAAACAGCGGAACCCATTGAAAAGGCCGTGAGTAAGAGCGACAACTGTGGCGGTGAAGATAACTCTCATCGCAAGCTCGAACAATGTTTGTCCATACGTAGCGGGCAGCAGCCGAGTAATCACAACTCCCATCACCATCGCCGGAATCATGGGCCATGCTTTGGCAGCAAAGTCTCCAAAGCTGATCGAGAATTCCAGTCGCAAATAAGGCAACAGGATGGCGGTTTGAATCAGGTATGCGATCAGGACGGCGGTCGCTACGAATTCGAGCCTTCCGGATCGCAATGCGAGAAGCAACAATAATATCTCCGCACTGCTGCCGACGATGTTGGCGCGCAATAACAACTTCGTCTCTCCACGGACCATTATGCAAATCGCCATCGGCACGGTCATCGCCCTTGCGATTCCATAAATACATAGGACCTTCAGCGCCAGAGCCGCGGGCAGCCATTTATTGGTGCCCTTTCCCAGAAGAGTCACGAGGAATAACGGAGCATTCGCAAACAGCGCCGTGTTTGCAATGACGGCAATGAAACCTACCAGCTCAAGCGTTTTCAGGTACCATCGTCGCAGCGCCCCTGGATTTTCCTGAATCGCTGAGAAAGTCGGCGCCAGCACATTCATGACGGTGTCACTGAGGAGCGTACAGATCAAGCTTCCGACTGTGAACGCCAGCTCGTAATAGCCGAGTTCTTTACTCCCCATTTTCGAACCAACCAGGAAGTTATCGAGATTAAGCGACAGGAAGAACAGAATCTGGGCTCCGACCAATGGAAGGCCGAACTTCAGATACTCTTGGGCGTCGGTCCACTCGAAATGAAGGCCAAAAGGCACTCTTTTGGTTAGTTGCAGCGCAATGCCACCGGCAAGACTTGACCCAACGCTGGCGATGACCACCGCCCAATAGCTCCAGCCGTGCAGAACCAGAATCACAGCCAGACCACACTGAACCATTGCGCTGGCAACTCCTGGAATCACCAAAGCCCGGTAGTTCAATTCGCGCGTCAACATCACTCGGGGCGCAAAACCGATCGTGCTCACCAAGAAGGTCAACGCTAACACCCGGATCACATTCGCGGTTGCAGGGTGGTCAAAGAAATGCCGGCCAAGGGGAGCTACGAGCAGAGCGATCACGAACACGCTCGAACTGATGATGACTTTCAAGACGAAAGCGGTTTGAAGGCTGCCCGGCAGAAGCTGCGCACGGCAAATTACTGCATTGTTCAATCCCATTTCGTTGAATTGAAGCAAAAAGCCAATAATGATCGTTGCAAATCCAACCAATCCGTAGTCACTCGGAGAGAGATTCCGGGCCACAACCAGACTCGTCAGGGTGCCACAAACGACGACTGCGCCTTTCGTCACCAGGGTGTAAATGACATTGCGAAATGTCTTATCTTTCGAAACAGACATTGACGCTTCGGAGCGGACGTCACCGCCAACGTTCGTCAACTCTTCTAAGGTATTTGCGGGAGTCACCGGGAATTCCTAGTAAAGGCGCAGTGACTGGCATGGCAGCCACCCGGGCACTCGCGGCTGCAAGGTCATATTCAATATCGAGACGGCGCCTGGCGTTGTAAGCATGAAGAGGGGACTAATGACGGAGTACGATGAAAAACTCAGAACGGTCTGTACCAGTCAAAGCGTCGGTTATCCGAGGCAATTTTCTCCAGCGCAATAGCGGAAGGCCACTTGGTTTTTTTTAGCCGCCCATAATAAGCCAACCGCCGAACGAAGAGACCATGACCACTGGGGATGCCAAAGATCCGATAGCACCCGTACGTCAGCACATGATCGACCAGCCTGCCGACAGAAGGCATGGTTGAATCATCCAGCACGACAACGCCACCAATGCGAAGCATCTTATTGATATAGAAAAAATCGACAAGTGCATGGTCAAAAGTGTGCCAGCCATCGATGACGGCAACGTCCAATATGGTGTTCTCGTTGAGCAGTTGCGGAAGTGCGATTTCTGACCGCTCCTCGCGAAGCTCCACGAATTTGTCATAACCCGCGGATTTAATGTTTCTGAGTCCGATACCCTTCCATTCGGAAAATTGAAAAGGATCGAGCACAATGTGGCGGGCCGGTCTATCGATTCTTGCCAAGGCATCGCAAATGAAAAGTGTAGACACCCCGTAAGCAAAACCGACTTCAAGGGATGTTGTTGGCCGAACGCGCTGGATTACTTTCGAGATCAGATCTCCCTCATGTTCGTCCATACTCGAATGCAATCGAAGTATCTCCGTGCCATCGGATACTTTCTTCGTATCTAATATCTCTTTGAGAACACTATTCATTGATTCCACAATCTCCCCTTGATGGGCATCCCAACGTCACGACCTTGCCACTGAAAGCGAGCTCTATTCTCCCTTCGTCGCGACCCGCTCCAGCCTTCCAATGTGCGCTGTACCAGCCTTCCGATAAGCGAGGAATCGTTGACCAAGCAGGCCCGCGAGCATGCCGGCTCCCAAACTGAATTCTCGCAGGGATTTGACAGCCCGCACC
>JASHOT010000310.1 GCA_030040965.1 Candidatus Sulfotelmatobacter sp. | reverse complement strand
GTCGCTGAGGAACTTGATGGCGTTGTCGGCGCGCTCGGTGAGTTCGTTGACGTCGAGCAGGACGGTATGCAGTTTTGAGGCGGCACGGGCGGTGCGCCAGCGCGACCAGAGGCCGGAGCCTCCGCGATCGAGGAAGGCGTAGACGTTTTCCAGCTCGCGGGTGAGAAATTCGTCGTAGTGGCGGAACTCGAGGAGCTGCGAGTTGGCGTATTGCAGGAGCTGGATGGCGGTTTCGGCACCGGCAGCGGTGTCGTAGATGAAGGCGGCGTTCCATCCGATGACCGCGAGATCGTTGGGATAGTACGAGATGCGCGACTGGAGGACCTCCTGGCGTTCGCCTTCGGCGAGCGGCAAGGTCTCTCCGCGGACGACCTGGGCGATCTGATTGCCATGGGAGGCGAGGAGTTCGTTGGCAGACGGAGAGGCGTTGGTTTCGTCCGCCTTTGTTCCTTCAAGTCTGATTTCGCCGAGCTTTATCTCGCGCACATTGAAGATGAAGTAATCCTCCTGCAGCCAGACCGGCGTGTCGTCGGAGGGATTCTTCTTGTAGGGCTTGATGAGGGCGGGGGCGGCGCGCTCGAGTTTCTGCTGGACGATGCGGCTGGCGAGCTTTTCGAAGTTGGTGTCGGAGGTCCAGCGGCAGGAGAGCTGGATGAGGGTGTCCCAATCGCCGGCGAAGGGCAGCTCGAATTCGAGGCTGACGACGCCGTAGTCGTAGTACTTGATTTCGCCGGCGAGGCGCTCGCCGGATTCGAGGACGAGCGGGTCGAGAGTTTCTTCGACTGGCATGCGCTGGTACTGGACGTAGGCCGGCGCTTTCTTGAGGGCGGCGCCGGCGGTGCGGGCTCCGAAGATGTCGCGGAGAACGTCGAGGCGGATCTCCTCGCAGACGTCGAACTGGATGAGGACGAGGACGGAGCCGCGGAGTGGTGCGGGAGTGTCTTGTTTTGGTTGCGAGGCGGAGCGCACGTCGGGTGCGGCGTGGGATTCGGAGACGCCGTTGAGGACGGAAGTTTGGAGAGAACGATCCATGGTTGCTGCTACCCAGGGGCTAAAGCCCCGTTATTTCTCCGGGCCCTGACGCGGCGCTAAAGCGCCGCTCTTCCACGTTGCTCCAGGGCCACAACGTGGCTGAAGCGCCGCTCTTCCAAGGTAAACACAGGGTGGTCCCGAGAGACTTAGCTATTGTCCCAGAAAATGTCGTGGTTCGGGTAGAGCCGGGGAGGACGTGCCAAGGGAGATCCTTCGCATCGCCTGAAGAACGGCTTCGCTCAGGATGACGCCAACAACACATAAGCTGTTGATATTTCAATGGTTACTGGAAAAGTACGAGAGCAGGGCGACGCCTGCGGCCAGGGCGGCAAGGCCGATTCCGGCCTGCTTGATCGAGGTGTGGACGGCGGCTTCGCGCTGGCGAACGAGGCGGGATTCGGGGTGGGGCTCCGCGGCGGCTAGGGCGGGATCGAGCGCCATCTGGAGGACTTCGGCGAGGTGGAGAGCGTGGCGGTGGGTGCCCTGGGCTATCTGCTCGCGGCAACTGAAGCCGTCGGCGATGATGAGCCAGTCGGCGGGCGCACGGCGGACGGCGGGGAGGAGTTCGAGTTCGCCGATGGCGGCGGAGACGTCGTATTTTTCGGCGTGGAAGCCGAAGGAGCCGGCCATGCCGCAGCATCCGGGGGCGGGGGTGGTGAAGTCGATGCCGAGGCGGCGAAGGAGGGATTCTTCGGTGGTCATCTTCATGATGGATTTGTGGTGGCAGTGGCCGTGGAGCAGGGCTTTGCGCGGGAATTGAGGGAGCGGGGCGTTGCCGGATTGCTGGTCAAGAAATTCGCTCAGAAGGAATGTTTGGCGGGCAAGTTTCTGGGCACGCGAGTCGTGCGGAAAGAAGTTGAGGAGCTCGTCGCGGAAGACGGCGACGCAGGAGGGTTCGAGTCCGACGATAGGAATGCCGGCTTCGATTTCGGGCTCGAGCGTGTCGAGAATTTCGAGCAGCAGGGATTGGGCGCGGTCGAGAAGGCCGAAGTCGTAGAGAGGGCGTCCGCAGCAGAGGTGGGCGCGGGGGACGAGGACGCGGTATCCGGCGGCTTCGAGGACTTCGACGGCGGCGCGGGCCGGCGCGGGAGTGAAGTAGTTGTTGAAAGTGTCGGGCCAGAGAAGGACAGAGGGGATTGAATCATTGCGGGATTGAGCGATTGAGCCATCGGAAGCGGATTCAAAATCCCCACTTCTGGCAAAACCGGCCAGAAATGGCGCACCCCAATCCCCACTCAAGCCAACGGCGGGCTTGAATGGGGCACCCAAGGAGTTTTGTTGTTGTCTTCGGAAGAACCAGGATTTGAAGGTTTCGGGGGCGAAGGCGGGGATGCGGCGCTGGGCGGGCATTCCGGCGAGGAGCTTGGCGATGTCACTGACCAATGGAAGTTGCGTGGCGAGATTGACGAGGCCGGGCGCGTTGGAGGCGAGGCGCGCGAAGAAATCGATGTTGCCGAAGACGTAGTCGGTGAGCGGGCGCAGGCGGCCTTCGTAGTAGTGAGAGAGAAATTCGGCCTTGTAGGTGGCGACGTCGACGCCGACGGGGCAGTCGCTCTTGCATCCTTTGCAGGCGAGGCAGAGGTCGAGGGAGTGCTTGACCTCTTCGCTGCGCCAGCCGTCGCGGATGACGCCATCGTTCCCGCCTTGACCATGCCGGTCGCGTTGAGTCATCTCCCAGAGAAGATGGGCGCGGCCGCGGGTGGAGTGTTCTTCTTCTTTGGTGGCGCGATAGCTGGGGCACATAACGCCGCCGTCAGAACGGCGGCACTTGCCGACACCGACGCAGCGTAACGCGGCGTGCGAGAGGCTGCCGTGATCGGCGGGGAACTGGAAGTGTGTTTTGGGCTCCCAGGGTGCGTAGTTGGGACCGAGGCGAAGATTTTCGTCGAGCTTGTTGGGATGAATTAATTTTCCTGGATTCATCTTCCAGTCGGGATCCCAGATGGTTTTGAATTTGCGGAAGGCCTCCATTAATTCGGCGCCGAACATTTTGGGGAGAAGTTCGCCACGGGCCTGGCCATCGCCATGCTCGCCGGAAATGGATCCGCCGTAGCTCGTGACGAGATCGGCGGCCTGCTCGATGAACCGGCGGAACTTGGCGATGCCGTCTTGCGATTGCAGATCGTAGTTGACGCGATTGTGCACGCAGCCGTGGCCGAAGTGTCCGTAGAGCGCGGCCTTGTATCCGAAGTCGGACATCATTTTGCGCAGGTCGCGCAGATAGTTGCCAAGTTTTTCGGGGGGGACGGCGGCGTCTTCCCATCCTTCCCAGTTGAGCGGTTCGCCGGGAACGTGCGAGGTAGCACCGAGCGCGGACTCGCGGACTTCCCAGACGCGCTTCGATTGCACGCCGGAATAGAGGCGAATTCCAGGAGGGTTCGGGCCGCGGCTGAGCGCGTTGATCATGGTGAGGGCCTGGGCTTCGGCTTCGGCGAGAGTCTGACCGCCGAATTCGACCATGAGCCATCCGCCGCCTTCGGGGAGAAGGGCAAGGCCTTCGGAATTAATTTTCTTCGTGCGCGTGTAGTAGACGAGGAGTTCGTCGAAGCCTTCGAGGCCGATGGGCTTGAACTGCATGATCTCGGGGACGCGGTCGGCGCATTGATAAATGTCGGGCCAGGCGACGACGGCAAGGACGCGCTCGGGCGGGCTTTCAACGAGGCGGCAGGTGGCTTCGAGCGTGGTGGCGCAGGTGCCTTCGGAGCCGACGAGGGCGCGGGCGATGTGGAATCCGTTTTCGGGCAGGAGCCAGTTGAGGTTGTATCCGGAGACGCGGCGGGGGATGTTGGGAAATTTGGAGCGGATGAGTGGAGCGTAATGATCGGCCAGTTGCTTGAGAGCGCTGGGGATCTGATTAGCGCGTGCAGAATCGCCGCGGCCCGATAGATCCGCGCCGCCGGACCCATTCGACTCCCCTCGTGCCTCGGGTTCGCTCAGGGCAGGCTTTCGAGGGCGGCTGTCCCCAAATGGTTCATCTGCGCCGCCTGGACGGGCAGGGGTGCCCGCCCCCACACGATCCTCTATGAAGTTTTGGCCGACGTGGAGGCGGGTGCCGTCGTAGGTGACGATGTCGAGGGCCTCGATGTTGTCGTCGGTTTTGCCGGCCATGACGGAGTGGACGCCGCAGGAGTTGTTGCCAATCATGCCTCCGATGGTGCAGCGATCGTGCGTGGCGGGATCGGGGGCGAAGGTCAGGTGATATTTTTCGGCGGCGTTGCGGAGATGATCGAGGACAACGCCGGGCTGCACGCGGGCGATGCGGCGAGCAGGGTCGATCTCGAGGATATTGGACATGTACTTGGAAAAATCGAGGACGACGGCGACGTTGCAGCATTGTCCGGCGAGGGAAGTTCCGCCGCCACGACAGAGGAGCGGGGCGCTGAATTCGCGGCAGAGGGAGATAGCGGCGATGACGTCGTCGGCGTCGCGGGGAATGACCACGCCGATGGGAACCTGACGGTAGTTAGAGCCGTCGGTTGCGTAGAGTGCGCGGGCGCTCGAGTCGAAGCGGACTTCGCCCGCAATGTTGCGACCGAGTGAATCGGCGAGAGCGTGGGAGTCCTGCATGCCGGTGGACAATCGGGACGACCGGCGAGTATAGCGCAGATGGAGTGCAACATCCCCACTCAAGCCAAAATCAGGCTTGAATGAGACACCAGATGTCCATTCAGTTCGATGAAGACGAAGCTTTGCTGACGTTGGTTATCTGGAACTTCGTTGTATCGCCGGAGCTTTGGATGTTGATGGTAATTGTGTTTTTCTGGTCACTCGAAATGAGGGAGCAGCGGCTTACGCCGGAGGAGGTGACCATGGCGTTGGGAAATCGTGATTTGTAGAAGGCACAGACTTTATCAACGGAGTCGCTGGTTTCGAAGCTGGCGGCGACGGTGTGCATTCCTCCGAAAGTGGAGGTTACGGCGCCGTTGGTTTCAACACGGGCACCGGGATAGATGTCGATGCCGAGATCTTTGACGGTCTGTTCAGGGTCTTTGGAGGTTTCGGCAGTGCCGAAAGGAGTTTCAACCTTGACGTGATTGCCTTCTTGCGTGACGTGGCTTTGAGCGAGGAAGTGACGCGCGACAAGGGTGAGACTGACGATGCCGAGAATTCCTAAAATCACGATCACAGCGGCGATGATGAGAATGATCTTGACGGTGTTGCTTCCGCCTTTGGAAGGCGGCGGTGCGAGGGGCGCGGGTTGGGCAGAGGCAGGAGATCCGGCGATGGCGGCTCCGCATTTGTTACAGAATTTTGCGTCGGGATTCAGGGTTGCGCCACAGGAGTTGCAGAAAGCCATGTAGTCCTCGTGGGAATTGTTCTAACGCGCGAGTATACCCCACTCAAGCCAACATCGGGCTTGAATGGGGCACCCTTGGACCTTTGTGAATCTTAGCTCCAGGTGCGAGTGCCGTAGTCGACCATGGACAGGACGAGAAGAATGAAGAGGAAAAAGATGGTGGAGATGACGACGAGTTTCAGCAGCTTTTCGTGCGCGCCTTTGAGATGCATGAAGAACAGGGCCACGAGAAGAGCCTTGGTTGTGGCGATAATGAGGGCGACAGCCGCGTTGAAGACGCCGAGGTCGAGCTTGGCGGCGTAATAGGTAAGTCCGGTGCCGAACAGGAGGGCGATCCAGACGGAGAAATAGGTGGTGAGGGGGGATTTGGGGTGTTCGGATGCGGTGTGTTCAGCCATGGTAAGCCTCAGACGAAAAGAGCTTGACTGCAGCCTCGCTCACACAGGATGGCGTGATGCTGCGCGCGAGGTCCCTCGCCCCGCTAGTGAAGGCGCGGGGCATCGGGATGACGCAGCAGCTCTGCAGTCGATCACGCTTATTCGAATTTGGATTCTCAGAGTTCAAAATCTCCGCATCACCGGTGACGGTCGATCAAATAGAGCAAGGGGAATAGATAAATCCAGACGATGTCGACAAAGTGCCAATACAGGCCGCCGATTTCAAGCGGCGTGTGGTACTCGGGAGTAAAACGTCCCTTCCAGGCTGCCCAAAGAAGCCAGCTAAAGATGCCAAGCCCGACAACCATGTGCAGGGCGTGCAGGCCGGTCATGATGAAGTAGAGCGCGAAAAAGATTTCGGCGTGGCGTGGGTTGGCGTACTCACCGGGGTGGCTGGGGATCTCTTCGTGCTCGAAGCTGAAAGACGGGCCGGGAACGTGGTGCTCGACGAACTTGTCGCGATATTCGATCCCTTTGATGCCCAGGAAGGCGAGTCCGAAGAGCATGGTGAGCACCAGCATGGCGAGCATGAGCGCGCGGCGGGAAGTCTGCGCGGCCCAGATGGCAAGAACGACGGTCAAGCTGCTGCAGATGAGGACGGCGGTGTTGGTGCCGCCGAGGGCGGCGTTGATGGATTTGCTGGCGGCGGCGAAGTCTCCGAAGTACCAGCCGCGGTAGATGAGATAAGCGCAGAACAGGCCGCCGAAGAACATAACTTCGGTGCCGAGGAAGATCCACATGCCGAAGCTGGAGGCGTTGCGCTGCTGCTCTTCGGTGGCGAAGTGATGCAAGAGTGCCGGATTGTGGGTTTCGCCCTGAACGGCGACGGTGCTATCCGACAACGGGCACCTCCTGTTTGTGTTCACTATCGAGCTCGTCGTAGTTGTAGGCTTCCCAGGTCACGACTGGCTCTTCGTCGAAGTTGAACGTAGGCGGCGGAGAAGCGGTCTTCCATTCAAGACCCGCAGCGTTCCAGGGATTGTCTGGCGCCGGCTTGCCGTAGCGCATGGACCACAGGAAATAAATCATGGGCAAGAGATAGCCGACGCCGAGGACCGTGGCGCCGGCAGTAGAAAGAACGTTGAGCACCTGGAACTCGGCCGGATATTGGAAGTAGCGGCGCGGCATGCCCATGTAGCCGAGGAGAAATTGCGGAAAGAATGTGAGATTGAACCCGATGAAGACGATGAGCGCGGCCAGACGGGCCCAGCCTTCGGGATAAAGCTTTCCAGAAATTTTCGGCCACCAGAAATGCATGCCGCCGAGGTATCCCATGACCGCGCCGCCGACCATGATGTAGTGGAAATGCGCGATGACGAAATATGTATCGTGCACGTGCATGTCGACGCCGAGGCAGGCGAGGAACAGTCCGGTCAGGCCTCCGATGGTAAACAAGCCGAGGAAGCCGAAGGCGTAGAGCATGGGCGCGTCGTAGTGAATGGAGCCTTTGTAAAGTGTGGCAGTCCAGTTGAAGACTTTGACGGCGGAGGGGACGGCCACGGCGTAGCTGAGGATGGAAAAAACCAGCGCGGCGTAGATCGAGATGCCAGCGACGAACATGTGATGCGCCCAGACCAGGAATCCGAATACGGCAATCGCGATCGACGAGAGCGCGACGAAATGGTAGCCGAAAATGCGCTTGCGCGAGAAGCAGGCGATGATTTCGGTGACCACGCCCATGGAGGGAAGAATCATGATGTAGACGGCGGGGTGGGAGTAGAACCAGAAAAGGTGCTGGAAGAGAAGAGGATCGCCGCCAAGTTTGGGATCGAAGATGCCGAGATGCAGAGCCCGTTCGGCGACGACCAACACGAGAGTGATGGCAATGACCGGCGTCCCAAGGATCTGGATAACGCTGGTGGCGTAGTGAGCCCAGATGAATAGAGGCAGGCGGCCCCAGGTCATGCCGGGGGCACGCATGCGGTGAATGGTGACGATGAAATTCAGGCCGGTGAGGATAGAGGAAAATCCCACGACGAAGATGGCGAGTCCGGCTTCGATGACTTTTGTGTTGCTGAAGGCGGTGCTGAAGGGAACGTAGAAGGTCCAGCCGGTATCGACGCCGCCGGTCAGCATGCAGTGCAGCATCATGATGCCGCCAATGATGTAGAGATACCAGCTCAGCAGGTTGATGCGCGGGAAGGCGAGGTCTTTGGCGCCAACCATCATGGGGACGAGGAAGTTGCCGAGCACGGCGGGAATCGATGGAATGAGGAAGAAGAAGACCATCACCTGGCCGTGCTGGGTAAAGAGCTTGTTGTAAGTGTCGGCCTGGACGAGATCGCCGGTCGGGGTAAGGAGTTCGAGACGGATCAGCAGCGCGAAGAAACCGCCGATGAAAAAGAAGAACGTGATCGACATCAGGTAAAGCAGGGCAATGCGCTTGTGATCGGTGGTGAGCAGCCACGACCAGACGCCGTAATGTTTGTTCAGATAATTTTCGCGCTCGATCGGTTGAGCGTCGGGTTGAGTGATTGCCGTAGCCATAACCTTAATTCCCCTGACTTCCTTCCGTCGCTTTCGGCGAAGCCTTTCCCGAGGCCTGCGGCGCAACGACCGCTGCAGAAGTGGTCGCCGCGCCGGGTTGTGTGGACGGCGAAAGCGACTTCACATAGGCCACGAGGGCATTCACCTGTTCTTCGCTCACTAGTCCCTGAAACGGCGGCATAATGGGCTGGAATCCCTTCACCCGCTTGTCTCCGGGAGTGAGGATGCATTCGCGGAGATAGTTTTCATCGGCGGTCACGGTGCGGCCGTCTTCCAGCGCCACCGGCTTGCCGAAGACTCCGTGCAGGTTGGGGCCGCGTCCCGTGCCGTCACTGCGATGGCAGGTGGCACAGCCGAGCTCGGCGAAAATTTTCTCTCCCGCGGCGGAAAGCGGACCGGTGGGCGCGCCGCTCATCCAGGCTTCGTATTGCGCAGGCTCCATGACGACGACGTCGCCGATCATGCCGGAGTGCTGCGTCCCGCAATACTGCGTGCAGAACAGATGATATGTGCCGGGTTTGGTGGCACGGAACCACGCCACGGTATAACGACCGGGGACAACGTCCTGCTTCATGCGGAATGCGGGGACGAAGAAGCTGTGGATGACGTCCTGCGAAGTCATGATCAGCTTCACGTCGCGGCCGACGGGCACGTGCAGTTCGTTGATCTCACGCTGGCCTTCGGCGTGTTCGAGCTTCCACATCCATTGCTTGGCGACGACGTAGACTTCGGTGGCATCGCGGGGTGGAGTGCGGCTCTGAAAGAAGACGACTGCGCCCCAGAGAAAGATGACCATGAAGACGCCCAGCGGGATGACGGACCAGGTGACTTCGAGGGGAATGGAACCTTCGATCTGTTCGGCGGGGACGCCTTGGCGATACCGATAGCGTGCGGCGAAATAGATGACGGCGGTGAAGACGAGAAGCGTCATCAGCCCGCAGACGATGATCAAAAAAATGTAGAGGGCGTCCACGTTGCCTGCCATAGTGGAGGCCCGCTGCGGCCACAATGGAAAATTATCGAACATTTGTCTAATTGAACCGCTCTAGCTCTGTTCCCCTAATTCAGTTTTTTTTCGGCCTGTCCGGCCGGCTGCATTCATCGCAATTTCAATTCGTTCAACTGTCTTCGACGTGCCACGGATTGATCGAGGCGGAACAGAATCAGCAAGAGTCCGCCGAGCAAAATGATGGTTAAGCCGCCGCCGAGGCGCAACATGTTGGTGACGACCGCGCCATATTTTCCCGTGGCAGGGTCGTAATGATAGCAATAGAGCAAAACCTGATCGATGGGATTGCCGATTTTACCCGACGAAGCCTCGACCAATCCCATACGCAAATCTTTTGGCGGAAAGTCGACGCCATAGAAGTAGCGCGAGATGCGGCCCTCGGGCGTGAGCACCATGATCGCGGTGGCATGTGCGTACTGCTGAATTTTCGGATCGTATTGGTACTGGAATCCGACGGCTTTTGTGAGCGCGTTGATGGATTCGGGCGAGCCGGTGAGAAAGTGCCAGCCTTGCGCCGCGCCGGGCCGTCCGTAGCGCTTTGAATAGTCTTTCTTTTTGGCGGCGGCATCGGCGGTCGTCTCACGCGGATTGAAACTGATGGTGATGACGTCGAACTGGTCACCGATGTCGAACTTGATCATCTTCATGGCGCCAGTGAGTCCAGCGAGCACCTCGCCGCAGAGCATGGGGCAGTTGTAGTAGACGAGGTTGAGGATGAGCGGCTTTTTGCCGAAGTAGTCGCCGAGTTTGACGACGCGGCCGGCGTCGTCGGTGAAGGCGAGGTCGGCGGGGACCTGGGCGTCGAGACGCTGCTCGATCCCGACGTTTTCAAGGTAAGGAGGACGGACGTTGGCGGGCGGGGACATGACGCCCTGGGTCATGCCCTGGCCGAAGGCGAGCGAGGCGAGCAGAAGCATCGACGATAGGCATGTGACGAAATTCCCACGTCTCGCAAAACCGGCGAGACGTGGGGCATCCGCTTTTTCATTCTTACCCTGTCGCTCAAGACGCGACGCCGAGTTGTGATTGCTGAGGATCACTTCTTTGCCTGCTTTTTTTGTCCTGCTGGTGGCGCGGGACGGGTAGACACCCCAAGGTTCAGCTCTCCGCGCATCGGCAGGCCGCGCTGTACGACCAAGTCCATGGCGCGCTCGATCGGGATGCGCACGGTGCCGGTGTTCTTATCGATGTAGTCGTAGGTGGCGAGCTGGTCCTCTTCATCGATGCGAATTTTATCGAGTTGGGTACGTTCATCGATTTCGAGTTGCGGCGCAGGAAAATCCTGTTTCAGATAATCGCGGTAATCGACCGGCAGCTTGCGCGTGTCCGTGGGGGCA
>JASHOT010000309.1 GCA_030040965.1 Candidatus Sulfotelmatobacter sp. | reverse complement strand
CTGGCGTGAGGCGTCACTCCAACTGCATGCCACCGGTGAGATCGGCGAGGCGTGCGACGTGGTGTTCCGAGCACCAGGCAGTGAGTTCATCGACAATTTTTTCGGTGGCGCAGGGATCCCAATAGCTGGCGGTGCCGATTTCGACCGCGCTCGCCCCGGCAAGCATAAATTCGATGACGTCGGCGGCGGTTGAAATTCCTCCCATGCCAATGACGGGAATTTTCACCGCGTGGGCGGCGTCGTAGACCATGCGCACGGCGATCGGTTTGATCGCCGGGCCTGACAGGCCGGCAGTTACATTGGCGATGCGCGGCTTGCGCGTCTCGGGATCGATGGCCATGGCAACGAACGTATTGATCAGCGAGATCCCGTCGGCGCCGGCTTCCTGCGCCACGTAGGCCATCTGCGCGGTGCTGGTGACGTTGGGCGAAAGTTTCACAATCAGCGGCCGCTCGGCCACCCGCTTCGCCGTGGTGACGACCTCGTCGAGCGAGCGCGGATCGGAGCCGAACTGCAAGCCGCCGTGGGCCGTGTTGGGGCAGGAGACGTTCAATTCGTAGGCCGCGATGCCCTCGCCGTGGTTCAGAATCTGAATGGTGTGTTCATAATCTTCGCGCGTGTAGCCGAAAACATTGGCGATCACGACGGTATTTTTGATCTGGCGCAAACGCGGAAGTTTTTCGTCGAGGAAGGCTTGCGCGCCGATGTTCTGCAGTCCAATTGCGTTCAGCATGCCCGCGGCCGTTTCCCACAGCCGTGGCGGAGGATTGCCGATCATCGGCTCCTTTGAAAGTCCCTTCACCACCATCCCGCCCAGCTTGCTGAGATGAACGACGTCTTCGAACTCGACGCCGTAGCCGAACGTGCCGCTGGCCGCGACGACCGGATTCTTGAGCTCGATGCCGGCGACGTGAACGCTGAGGTCGGGAGTGGGACTGGTCATGGGCGCGGCTTCTCGGGTTGGGCGTTTGGGCTTGCTTCATGATGCGTCGCGACGGCTTCGCTCAGCACGCGACCGACGGAGTGAGTGGGAGCGTTGATTCCCAGCAATGATGCGAGCGTTGGCGCGAGATCGACCGGCTCGGCGGCAGTGCGATACGTCCCCGGAGCGAACGGGATGCCGTAGAGCGCGAGCGGCACGTGCGTGTCGTAGTTGTAGGGAGACAAGTGATCGGTTCCCTTTCCGTTGCCCCCAACAGAATAAATGTCAGGCACGCCCATGACATACCATCCGGCTTCGGGAGAATAACTGTTGAGATACTTGCGTCCTAGCGCGGTATTGGGAACTTCGCCGGCGGCGAGTTGCGATTTGGTGTAGAAGTCGCGCAGGCCGGCTTGCTCCGTGGTCGCGGAAACCATGGCTTCGCCGACTGCGTTCTCGGCCTCGCGCTCGCGGACGTGAACCGCGGCGAAAGCATCCTGATCGAGCCACGCGATCGGGTAATCGAGTTTTACAAACGAACCGGCGTGGCCGGGAGAGAACTTGGCCGCGACGGCCGAATTGATTTGCGATTCGATTCTGGTGAGGTCGAGATTGGCGGCGGGAAGGCGCAGTTTCTTGGCGACCTCCGGTGAGGCGGATACGCCATGATCGGCCGACAGTGCGATCCAGACATCGGCGAGTCCGATCTGATGGCCGAGGAAGTTGATGAAATCGGCGAGGTCGCGATCGAGATCGAGCGCCATCTGATGCATCTCCGGAGAATCGGGCCCGACCTGGTGGCCAAGAATATCGTTGGCCGAGAGACTGATCGAGAGCAGATCGGTGTCAGGGCCGCGGCCGACGTTTTCGTAGACGATGAGTTCGCGGGCGAATTCAAATTCGTATTGGTTGGCGAAACCGGTTGAGCCGATGACTTCGTAAAATCCGGCTTCGGCGCCTTTTTCTGTCTTGCGGTGCGCGGTGGAGCGCAGTTTCACGCCTTGGGCGTCGGTCCAATCGCGGTCCCAGTATTTTTGTGGGCGGGTGGAGTTGAAGTTCTCAACCCAGGGCGGAAGCTTGCTGCGGTAGTAAGTGGAGGTGATCCAGGCGCCGGATTTTGGCTCGATCCAGTACGCGCCGTCAGCGGAAAATCCGCCGGGAAGGACGGCGGCGCGATCTTTCAGAGAAATGGCGAAGACGCGAGACTTGTCTTCAGTGGCCAGTTTCAGCTCGTCGCCGAGCGTATCGGCGAGCAGGTTGCGCGGCGAGGCGCCGGCTTTGGCTTCGGAGACTCCCAGCAGCCCCCAGTCGTCGTCTTCGACCGAGGTCACCATGCGCTTCTTTTTCTGATCCCACCATTCGTTGGCGACGATGCCGTGGCCGTTCGAGTAAGCGCCGGTGAACAGCGTGGAGTGTCCGGGGGCGGTGCGCGTGTTGGCGTAGTTGTAGTTGCAGTTGGGGAAGTAGGCACCGTGGTCGAGCAGAAAGCGGAAGCCGGCATCGCCGAATTGATCGCGGTAGCGATCGAGATAGTCGCCGCGAAACTGGTCGATCACGATGACCACAACCAGCTTGGGATGTCCGTTGTAGGCGGAGGGTGAGGCGGGGACGGCGAGGCTGAGAGCGATGAAGAACGACAGCAGGATTTTCGTTAGCCGCGGGGGGAGTGGACTCATCGCGAAGGTAGTTTACACAAAAGCGGTGAGTGGTGAGCGATGCGCGATGAATAACCCGGCCCCCGCCGGTGTCATCCCGAGCAAAGCCGTTTTGCAGGCGGAGCGAGGGATCTCCCCTGGCACAAAGTCGCTGTAGGGAGATCTCTCGTCTCGCGGTTGAAAAGCGCGGGACTTCGAGATGACGCCGGCCCGCGTGAGATTTCAAGCTGATTACCTTCCCACGGACGGCGTGCACAGGGCGGCGGTTTTCCGATAGAGTATTCATTTCCCATGCTCGATCTGAATTTCGTACGTGAAAATCTGCCTTTGGTGGAAGAAAAACTGCGCCAGCGCGGCATGGATCCGGCTGCGGTGCTGAAGGACTTCCGCGAGGTCGATACGCAGCGGCGGCAGGCGATCACCGAAGCCGAGACCAGCAAGGCGCAGCGCAACAAGGCGTCGGAAGAAATCGCGAAGCTGAAAAAGGCCGGCCAGGACGACGCAGCCAAGGCCGCGCACGTCGGCCGCCTGCTGGATGACGCGAAAGGCCTTCGCGAAAAGATTTCGACGCTTGAAAAAACGGCGGGCGATCTCGATGCGCGTCTGCGCGAAATTTTGGTCGGGATCCCAAACATTCCGCACGCCAGCGTCCCGGTCGGGCATAGTGCCGACGACAATATCGAAGTTCGCAAATGGGGTACAGCGCCGAAGTTTGATTTCACTCCCCAGCCGCATTGGGATCTTGGGCCTGACCTTGGGATTCTCGATATGGAGCGTGCGGTAAAGCTGACGGGGGCGCGGTTTGCGGTGTATTGGGACTTGGGCGCGCGGTTGGAGCGGGCGCTGGCGAATTTCATGCTCGATCTGCATACGCGCGAGCACGGATACACGGAAGTGCTGCCGCCGTATCTGGTGAATTCGGATTCGATGTATGGGACAGGGCAGTTGCCGAAGTTTGCCGCTGATTTATTCCGCGTGCGGCATGGGGAAAAAGATCTCTGGCTGATTCCGACGGCGGAAGTTCCGGTCACGAATCTATATCGCGATGAGACCCTGGAGCAGAAGCAGCTGCCGATCTCGCTCACGGCTTACACGCCGTGCTTTCGCAGCGAGGCCGGATCGTATGGAAAAGATGTGCGCGGGATCATCCGGCAGCATCAGTTTCAGAAGGTGGAGCTGGTGAAGTTTGCGCATCCTGAGCATTCCTACGAAGAGCACGAAAAACTCACGCGCAATGCCGAGGAAGTTCTGCAAAGACTGGGTTTGCATTATCGCGTGGTGACGCTGTGCACGGGCGATATGGGTGCGGCCGCCGCAAAGACGTATGATATTGAAGTCTGGTTGCCCGGGCAGCAACTGTATCGCGAGATTTCGTCGTGCTCGAATTTTGAGGCGTATCAGGCGAGGCGGGCTAACATTCGCTACCGGCCCGAGGGAAAGAACAAGAGCGAGTTCGTGCATACGCTGAACGGCAGTGGACTGGCCGTCGGGCGCACCTGGGTGGCGATTGTTGAGAATTATCAGCAGGCGGATGGAAGCGTGCTGATTCCAGAGGCACTGCGACCGTATATTGGGGCGGAGAGAATCACGGCGCGGACGATGTGAGTAGTGAGTTGCGAGCACGCTCCCCTCCGGCATGGCTCGATCGCTGCTCGTTGCTCGTTGCTCATCGCTCAGTGCTTCCGGAGTTTGCCAAGATCAGGTGGTGACACTAGACTTGCAGAGAGCTGAGATCAATACGATCGGGACCAGCGCGCCCCTGCCGATGAACGCCGCCTGGCGAACAATTCGCGGCTATATTCTGTGGCAATACGAACGGGGCACGCTTCACTACGACATCATGGTCACGCTGATTTTGATTTTTGTTTTCTTCTCGCCGCGCGTGATCGACTTCAACGATAAACCCATTGCGCGCCATCCGCATCCGACCGATGTAGTGGTCACGACGGATGAGCAGGGCCGTCTGGTGTATCAGATTTTTGCCAATGCCATTTCGCCGGGAGACGATCGTTCTGTGCGCGAGCAGATGCTCCACATCATCGAGCCGATTTCGGGCGCGGTTTCGATTGTGGGATATGAAACTGTTCTCGATCACCAGGGCAACGTGCAGAGTTACAAAGTAGTGGTGCTGAGAGAATAGGGCTTCGGCCAAAACTTTGGCCAATTAGCGGCTCGTCTGATGACTGAAAAGAAATTTTCCTCGATGGTCTCATTTTCCGCAGGATCCTCAAGCATTCTCGCGTTCTTCCCCATCGCTGTGATCTGGAGCCTGCTTGGTTTCAGCCGCCCGCCGCAGCCGAAACCCGCTGATCCCGTCACTCTGCAATCGGTGCTCAAAAAAATGGATGAGACAGCCGCGGCGTTTCGCACGACGCAGGCGCAATTGGAGTGGGACTACTACGAAAAAGTCATCAACGAAGTCGATAGCACCGAGTTCGGCATGATCTATTACCGGCGCACGGGCAAAGACGTCGAGATGATGGCCGAACTCACCAAGCCCGACCGGAAGTACGTGCTATACCGCGACGGGAAGATCAACGTCTACCTGCCCAAGCCAGATCAGCTCACGGTTTGGGATTTCGGCAAGAGCGGAACTGATTTCGAGAGTTATCTCGTTCTCGGTTTTGGCGGCAGCGGGCAGGATCTGCCAAAGGCATTTGACGTAACTTTCGTCGGGCCGGAGACCGTTGCTGGCGTCGCAACGGGAGAGCTGCAGCTAATTCCGAAGTCGGACAAGCTGCGCAACAATATCTCGAAGATTCTGCTCTGGATCGACCTCGACCGGGGAGTCTCCGTACAGCAGCAATTTTTCGAGCCCTCGGGGAACTACCGGCTGGCAAAATATTCTTCAATTGAGGTAAATGGGAAGAAAATTCCGGACAGCGTATTCAAGATCAAGACCACGGGCAAGACGCAAATAGTTTCACCCCGAGGCTAAACTATTGAAATCAAAGAGCAACAAATATGCTGAGATTTGCACAGCGCAAGGATATACTGGCCCCACCCTTCAAGTTGGTTTTATTTAGTTAGGTTCATTTTCATGGCCAAAGTCTTTACGATCCCAGTCCCCCCCAAGCTAGGTAACAAGCGCAGAGAACGTACCTCGGATCCCCGCTACGTAGACGGGCAGCGCGTGCTGGTCGACGCCATGAAGTATCTGGCCCAGGACGATCCCGTGCACAATCGCCCGGCCATCCAACTGATCTCGGAACACGTCCGCACCCGCTTCCGCATGAGCGATTCGCCGCTGGGATAAAACCAGCTCCCAGTTGCCAGTACCCAGTACCCAGAAAAAAGTAAAAAGGCTTCAGTTCCCAGTTGCCAGCTTCCAGACGCCGAAAAAGCGGGACGATCCGCTGATTGGCGCCTCGTTACTTGGAAGCTATAGCCCAAGCGGTAGCGCCGCCAACCTGTAGCGCCCCCGTAAGCCGCATCGTGTTGTGAGCAGGAGATGAAATGGTGCAAAGTAAAAAGGGGCGGATCGCTCCGCCCCCAAGAAGACATGCGCGACGTGTCAGAAGGTATAGCGCAAACCAAACTCCATCACGCGTGCGTTAGAGAGCGTGGAGGAGAAGTTGCCAAAACTCGTGGCATTGGAAAGAGAGGTGTTTCCGTCGAGGTACATGGTACCCACGTCGAAGCGGGGCGAGTTCGTCATGTTGAACATCGACCAGTTGAATGTCAGCGATTGGCCTTCAGTAATTTTCCACGACTTAAGCAGATTCGTATCAATGTTAAATGTCCCTGGTCCGCGCAAGCCATTCCGTAGTCCTGCTTCGCCCGGATAAGCCGGGCGAAACAGATTGATGGCCGCATTAGGATTGGTGGCGGAGTCCGTGATCCCCGGGTCCTGAAATACGTTCGGCCCTGTTCCGCCACTTGCCTGCGCCACGATGAAACTGCCTGTTTTGGGACGGGCGTTGCTGATCGGGACGGCCTGGGTTTCGAGCTGGAAGTTCGTTGCCCACGCCGGGCTTAGCAGAGAGAATGGGTAGCCGGTCGACCAGCGCCACAACCCGGAAACTCTCCATCCGCCAAAGATGGCGTTAGGCACGCCGCCCATCCCGCCGCCGAAACGCTTGCCCCTGCCGAAGGGCAGCTCATAAACCCAGTTCGCGTTGATGATGTGAGTAGTATCAAAATCCGAGATGGCACGATTCTGCTGAGGAAACCAGGAGTTGATGATCTGACTGCCAAGGCCGAAGCCCTCAAATTCACTTATGCGTTCGGCGTTCGAGCCCATGTCTATGGATTTGGAATAGGTGTAATTCAAATCGAACGTCAGCCCACCTGACTTGTGGCGCAAGCTGAATTGCGCAGCGTTGTAGGCACTGTTGCCGACACTGCGCCAGGCAAACAGTGAAGAAAATTGCGAAGAATAATAGTCATAGCCGGTGGTGAGCGCACCGTTGATGCTGGCGCAAGAGGGGAAGCAATCGGGAGTAGGATTAACGAGTCCGGGGGCATCTGCCAGCTCAAGGGCTGTGGTCTCATTTCCGTTAAAACAGTCAAATAGGTCGTACATGGCCTGAGTGGCAGTAACCGTCGTAATGCCGTTCGCATTGGGAGCGCAACCGAAAATTTGTGTGGACGTCGAGCCCGCCGCATTGGGAAACATATCTTCCCAGTAGTTGCCCACGAGCGCTGGTGTTATCTGCGAGATATCGGTAGCATTGGGCCCTCCGGTTTTGTATTGCCTGGCGAGCGCCTGGGCTGCCTGAAAGTACGTCTGGCCACCAACGGTGTCTCTTAAGTTCACCGGCTCGGCCAAGTCCTCTTCCTGCAACAGACGGTGCGCGAAGCGGCCAACGTAGGACGCTTCAAACACGAAACCCGATGGCATCTCCCTGGTGATCGAAAAATCGATTACGTGCGAGTATGGGGTTTTCAGTTTGTCGTCCAGGCCCCAAGTGATGGCAAATCCGCCCGGAGTAATCGCACCCTCAGGAGGAGTAACAGGGAACGGACCGGAAGGAGGAGGGCCGTATAACGCTCCTAAGAAGCTGGTCGCCGGGATGTTATTGATTCCTGAGTAGCGTGCTGATCCATCGATGGTTTGAACGCCGGCCGGATTTACCTCCGCCGTCGTTAGGCCAAAAGAACCGTTACGGTCAAACGTATTGGTGACGCCCTCGCCGAAATGGTCGTAGTACATGCCGTAACCAGCACGAATCGAAGTCTTGCCAGCCCCTCCCCACAGCTTCCTACCCCAGCCGTCCCCTTTTGGCGAGTAAGCGATTGCAAACCGCGGAGCGATGTCTTTGTAGTCGTAACCCCAGTAGGGTGCCTTGCCATTCGCTTGCCCCGAAAGGGCAAAGCTAATATCAGGCTCGTAAACTTGCCCCTGGAAAGCCTGGAGCCCGCGTTGTACATACCAATCATGAAGGCTGACGGTGGGTGACACCTGGGTCCCAGTGGTTTCGTAGGGCGGTTCTAAAATCGAATATCGCAGGCCATAGGTAATTGTGAGGTTGGGACTCATGCGCCACTGGTCCTGCGCATACATTTCATACTCATTGTCCCGGAAGTGCCGGGGAACGAGGGCGCCTTCTTGAATAAGCTGCAGATTCTTGTTTAGTTCGTAGTTGGCATCGACTTGGGGAATCAGGCCCGCCAACGCCGCCATGGCGAAGTCGTAGCTCGCTTCAAAGTCGGTATTGACGGCTGGATAACCGAAGGTCGCCGGATTAAGACTGGCGCCCGTTGTGTTGGAAATTCCCGAACTGGCCAACCAGTAGACATTGGTGACACCCTGGAAAAAATTCTGGGCGTTGGACTCTCGAATATTGTTCACATCGCGATAATTTGCTCCAAATTGAAGGCTATGGCTGCCGACCACCTTTGTCAGGTCGTCAACCAGGTTTTTAACCGGGACGTGCGTGTTGATCGTAGGGGTCTCGGCGATAAGATTGTCCATGCCGCGGAAATCGATGTAAGGCTGGGTCTGTTGGCCTGCCACATTCAGAAGCTGGCTTATATAGCCGAAGCGGAGATTATTGATTAGAGTGCTGCTGAATGTGGCCGTGTAGCCGACCATGAAGCCTTTACTGTTATTGTGTTGAACCTGCGACTGCGGCTCTCCGGGAAACTCCACACCACCGTTGCCCGAAACCGTGTAGTTCGATGTGGCTAGCGCCTCGTTGTCGTTATTCATGATGCCGCGGGCGGATAGATGGTGGTTGCCATCTTTTGTGAGCTCGTAATCTAGCTTGGCCACAAAAGCATTTTCATTCCAAGGCAATGGCGATGCAAAAGTGTAGCCACGATAATCGAAGCCATCGCCGACCGCAAAGCTATTGGGCGCCGGATACTGAGGAAAAAGCGCCGCTGCGTTGGCACCGTTGATATTGGCCAACAGTGGATTCGCTCCCGGTCCCAGCGGGCAGGTTCCGTTGCCAGTGCAGTTCGGATCCATACCGGCGATCTGAGCCGGAGAGAGGGTCATGACGCCGCTGCTGGGGCACGTCGGATCTTGCGTGCATGGATAACTCATGTATCCAGTCGCCATACCTACGCCAGTTTGAGTATTGAAACTGGGCACGACGCGAGTGACGGGCAAATCCTCACGCTTTCTCTGTCCTTCATAGAGGGCAAAGAAGAACAAACGATCTTTGATGATAGGACCGCCGACGTCTGCGCCGAACGTGTTGCGCAGCAAAAACTCAGCCGTGTTTGGTTCACCTGCTTCCAGTTCAACAGCTTTATTAAACCAGTCATTGGCTGCCGTGAAATTCGGCCGATTGTATTCATAAAGGGCGCCGTGAATATGATTCGTTCCGCTCTTGGTGACAAATGAAGCTTGCCCACCCGAAGACCGGCCAGTGTCTGCATCGGAGCTGGCCGTGGTTACCTTAAATTCTTCGACCGCATCCAGCGGAACACGCAGAGCACCGGTAAAGGCAGTTCCAAGAAGCTGGTCGTTATTGTCGACACCGTCGAGGGTGACATTGGTTTGGTCGCTGCGAGCACCATTCACAGCTCCGCTTCGGCTGTCGCTCGCGCTGGAGATGCTGTTCCCGTTTCCGGTAAACACCACGCCGGTTTGCAGGCTAAGAACTCCCGTAGGGTCGCGGCCCTCAAAAGGAAGGTCGGCGATCTGGTCGGCGCCAAAGGCATGACCGAGGGACGCATCCACCGTATTGACCAATGGGGCGGAGCCGGCAACTTCCACGGTTACCGTTCCTCCGGTGACCTGTACGGTCACGTTCAGCGTTCCGGGAGTGGCTACGAGCAGTTCCATACCTTTCTGCGAAACTTTGGCAAATCCGGCCGCGCTGACCTCGACGTCGTACTTTGCGGGCGGCAACTCAAGGAATTGGTAGGCTCCCTGGCTGTCGGTCTTGGTGGTGCGGGTGAAGCCGGTGGCCGGGTTGCTGATGGTCACGGTCGCGCCAGTGATCACGGCTCCTTTGGGATCGGACACGGTTCCGTGCAGCGAGGTGGTGGCGGTTTGCGCCCACATCGCGGTCAGAGTCAGAAGACATACCGACAGCACTGCTACGACACGTGAGCCAGAACGCATAGATCGCTCCTTCACCCGTGCGGGCGTTACCTTTTGGAATGTGCGCCCAGAATTTAGACAGAGACATGAGACCCTGGGCTCTTGATGGAGCGCTATTGTGCAACTCTTGCGCCAAGACTTTCAAGGCGAATTTTCAAGGTTTTGGCGTGAACCGAAGGGTGCAGAATTCCTTTTCGCGTAGTCGTTTTTTCTATTTTGGAAACCTGGTTTCGGCCCTCTTCTTGGGAAACTTGACGGAATGGCGGGAATTTGCCCGAATCTGGCTAGATCGTGGGCTTCTGCGCGGCGCAAGCTTGTTCTTCCAGAAATTGGAAAATGGAGTCATGGCAGAAACAAAAGCAATACTGCGGTCTCAAAAATTCTATGGCTGCGACCGGCAATTCACAGCCAATGTTTTTCCCCACTTCCTTCGCTGCGCCGTCGATGGACGCGCCAATCCCGGAATTGAGCCGCTTGAACCGGCCGCAATGGCGCTGTTTGCGTTGACACAAAAGTCATTAGGAGGTTAGACTTAACAGTTTTTATAGCCCTCATTTTCCGGTCTAGACCAGCACCACATGGATCAAACGCTCCGTCAACTAAGGGAATTACTGCTCGGATCGGTACCGACGGTAGTTCTGTTGGCTTTGCTCTATGCGCTCTACAAAGCCATTGTGCATAAACCGCTCCAACGCGTGCTGGCCGAGCGAAGGCGCAAAACTGAGGGGGCAGTCGAAAAATCGCGCGCCGATATTGCGGCGGCTGAGGCCCGCACGTCCGAATACGAGCAGCGACTGCGGGAGGCCCGCGCCGCGATATTTCGCGCCCAAGAAACGCGACGTCAAGCCGCATTGCAAGCCAGGAGCAGCGCGGTGAACCAGGCACGCGCGCAGGCCCAGGCGCAGGTGCAAACGGCCAAGAAAGATATCGAGGACGACCGGGCAACGGCCGAGGCCGGCCTGGAACGCGAATCGGCAGCACTGGCACAGGAAATCATTCGCCGTGTGCTGCAGCCAGCAGGAGCGAGGCGCTGAATCATGAATGCGAAGCGCAAAAGTGGCCTTGCCGGAATCCGAAACATCAAAATCGGGCGCACCATCGCACTGCTTTTTGTTTTGATCATTGGAGCCGGAAGCCTGATCTCGCTAGGTGCACAGAAACAAAAATCTGCGCAATCAGAACCGCAAGTCACGCGCGACCACAGCAAGCAACGCGGCCCGGGCCAGAGTCTTGTTCACGGAAGTCGCGAAGCAGCGGGAGAAGAAGAAGACGAGATGCAAGCGTTCAAGGTGTCTCCTTCAGTGCAACTGGTTTCGCGGTTGACGGGGCTTCCTCCACTCACAGCGTATTGGCTGAGTGTGATTACAAATTTTGTGGTGATCGCAGCGTTAATTTTCTGGGCGGCTCGCAAATATCTGCCTGGGATTTTCCGCGATCGCACGGCGGCGATTCAGAAAGCGATGCAGGAAGCGCAAAAAGCCAGCGAGGAAGCCCGCAGAAAGCTGGCCGAGATCGAATCGCGGCTGCAGAAACTGGATGTTGAGATTGGCATGATGCGCGATGCTGCCGAAAAAGAAGGCGCCGCTGAGGAAGCTCGCATACAGGCAGCAGCCCAAGACGATGCGCGCAAGATTGTAGCGGCCGCCGAGCAGGAGATCGCCGCCGCTTCCAAGGCAGCCCGCCGGCTGCTGACGGCTCATGCCGCGGAACTGGCCGTCGGACTCGCTCAAAAACAGATTCGGGTCGACGCGGCGACGGATCATGCTCTCGTGCGCAGTTTCTCAAGCCAGCTTGCCGGCGCGGGAGAGCAAAGTGGAAAGGACGGGAACTGAACCGTGGCTTCCGTCGCCAGCACTTACGCGCGCGCCTTCGCCGATGTGGTTCTGGACGCGCGCCTCGATGCCCAGCGGGCGGTTGGAGGGTTGCGCCATATTTCTGAGTTACTGGCAGATAGTCTGGAGCTGCGCCGGGTCTGGGAAAATCCCGCGGTTCCGGCCGAGCAGAAGAAGAAACTGCTCGATGCCATTGTGCAGCGCGGGGGAATCGAACGTCATGTGCGCAATCTGGTTGCTGTTCTGATTGATCACCGGCGGACTGCGTTTCTGGGCCGAATTGTTCAGCAACTGGAAAAAGAATTGGACGACCGGCTGGGACTGGCCGAAGCCCAGATCACCAGCGCACGCGAACTCGGCGATACGGAAAAGCAGGCGCTTCAGGCGCAGGTCGCGAAGCTGACCGGCAAGAAAGTGCGGGCGCAATTCATGACAGATGCATCGTTGCTGGGAGGCGCAGTCGTCCGGGTTGGTAGCACGATTTACGATGGTTCAGTCAAAGGTCAGTTGGAAAGGATTAAAGAGGCTATCAGCACCTAGCCGCGTAAGGCTGGGTTGAGGCAGGGATCCTTCGACTGCAATGCCGTCGCTTCGCGATCGGCAACTTTGCTCAGAACGACGAGGGTTTTGGACTTTAGCTGAGAGCTGATTTTCTATGGCACAGATCAAAGCAGACGAAATCACAAAACTAATCCGCGAACAGATCGAAAATTACGAATCGCAGATCTCGGTGGATGAAACCGGCACGGTCATTACGCTGGGCGACGGCATCGCGCGCGTGTATGGGCTCGACAAGGTCATGGCCGGCGAACTTCTCTCGTTCCCGCACGGCGTAGCCGGAATCGCCATGAACCTGGAAGAAGACCAGGTTGGCGTGGTGCTGCTCGGCGAATACACCGAGATCAAGGAAGGCGACGAGGTGAAGCGCACAGGTCGCATCATGAGCGTACCGGTGGGCGACGCCTTGATCGGCCGTGTGGTCAACTCGCTCGGCCAGCCCATCGACGACAAGGGCCCGATCTCGACTGACAAGTTTATAGAACTGGAACGTCTGGCGCCCGGCGTCATTGATCGCCAACCGGTGCGCGAACCGATGGCGACGGGACTGAAGGCCATTGACAGCATGATTCCGATCGGCCGCGGTCAGCGCGAATTGATCATCGGCGACCGCCAGACCGGAAAGACTGCCGTCGCGCTCGATACGATCATCAACTCCAAGGGCAACGACCTCATCTGCATTTACAACGCGATCGGGCAAAAGCGATCATCGATCGCGCAGGTCGTAAAGATTCTCGAAGACGCGGGTGCGATGGAATACACCATCGTGGTGGCGGCGTCGGCCTCGGAACCCGCACCGATGCAGTATATTTCGCCTTACTCCGCATGCGCCATGGGCGAGTATTTCCGTGACTCGAAGCGCCATGCGCTGGTTATCTACGACGATCTTTCGAAGCATGCAGCGTCTTATCGCGAAATTTCGCTGCTCCTGCGGCGTCCGCCGGGACGCGAAGCTTATCCGGGAGATGTTTTCTATCTCCACTCGCGGCTGCTTGAACGCGCGGCGAAATTGAGCGACAAAAATGGCGGTGGATCGCTCACCGCGCTACCGATCATCGAGACCCAGGCCGGCGACGTCTCGGCTTACATTCCGACCAACGTCATTTCGATCACCGACGGCCAGATTTACCTTGAGACCGACTTGTTCAACCAGGGCGTGCGCCCGGCAGTGAACGTTGGCCTGTCGGTGAGCCGCGTGGGTGGCAGTGCGCAGATTAAAGCCATGCGCCAGGTCGCGGGCACGCTGAAGCTGGAACTGGCGCAATATCGCGAACTGGCGGCCTTTGCGCAGTTCGGCAGCGATCTCGACAAGGCGACCCAGGCGCAGTTGAATCGTGGCCAGCGACTGGTCGAATTGCTGAAGCAAAATCAGTTTTCGCCGTTGCCGTTTTCGAAACAGATTCTGATCATCATGGCCGGCACCGGCGGTCTCCTCGACGACATGCCGGTGAATCAGGTAAGAGACTTCGAACAGCAACTTTATAAGTATGTGGATTCCACGAATCCTGGTCTGTTGCGCACGATCATGGAGAAGAAAATTCTCGATGATTCTCTGAAGGGCCAGTTGCAAAGCGTAATCAAGGAAGCGAAACAGCAGTTTGTGGCAACGAGAGAAGCAGCAGCGAAGTAGCGAGGACTGTAGTGGCGGAGATCCTTCGCTTCGCCTGAAGAACGGCTTCGCTCAGGATGACAGAGGGTTTGATTTTAGCTGACGACCAACGACCGACGACCAAGGACTAATGCCGAATATCTTAGACATCCGGCGGCGCATTCGCAGCGTGATCAACACGCGGCAGATCACCAAGGCCATGAAGATGGTCTCGGCAGCGAAGCTGCGTCGCGCCCAGGAACGCGCGCTGGCGGCCCGTCCCTATGCGCAGATGCTGACGAATGTGCTGAAGTCGCTGGTAGCACGGGCGGAGATTTACGATCCGGAGACGGGTGAACCGAAACATCCCTTGCTGGCGCAGCGCGAAGAGAAAACCATCCTGCTGATTATCGTCACTGGCGACAAAGGTTTGGCGGGCGCATTCAATGCCAATATCACGAAAGCCGCGGGGCGTTTCCTCGATTCGAAAAAAGGCAAGAACATTGATATTGAAGCCATCGGTCGAAAGGGTCGCGACTTTCTGCGCCGCCGCTATCCGGCAGCCAAAGTGCAAACGCAAAGTCTGGCTGAGATGGAAGAGTCAGTGGAAACAGAACCTGCGTCGGCCGAACGGGCGGCCGCAATTCAGATCACCGGCGAACACGTTGGCATTCTCGGCAAAGTGGAATTTGCGCAGGCGTCGGCCCTGTCGCGGAACGTCATTGATCGCTATTGCCGCGAGGAGATCGACTCGGTCTACGTGGTCTTTAATGAATTCAAGTCGGTGATCGCGCAGCGGCTGATTGTCGAGCAGGTTCTTCCCATCGAGCAGATTGGAGAGCAGGCGGTGCGGCTCGCGGAAGAGATGACGGAAGAAGAAAAGAAAAAGGCGAAGGAAGCTGCCGTGAGCGCCGGCGTGGGCATGCGCGGCACGGAAGGTGCACCGGAAGGTTCGTCACAATTCGGCACGTCCCAAGTCGACTACATTTATGAGCAGCCGCCGGAAGAGTTATTCCGTGCGTTACTGCCTCAGTATGTGAGCATTCAGATTTTCCGCGCACTGATGGAATCCGTCGCCGCCGAGCATGCCGCACGCATGACCGCGATGGATGCGGCCACGAGCAACGCTACCGACATGATCGATTCGCTGACGCTGGTCATGAACCGGGCACGGCAGGCGAAGATCACGAAGGAGATCATCGAAATCGTCAGCGGCGCGGCGGCGATGTGACCGCGTTTTGCGGGCGTGAGCGCAGCGGGAGCCCGCAGCGGTCATCCTGAGCGAAGGATCTGTTTTAACGAGGTAATATGCCAGAAAACGTAGGACACGTAATTCAAGTGGCGGGACCGGCGGTCGATGTGCAGTTTCATGAAGGATCGCTGCCGCCTATCTATGAAGCGGTCAAAGTGGTCAGCGATGGCTTCAGCGTCCCTGACCCGATCAACGTCATTCTTGAGGTGCAGCAGCATCTCGGCGAGGGCCGGGTGCGCTGCATTGCCATGGAGGCCACCGATGGCATGGTGCGCGGCATGAAGGCCATCGACCAGGGCGGGCCCATCTCTGTGCCGGTGGGCCGCGGCACGCTGGGCCGCGTGATGAACGTCATCGGTGAACCCGTCGATCAACTCGGTCCGATCGAGTACAAAGAGAGAGATCCCATTCACCGCCTTGCGCCGGCGTTCGACGAACAGGCGACGACCGCCGAAATGTTCGAAACCGGCGTGAAGGTCGTCGACCTCATTCAACCGTTCCTGAAGGGCGGCAAGATTGGATTGTTTGGCGGCGCCGGGGTGGGCAAAACCGTCGTCATCATGGAACTGATCAACAACGTCGCCAAGCAGCACGGCGGCTACTCTGTGTTTGCTGGCGTCGGCGAGCGCACCCGCGAAGGAAACGACCTGTGGCTGGAAATGACCGAGTCGGGCGTCATCAAGCCCGGCAAGCCAGCCGAGTCGAAAGCTGCGCTGATCTATGGCCAGATGACTGAGCCGCCAGGAGCGCGTTTGCGCGTGGCGCTGACTGGTCTCACCGTCGCCGAATATTTCCGCGATGCCGAGGGTGCTGACACCCTGCTGTTCATCGACAATATTTTCCGCTTCACGCAGGCGGGTTCGGAAGTTTCCGCGCTGTTGGGGCGCATGCCCAGCGCCGTCGGTTATCAGCCAAACCTCGCCACCGAAATGGGCGAACTGCAGGAGCGCATCACGTCGACGAAGAAAGGTTCCGTCACTTCGGTGCAGGCGATTTACGTTCCTGCTGACGATCTGACCGATCCCGCGCCGGCCACGACTTTCGCGCACCTCGACGCGACCACCGTGCTTTCGCGCGCGCTGACGGAAATCGGAATCTATCCGGCAGTCGATCCGCTGGCTTCGACCTCGCGCATTCTCGATCCGCGCATTGTGGGGCAAGAGCACTACGACGTGGCCCAGATGGTCAAGAAGACGCTGCAAACTTACAAAGACCTGCAGGACATTATTGCGATTCTCGGCATCGATGAGTTGAGCGAAGATCAGAAACTCACGGTTGCGCGCGCCCGCAAGATTCAGCGGTTCCTGTCGCAGCCGTTCCACGTTGCCGAGCAATTCACCGGCGCGCAGGGACGCTACGTCAAGATCGCTGACACGGTGAAGGGATTCAAGGCGATCGTCGAAGGCAAGTATGACGACATCCCGGAACAGGCCTTCTATATGAAGGGGCCCATCGAAGAAGTGCTGGAAGCCGCGGAGAAGATGAAGAAGGCGTAAGAACCGTCGTTGGTCGATGGTCGTTGGTCCTTGGCAAAACATCGCTGTGGCGGAATTAACGACTAACGACCGACCACTAACGACTGATGGCTGAAACGTTCCAACTCGAGATCGTCACGCCGGAGAAAAAAGTCGTAGAGACTCAGGCGGAGGAAGTGCAGATTCCCGGCAAGAATGGGTATCTCGGCATCATGCCGGGGCACGCGCCTCTGATCACGGAACTCGCGGTGGGTGAAATCACCTTCCGGGAGCATGCGGCCGAGCAGCACCTCGCGGTGGCGTGGGGATTCGCAGAAGTCCTGCCCAACAAAGTCACCATCCTTGCCGAAACCGCCGAGCGACCTTCAGAAATCGATGTGGCACGCGCCCGCAAGGCCAAAGAACGCGCGGAGCAGCGCCTGACCAGCGGCGACACGAAGGTTGACGTGGGGCGCGCGCTTGACGCGCTGCACCGGGCCGAAGCGCGTCTGGACGTAGCCGGCAAGAAGTAGCACCTCGGACTCGCTTCACTCAGTACCAACCTGGAGTCGTTCTGCGCGTTTGCCGGCTGCATTGCGAATTGTCTTGCGCTCGGCTATAGAATGGCAGCCTATGACTGAACTCTCCTCGATGAGAATCTTCTCTGCCTCGGTGTTTGCACTGTGTCTCTCGCTCCTGGCGTTCGCCCAGGAAAAACAGCCACAAACACAAGCCCGACCTGCGCAGCCTCCGCCGCCTGTGGTATCGCCGGAGGTTCACTCCGACAACAGTGTCACGTTTCGCTTTCGCGCTCCCAATGCGCAGCAGGTCTGGCTGGCGCGCGAAGGCACAGAGCCGGTCGCCATGGATAAAGATGACCTGGGCGTTTGGAGTGTGACGACAGCACCACTCACCCCGGATTATTACGGGTATTCGATCGTCATGGACGGCGTGCGCGAGCTCGATCCCTCAAATTTCCGACTCATACCGAATTTTCTTACTCCGGCAAATGCCGTTTACATTCCCGGTTCATCGCCGTGGGATATCACTGACGTGCCGCACGGCGAGATTCATCATCATTTCTACAAGTCGGAAGTTGTCGGCATCGATTCCGACTATTACGTCTACACGCCGCCGAACTACAATGCAGCCGCGGCGAAGACGTATCCGGTTCTTTATCTGCTGCACGGCTTTAGCGATGAGGCCAGCGGATGGTCCGGGGTGGGGC
>JASHOT010000308.1 GCA_030040965.1 Candidatus Sulfotelmatobacter sp. | reverse complement strand
ACGAGTAAACGCCTGCATCCCGGAGGTATTTCCTTCCATGCTCGTCAATTCGTCGGTGATGGATCGCGCATCCAGCGGCAATCCGGTAATGTGGGAAAGGCTGCGCAGTCGCGGCATCAACTCCGGCTTCAGGTCGAGCTTGAGCAAACTCAGCATCTGTGCGTCGCGATTCTGCTCGACGACATAAACATGCTCATGCTGCTCGATGAACTCATGCACCTCACGCGTGAAGGGATACGCGCGCAAACGCAAATAATCCGTTTCGATCTTGTACTCCTCGCGTAGCTGATCGCGGCTCTCGGTAATGCCCCAGTGCGACGTACCGTAGCCGATGATGCCGATTTTCGCCTGGTTGCCGCGCGTGATCTCCGGTCGCGGAACGAACGAACGTGCGGTTTCAAATTTCCGGTTCAGCCGCTCCATGTTGTTTTCGAAATCGTCGGCGCGCTCGCTGTACTGGGCCTTCTCGTTGTGTCCGCTGCCACGCGCAAAATACGCCGCGTTGGGATGCGATGTCCCCGGCAGCGTGCGATAGCCGATGCCGTCACCATCGACGTCCTTGTAGCGGGCGAATCCACCGAGGCGGTCGAGGTCTTCCTTGCTCAAAACTTTCCCTCGCTTGATCGGCGTCGTCGGATAGGGAAACGGATCCGACATCCAATTGTTCATGCCCAGATCCAGATCGGACATGACGAAGACCAGTGTCTGGAATTGTTCCGCCAGGTTGAAGGCTTCGGTGGCCATGGTGAAGCATTCTTCGACCGAGCAGGGAATCAGCATGATGTTTTTCGTGTCACCGTGCGAAAGAAACGCGGTCGAAAGAAGATCACCCTGCGAGGTGCGCGTGGGAAGGCCGGTCGACGGTCCGACGCGCTGAATGTCCCAGATAACGCCGGGAACCTCGACGTAATAGGCGAGGCCGGCAAATTCCGCCATGAGCGAAATGCCGGGGCCGGCCGTCGCGGTCATCGAGCGTGCTCCTGCCCACCCGGCGCCGATCACCATGCCGATCGCGGCGAGTTCGTCTTCGGCTTGTACGATGGCGAAAGTCGCTTTACCATCCGCGCCGATGCGATATTCCTTCATGTATTCGATCATCGTCTCGACCAGCGACGACGACGGCGTAATCGGATACCACGTGACCACCGTGCAACCGGCAAACATGCAGCCCAGCGCGGCGGCGGAGTTACCGTCGATGATGATTTTTCCTGCAGTCTTGTCCATGCGCTCGATGTAGAACGCGCCGCGCTTTTGCAGGTTGGCCTTGGCGTAGTCGAATCCGGCCTGCGCTGCCGCCAGATTGAGATTCGCGGCCTTAACCTTCTTCGCAAACTGCTTGCGGATGGCCTTTTCGACCTCCGCCATGTCAATGGTCAGCAGGCTGGCGACCACTCCGACGTACACCATGTTTTTGACCAGTTTGCGCAGCTTGGCTTCCGGGCAAACAGCGGCGACAAGCTTGTCGTAGGGCACGGAGTAGAAAATCAGATCATTGCGCAGCTTGTGCAGCGCCAGCGGTTCATCGTAGAGAACTGAGGCTCCAGGCGCGAGCGACATCGTATCTTCGGTCGCGGTCTCAGGATTCATGGCGACCAGAAAATCAATTTCCTTCTTGCGGCCAATGTAGCCGTTTTTGTTGGCTCGAATCGTGTACCAGGTGGGCAGCCCGGCAATATTGGAAGGAAACATGTTCTTGCCGGAAACCGGCACGCCCATTTGAAAGATGCTGCGCAACAAGACTGTATTCGAGCTTTGCGAGCCGGAACCATTTACCGTCGCGACCTGTATGCTCATGTCGTTGACGATGCGCTTGTGCCCCACGCTGCCGGCAGATCCCCGGGGCACGACATCCGTTGTAGCCATCCCGACACCTTCCTTTACTGGATGGGCGAAATTCTTTTGCCCATAGTCATTGCAGGGAACCCTGTAATTATACGGTGCGCGCCGGTTCTTCGTCGCGGCAAATTGCCCGCCGGAAGCGGTGAGGAACCCATTTTGAAAAGAGGGAAATTAAGCACGGCTTCAGGATTCAGTCTTGAAGAACTGTGCCATATGCCGAAATTTATTATATCGTGATACGACCAATTCAGCGGGAGGGATTCTTTTCAGCTCGTCATAGTGCTTCTTGAGGCTGGTGTCGAACAGATTGGCGGCGGCTTCGTAGTCACGGTGCGCACCGCCTTCGGGTTCCGGAACAATGTCGTCGATGCAGCCCAGTTCCTGGAGATCGGTTGCAGTAATGCGCATGGCTTCTGCTGCCAGTTCTTTTTTGGTTGCATCGCGCCACATGATCGCGGCGCAGCCTTCGGGAGAGATTACGGAATAGATCGAGTTCTCCATCATCAGGACGCGATCGGCGACCGCAATAGCCAAGGCGCCGCCGCTGCCGCCTACTCCGATCACAGTGGCGATAATAGGCACTTCGATCCGCGCCATTTCGCGGAGATTGTATGCGATAGCCTCGGCTTGGCCGCGCTCTTCCGCGTGAATTCCCGGATAGGCGCCATCCGTGTCAATCAACGTGAAAATGGGTCGGTGAAATTTCTCCGCAATCTGCATCACGCGAAGTGCTTTGCGGTATCCCTCAGGATGGGGCGTGCCAAAGTTCCGGAATACGCGTTGCTTCATGTCACGGCCCTTCTGCGTGCCGACCACGAGTACTTCCTCCCCGTGAAATCGGGCCATGCCGCAGACGATAGCCGGGTCGTCGCCAAATCCTCGATCGCCGTGGATTTCGCTGAAATCGGTAAAAACCCGCTCGATGTAGTCAAGGGATTGCGGACGCTGCGGATGGCGAGCCAGTTCGGTTTTTTGCCAGGCCGTCGAAGCTGCGCTCATCTCCCGCCTAAGCATGTCGATACGATCCTGCAGTCGCGCGATTTGGCGGCGGGTGGCTTCGTCTGCTTCTGCCGATTGCATCTCGGCCACTTGCCGTTCGATCTGCTCCAGTTCCTGCTGTATTTTTTCGCTGGCTGCCATCCTGGTTAGCTACCGATGCGCTGCACACTCCCGCGTCCACAGAGCTGCTCGACGCGCGCGGTGAAGCTGCGGTCTGGAACGACATTATAGCCTTCCGCTTCCATGACGGCCGTGAAATCGTCCTTGCGCTCCAGGTTAAACAACACCTTGGCCTCGCCTTTGCGCTCGACAAACAGCGCGTAGAGGTCGTCGATGGTTGATTCCGATGTGCTTTCCAGGGGAATGTGAATGCGAATTCTGCTTGGCAGCGGGACTTTGGCCTCTTCGAGCGGAGTGATTTCCGCAGCATGGATTTTAGGCTTCGCGCCTTCCTCGAGCCTCACGCCCGCTCTGATCAGCACCGGAACCTCGAGCTTTACTTTGTCACCAACGCGCTTGAATGCTTCGGGGAACACGATCAGATCAATTGAGCCGGACATATCCTCGAGCGTGGCCTGCGCATAAAAATCACCTTTTTTCGATTTCAGCACGCGCAAGTTGCTGATAATGCCTGCCGTCACAATCGTCTCGTCCTTGCCGGTGGAGCGGTCCATGGCCGCAATTTCTTCCGTGCTCAAGGCCTGAAGGTCGAGCAGCTTGTCTTTGTATTTTTCGAGCGGGTGTCCGGTGATGAAGAAACCGAGAATTTCCTTTTCGGCGGCGAGACGCGTGTGCTCGTCCCAATCGGGAACATTCGGCAGTTGGTCATTGTGCGCGGCGGTTTCTTCCTGCTGAAAGATACCGAAAAGCCCGTGCTGCCCGGATTCCGCGTCCCGCTGCGCCTTCTGCGCCTGCTCCATCGCCTTATCGAGAACGACCATCAATTGTGCACGGCGTCCCAAAGCGTCCATTGCGCCGGACTTGATCAGCGATTCCAGGACGCGCTTGTTGAGCAATCGCAAGTCGACATGCTCGCAGAATTCGAAAATCGACTTGAACCGGCCCAGCTTTTTGCGTGCAGCCACAATCGATTCAATCGCGTTCCCGCCGACATTTTTGACGGCTGCGAGGCCGAAGCGAATCGATTCGCCGTGTGGAGTGAAGTTCGCGTCAGAAACATTGATATCGGGCGCCTCGACTGCAATCCCCATTTCGCGGCACTCGTTGATATACTTCACCACGTCATCGGTCGAGCCGGTCACCGAGGTGAGCAGCGCCGCCATGAACTCCACCGGATAATGGGTTTTCAGATAGGCCGTGTGATAAGCCAGCAAAGCGTATGCCGCCGAATGCGATTTATTGAATCCATATCCGGCAAACTGCGCCATCAGGTCAAAAATCTTCTCAATCTTTTTGGGCGGAAATTTTCGCTGGACCGCGCCTTCGATAAAGCGCTCGCGCTGCTGTGCCATCTCCTCCGGTTTTTTCTTGCCCATGGCGCGCCGCAGAAGATCGGCTTCGCCGAGGGAATATCCCGCCAGCCGGTTTGCGATCTGCATCACCTGTTCCTGATAGACGATCACGCCCAGCGTCTCTTCGAGAATCTCCTTCAGTTCCGGCAGTTCGTATTCGACTTTCTTGCGTCCGTGCTTGCGATCGACGAAGTCGTCAATCATGCCGCCTTGAATCGGCCCGGGACGATACAGGGCGTTGAGTGCGGTGAGGTCTTCAATGGAATTGGGCTTGTAGCGGCGTAAAACGTCGCGCATTCCGTGGGATTCAAACTGAAATACGCCGGAGGTGAGTCCAGTATGAAAGACCTTCTCGTAGGTCTTTTGGTCTTCGAGCGGGATGTCGTCAAGTTGGAGAGGGATCGGTTTCGGCCAGTTCTCGTCAGTGCTTAGCACGGGCATCCCGGCATCTTTGCCGTGCGTCTGCGCGATCAGCTTGAGCGCGTCGGTAAGAATCGTGAGCGTAGTCAGGCCGAGAAAATCCATCTTCAACAGGCCCATCTTCTCGATGGCGACCATATCGAAGGCAGTCACGATTTCGTCGTTCTTGGTTTTGTGCAAGGGGACGAGCTCGGTCAGCGGCCGCGGCGAAATCACAACTCCGGCGGCATGAACCCCGGAATTCCGAACCAGTCCTTCCAACTTTTTAGCCGTGTCGAAGAGTTCGCGAATCTGGCGATCTTTCTCGATCGCCTCGCGCAGCTGCGGAGATTCCTCGATGGCCTCTTCCAAGGTGATGTTCAGCTGGGTCGGCACCATTTTCGCGATGCGGTCGACGTCAGCGTAGGGAATGTCCATGGCGCGGCCAACGTCTTTGATGGCCGCTTTTGCCGCCATCGTGCCGAAGGTGATGATCTGCGCAACATTGTCGCGACCATATTTCTGGGTGACGTAATCAATCACTTCGCCGCGGCGGTTCATGCAGAAATCGATGTCGATATCGGGCATCGACACACGTTCGGGATTCAGGAAGCGCTCGAACAGTAGTTCGTGCTGCAAAGGATCGATATCGGTGATGCCCAGAGCGTAGGAAACAAGCGAGCCAGCCGCCGATCCACGGCCCGGGCCGACCGGAATGTCGCGTTCCTTAGCGTAGCGGATGAAGTCCCAGACGATCAGGAAATAACCGGGAAACTTCATCTGCTGGATGATCGCGAGTTCGCGGTCGAGCCGGTGTTCGTAGTCAGCCAGCGAATGCTTCAGCTTATGTTGATCGTTCAGCAGGCGCAGTGTTTCGAGCCGCCGCGCGAAACCTTCCCGCGCAACATGCACGAAGTAGCTGTCGATCGTGAAGCTCGCGGGAACGTCAAACTGCGGAAAAGGTGTTGCCACTTTTTCAAGGCGCACACTGCAACGTTCCGCAATCGCGAGAGTGCGGGCCACAACCTCTGGCGAGTCCTTGAATACGCGATACATCTCCTCGTGATTCTTGACGAAAAACTGCGTGCCCTCGAACTTCATGCGGGCGGTGTCGTGAATCGATTTGCCTGTCTGAATGCAGACCATCACGTCCTGCGCGTGCGAATCGTCCTCGCACAGATAATGGCTGTCGTTGGTCGCCACGAGCGGCAGGACAAGATCTTTTTCGAGGCGGAACAAGCTGGGATGAATCCGGTGCTCCATCTCCAGGCCTTGATCCTGAATTTCAAGATAAAAATTGTCTTTGCCAAAGATGTCGGCAAATGTGGCGGCGGCGTTACGAGCAGCATCATAGTTCGATTCCATCAGCCGCTCGGCGACTTCGCCTTTCAGGCAGCCGGAAAGGCCGATCAGGCCGCGCGAGTGCTCTGCCAGAAACTTCTTGCTGATGCGCGGCTTGTAATAAAAGCCGTGCAGGGAAGCTTCCGAGGTGATCTTTACCAGGTTGCGGTAGCCTTCGTCGTTCTCCGCTAAAACAAGCAGGTGATTATAGGTGTCACCTTCAGGTGGGGTGCGCTCGATGTCGTGATCGTCCTTCTTGCAAACATAAAGCTCGCAGCCGATGATCGGCTTCACGCCGTGCTTATGAGCAGCGTTAACGAAGTGCACAGCACCGAAAATGTTGCCATGATCGGTCATGGCCACGGCGGGCATTCCGAGCTCCTCGACGCGCTGGCACAGCTTTTCTACGTCGCAGGCTCCGTCGAGCAGGGAATAGTCGGTGTGCAGG
>JASHOT010000307.1 GCA_030040965.1 Candidatus Sulfotelmatobacter sp. | reverse complement strand
GCAGATCCATCGCCCGGATCGTTCCGTCCTCGATCGGGACTGTGTATGTCTTGTTGGTTCGATTGTCGGTAATCGTGAGTGTGTTCTGTGACATTCGGAGCTCCCCGCAGGCTTGCGCAATACTTCCAACCTAGCCGAGCCTAAGCAGCTTTTCAAGACGATTCTGTGAGCGAAATCACAAGTGCCTGTGATCGATTAATCCATCGCCCCTCGCTTTCGCAAGTATCGAAAGTTACTGGGTTGTCTCCGGCTTGATTGCATAGTATCCCGGCCGCGCCTGCACCGTGAGTTTTTCCCTCCCACTGAGCGAAACCTTCAGCCGATGAAATTTTCCGTCCAGCTTTTGCGGCGAGAATCCCAGCACATAAACATATTCCGGAATTTCCGATGTTTGCCGGAATCCTTCATTGAGATCGTTGTTGTTGTGGAAAAATGTCCCGCCGGTGCCGTAGGCCAAGTCCGCCATCAGTTCGTTGCGTGCGTTTGCGTCCTGTCGATCCAAATCCAGGTGAGCCAGCGAATCGCCGGGATTCGTGAGATCGACCCCCGTACCGGGCACACCGCTAAGATCGAAGGCGTTGATGACAATACCAGCCTTAACCGCGATATCGATGATTGCCATGGCCTTTTCCTCGGCATCCGGTGTAGCCGTGAGGAAGCCGGGTGAGATCAGCACAATCGTGCGTCGGCCCGTAATTGCGGCGGTTCGGACTATCACATCGTGCAGTACTCCCAGCGCGCGGTCACTGCTCACCCTGCCGGAGACGGCGACCTCCAAAGCTCTCGACATGGCAAGTTTCTCTGCCATTGCAGACGTTCCCTTCATCTGCGCCGTTCCCGAGTAGCCGCAGCTCAACGCGTCCTGTATAGCCACACTGCTGGCGTCTGAGTTGCCGTGGTTCACGATTTGGTCGGCTTCGAAATAATCCATCGCCGGACAATTCCAGCCCGGGGTGGCATGAGCCGTGAGAGCCTGCAGCGCCGCGCGCAGCTTTTCCCGGTCGGTGGTGAAGTCGAGCGTGACGTCGCCGAAAGTGGTGAAAAGCGCTACGGAGTCATGCGGTTGAAGAGCCCCCAGGCGGCGGGTGGCAGCTTCCCTGACATTCGTAAGGTCGGCGGCGACGGCGTGCAGGTCATCAAAAAGCAAGGCAACATGGTTGGGTGCATTTTGTGCAGGCCGATTCTCTCGCGCGCCATTGGAAGACTCCATGTCGGCGGCCTGATCGGTGTTCTGACCCCGTGCCTGCTTGTCCGCCAGATTCTCGCGCCTTTCCACCGAAAACCGGCTGATCACCTGCGGCTTGCGCTCGTCGAACAAGCGGAAGTTTTCCTTCGCCAAAGTTCCCACGGCATGTCCGCCGCCGTCGCGTGTCACCACGCTCACCGGCACCAGATTCACGCTGACGCGAAAAGTGGGCAGGTCCCCGCGCGTTCCTGAAGCAGTGTCCAAGCTTCTCTTTGAGGCATCCTGACCTGAATTCGAGGCCGAAGCCACAGGAGCGGAAGAAGCCGCCATCGCTTCTTTCGCCAAGACTGCCTGCCGCTGCCTTTCCAGTGCGGCTATATTCCGAAATCCGGCGATGGCAGCTACGTTCAAATCGAGACGCTGTTCGGCCGCAAGGCGCGCCTCGTCTTCGCGGACGGCCTGTTCGAGGAAAATGCTGTAGATCGTCTTGTTCTCTTGCAACTCCCGGGCCAGATCCTCGGCATTGACTTCCGCTGTCAAGTCTGTAGTCGTTGCTTTGGGCGCGCCCGTCAGAATTCGCGATTTTGCCCCGAACCTGTGGCAGCCGCTGAATCGCACGACATTCGTGGTTGGCTGCATACCCTGGTATCTGGTCGCGACGCTCGAGTCCACCGGCAACACAAAATCGGTTCCATCGCCGAAGGCAACGTCGGCATAGCCGGTCTGTATCTCGGCGCTCTGCATGGGAAACGTTGGAGGCAGGTCCTTTGCGGTTGATCGGAACCGCACGACCTCTCCGCTCTTTTCGTCGACCCAGATTTCTCCGCCATAAGCCGGTGCGATCACTTCGTCCTTGGCGCGCAACTGCCACAACGGCTCGTTCTGATGCTCGATCTCGAAGGTGAACACCCAACTCCTGCGACCCTGCGCTTCGTCTTCACCAAAAAAATCGAACTCGGCCGCATTTGCCGAATGAAACACCGCCCGCAGGCCGCCTTCGAATTGCCCGCTCGACCATAATCCAGCCCCTCGCGCCGCACCCTCGGCCACAGGTTTGCCGTTCAACTTCAGATCGCTGTAGGACTCATCTCCGTCTTCGTATCGGACAGCGGCAGTGATCAAATCCTGCGGCACGCTGCTGCGTCCCTCAAACCGCTGCGTCTCCTGCCGGCAAACGAAATTGGGCATCTTTTCCGGAAGCGTCATGGCGTACTCGCAAACCCCGCGGAGAGCGTCGGCATGGCCGATGTCACCTGGCAACCACTGGCAGAAACTCACACCAGTCGGAGCGCCTGGCTTGGTCACGGGTGTAATCGCCTCGAGGACGCCGCTTTGCTGCTGGGTCCGCGCCACGCTGCCGCCCTTCTTCAAATCGGAGAGCACAGCGTTCGCAACCCGATCGACCGCGCCCGTCAGCGCGTCCTTGTCAGAGACCACTTCGTCGCTGGTCGCCGTGCCACTCGCAAAAATCGCGTTGTCGCTCAAGCGCCGCATCAGATACTCCACCTTCGCTGTCACCACCGCTCGCGTACCGATGGCCGCGTCGCTGTAGGCCGGCTGATATTGGCTCGAAATCTCGGCCGGCTTCACGCGCGTGTAAAGCACGTATTCGCAAGTCTTCTTTGTGGCTTCGGTGAGTGCTCGTCCTCCGGGTGGCGCGCTCAAGGCGACCGCCTCAAGCGGCGCCTTCAGTTTTTTTTCATTCCGATGCTGGTTGAGAAGTTTCACCAGCCGGTCGCGAACCTCGTTGTCCGACGCCGCATCGGCGCTGCTCGCTGGCAAGGCCACGCCGATGCGGATTGCGGAGGCCTGCTGCCCAAAAGCCGGGAATGCGGCGAGAAATGACACGAGCAGTGCGGAACTTACGCAGATCACGCTTCGCTGGAAAGGCCTGCTCATGATTCCCCCGATTCTTTCAATCTGGCGCGCTATTTCCTTCTTGCGGGGCTCCTCATTCTGGCACAAAAGAAAACCGGCGGCCGTAAGCCGCCGGGTCGCGCGAAGTTGCTCAAGCCGCCCCACAGAACTGCGGCCTAATCCGATTCATTGCCTTCTCAGTTCGAGGAGTCGTCGCGGCGCTTCAGCGTCGGACGATCGTCATCGCTCGAATCCGGAGCATTGCCGCTGGTGTTCGAAGTACGGCGCAGGCTCGGCTTGTTGGTGTCCTTCTCGTCGAGAATCTTGTGCTTGTTCTCAATGGCCGCCAAGCGCGCCTTTACCTCGTCGAACTCTGAGGTCGTCACCACGTACTGCTGCTTGGCCGGAAGAATCTTGCGAATTTCTTCCTGCGACTTCTCGATGCGGTCCGCGTTCTGCGGATGGGTCTCAAACATCTTCGACACGCTTCCCGGTTTCTTCTTTTCCATCGCCTGAATCTTTTCAAAGAAAGAAACGAAGGCAGACGGATCGTAACCGGCGCGATACATGTACTCGACGCCCAGATAATCGGCCTCGGCTTCGAAATTTCGCGAGAATTTCAGGATGCCCAGCAGCGCCGCAGGCCCGGCCAGTTCGTATCCGGCATAGCCGATTCCGCCCCCCATGAAAATGAACGGGATCGATGCAATCTGCATGAGGTTGGCGCGAGACATTTCCCGTGCCGCGTGGCAGGCGGCCACGTGCGAAATCTCATGCGCCATCACGCCCGCCATCTCGGCTTCTTCGTCGGCCGCCAGAATCAGGCCGGAGTTGACATAGAAAAATCCGCCCGGCAGCGCCATCGCGTTGACGACATCCGAGTCGATCACTTTGATCGTAAACGGCACCTGCGCGTCCGAGTTGCGCACCAGGTTCTGGCCGATCCGGTTCACGTATTCGTTGACGACCGGATCGTTGACCAGTTTGATCTGCGATTCGATCTGCTGCGCGTATTGCCGCCCCATGGCAACCTGCTTCTCCACGCTATACCAGTTGCCCACGCCGCGCCCGCAACCCACGTTGCGGTTGCCGACGGCATCCACGTCGTCCTTGCCGCCATCGTGCTTGATCTGGCTGTCTTCCTTCGTCGGCAGTGCCTCAGGATTGGGCTTTGGGGCATTCTGCACATCGCCAGCCTTGGGCTGACCCGCATCGGGATCGGTAGCGGGCGGCACAGTTGTCGGCTGCTGTTGCGGTTGTTGAGAGGGAGCTTGTTGCGGAGCTTGCTGCGTAGGATCCGGACTTGACTGCGCCCACGTCCACGGCCCCAGGGTTAACGCTGCCATCGCCACCGCGCCTGTCAGCCAACGGGATGTCATAGGGGTACTCCTTACTTTGATTATACGCCCGCTTGCAACTCCCGAGTGCAGGGACCCGGTCAGCACTCAAGACCTCCAGTTTAGACGCGGTTTCCGCCCGTCGGGGTTATCCACCGGTCCACAATTTAAGCCGTCTTCGATCAGGTGGTACTACGTCTGGCAGGCGGTAAACTAGCTTTCCGAGCCGCTCTGCGCGGAGTGGGACTTTTGACTGTCATTCTCGAAGCTTGCGGCTGGCGAAGATGCGGTCTACGATAGCGCCTTCCCGGTCGTGGAGGCCTCATGCTGGACCGCCGTAGTTTTCTCTCCGCTTCATTTTCCGGTACGGCCGCAGGATTGGCCGCTTCATCCCTGTCGGGACTCGCCTTTAGGAGCAGTTTTGACGAACTGTTGGCACAGTTGGAGAAGATTCCGCCGCTGCCCGATCACTCTCTACTGGACACCAACGAAGACGCCTATTGGGCCGAAATACGAAAGCAATTTCTCATCCCGGAAGACGTGATTTATCTCAACAGCGGCACCGTGGGCTCGAGTCCTGCGCCCGTGCTCCGCGCCGTATTTGAGGGATACGAGACGACGGAAAAGATGGACGCGCCCGATCCCGAGGACTATCCCATCTGGGGATATGCGGCGTGGAATGAATTTCGTGATCCGCTGGCGGAGTTTGTCGGCTGCAGGCGCGACGAGATCGCGCTGCTGCGTAATGCCACGGAAGCCAATAACTACATCGCCAACGGCATTGATATGAAACCCGGCGATGAAGTTCTGATGACCGATCAGGAGCATCCCGGCGGCGAGCATCCGTGGAACCTGAAGGCGAAGCGGTATGGCATTGTCGTCAAGAAAGTCACGCTTCCCCGCCCCGTGAAAGACTCGGCGCAGGTTTTGAATCTGTTCAACCAGGCCATCAACCCGCGCACGCGCGTCATCTTTTTCAGCCACATCACGACATTCTCAGGAGTGGTGCTCCCGACGAAGGAGTTATGCACCCTGGCGCGGAGCAAGGGCATTGTTTCGGCGGTGGATGGCGCCCACGTTATCGGCATGATGCGGCTCAATGTGCGCGAAATCGGTGCCGACATGTATGCATCGAGTCCGCACAAGTGGCTCCTGGCGCCGAAAGGCACGGGATTTCTCTACGTGCGCGACGAAATGATCGACCGGCTGTGGAACACGATCGCTACCGAAGGCTGGGACGACCCGAAACTGCGCGCTGAGCGTCTCCAGCGCATCGGCAGCTCAAATGTACCATCGCTGTGGGGACTGCGTGCGTCAGTCAAGCTGGCAAACGACATTGGCGTGGATCGGATCGAGCGGCGGCATCGGCAGTCGGCGGACTACATATTCAGCGAGATGATGAAACGCGGGGCGGAGTCCTGGACTTCGCCGGATGCGGCGCTGCGCTGTGCCATTGTCAGCGTGAATGTTCCGCCGATTCAGCGAATGGATCTGGAGAACTGGATGTGGAAGACGCAGAAAATCAAGATTCGCGGCGGCGACCCTTACAAACTACGCTTGTCGACGCCGTATTATCTGCAGAAAAAGGATATCGAGCGCTTCCTGGCGAAGTTCGACGAGTACAAGAGCGAGAAGGTACTTTAACCATATAGTCAACTACGATTGACCATATCTGTTATAATGTGACCATGAAGAAGATCGCTGCGGCGAAATTCAAAGCCCAATGCCTGACGTTGATGGAAGACGTGCGCAAGACTCGTCAGACACTGGTGATCACCAAGCGGGGAAAGCCGATCGCAAAGCTGGTGCCGTTGGACGACGACAAGGATGATTTCTTTGGCCGTCTGAAAGGTCAGTTTCGAGTCGTGGGCGATATTGTGTCCCCCGTCGTGCCACTCGAAGACTGGGACGCCTTGAAGTGATCCTGCTCGATACCCACGTCCTAGTCTGGAGCACCACCGAGCCAGAGCGGCTCTCTCGTGAGGCTCGACGGATTATGGAGAGGGCGCGTCGACGAGACGGTCTCGCGATCTCGGCGATCTCCCTGTGGGAACTGGCTCTGCTCGTCTCGCGCGGTAGGATTCAGTCCTACTGCCCGCTTGAGTCCTCACTCCGAATGTTCTCGGAGGGCGTCGACGTGAGGCCCGTTACCACCGAGATCGCTGCTTTGGCCGCCCAGTTCCCTGATGACTATCCGCGCGACCCGGTCGATCGTATCATCGGTGCTACCGCCCGTGCCGAAGGTCGGACGCTCGTTACGCGCGACGAAAACATTCTCCGTAGCCCGCTACTCCGGACCGCCTGGTGACGACGTTGTTAGTCGTAGTATTCCAGTCCCAGATGCGTGATCAGTTCTTCTCCCTTCAAATGCCGTAGCGTGTTCTTCAGCTTCATCAGCTGAATGAAAAGATCGTGCTCTGGATAGAGACCAGGGACCGTCATTGGCGACTTGAAGTAGAAGCTAAGCCACTCCTGAATACCGATTCCCTTCAGTTGCGTGCAGCGCTGGGCGAGATCGAGGAACAGCACGAGATCGAGCACGATGGGCGCGGCCAGGATGGAGTCGCGGCAGAGGAAATCGACCTTGATCTGCATGGGATAGCCGAGCCATCCAAAGATGTCGATGTTGTCCCAGCCCTCTTTGTTGTCGCCGCGCGGCGGATAGTAGTTGATGCGGACCTTGTGGAACATGTTCCCGTAAAGTTCGGGGTAGAGCGTCGGCTGCAGGATGTGCTCGAGCACGCCTAGTTTGGATTCTTCCTTGGTCTTGAACGAGCCGGGATCGTCGAGCACTTCGCCGTCGCGATTGCCCAAAATGTTGGTCGAATACCATCCACTCAAGCCGAGCAGCCGCGCTTTGAAAGCGGGAGCGAGAACCGTTTTCATCAGCGTCTGGCCGGTCTTGAAATCTTTGCCGCAGATGGGGGCGTCGTTGCGTCGCGACAGTTCGAGCATGACCGGAAGGTCGACGGTAAGATTGGGCGCGCCGTTGGCGAAAGGAACGCCTTCCATCAGCGAGGCATAAGCGTAGATCATGGAAGGCGCGATCATCTCGTCGTTTTCCCGCAGCGCCTTCTCGAATGAACTAAGCGATTGATGCGCGGCGGTAGGCTCGATGTACGATTCGGTCGAGCCGCACCACATGGTGATCAGGCGATTGGCACCGCTTTTCTTTTTGAAGTCGCGGATGTCCTGGCGCAGCTGCTCGGCCAAGTCCATTTTCGACTTGCCCTTCTTCACATTGGGGCCGTCGATTTTCTTGACGTAGTTGTGGTCGAAGACAGCGGGGCGCGGCGTCACGGACGACAGGAACGGCTTTAACTGATCGAGCATGCGCTGATCGAGGACGCCGGCATTCGACGCGGCCTCGTACATGTTGTCTTCAAAGATGTCCCATCCGGTGAAGACGAGGTCGTCGAGGCCGGCGAGGGGAACGAATTCTTTTACTTTCGGCGAACGTCCATCAGTGCGCTTGCCCAGACGCACGGTTCCCATCTGTGTGAGCGAGCCGATGGGCTTGGCCAATCCTTTGCGGATGGCTTCGACGCCGGCGACGAAGGTGGTCGCGACGGCGCCCATGCCGGGGATCATGACACCGAGTTTGCCCTTGGCGGGCTCGATGGAGACGGTATCCGTCACCACGGTTGCGGCAGGCTTCCCGCCAGTTCGGGTGGCCAGTTTCATTTCGCGGCTGGCGCGTTTGGCGTGGGCGTGCGCGGTCTGGCGATGCTCGTGTTCACGCGCGGCAGAGGCGCTAGAAAACTGCTTGCGATGACGGCGGCCATCCGCATCCCACCAGTCGGCCATGAAAACTCCTGGGCGCTTCTGATACATGGTTTCCCTTCCAGTGGTGACGCTATCCCGCCACCTAATTTCCCAAGACTCCTGATCGTCTCATAGGTTGGCCGCAGTTGCAAACTACGGCGTTTTGCGACTCAGTGCTCCTGCTTCGAGATAAGTACAAACCACGGGCCTAGGCGCAAAGAATTCGTAAAGGGGCAAATCGACCAGACCGAAACCGCGAACACTCGGAGGCGTGAGTCTGACTGGTGTCCAGTGGGCGCGGTCGTGGATGGCGTCGGCGTCGTCCACGGACCATAACGAGAGTGGTTCGCGGTGCACTTTTGCGGTGAGCGATTCTGATACTCTGAGGTTGCCCTGTTGTTTCTGTCATTGCCTCCGGAACGACTTCCGGATTCGAGTTTTGCCGCGCCATGCCGAAACCGATTCCACAGCAGGAGTTGTCCGCTCTCGTCGCGAAGGGACTGAAATATCTCACCGCCAACGATTGGACGTTGATCGCCGATAAGGCCACGCGGCTTCGCTTCAAGGCCGGCGATCCGCTGATTCAAGCCGGCCGGCGCACACATGGGGTTTACATCCTGCTCTCAGGAGCGGCGTCTGTGCTGATTCCGGGACGTGAGATACTGCCGGCGCTTGGTCCCGGCCAGGTTTGCGGGGAGATTTCGTTTCTCGATGAGCAGCCGGCGACTGTCAGCGTAGTGGCTAAAGAAGCGGCCGAGGCGTTGTATCTCGATCGGTCAACGCTGGAGTCGCTGATTGAGCTTTTTCCGCACCTGGGATCGCGCTTCTATCGCTCCCTGTCCTATGGCCTTGCCCTTCGCGTGCGCGATGTGATCGAGAATTTGTCAAGAGTGGCGGACGATAAAGAGAAATAGCGCCGCGCGGCGGGTACGGAAAGAACCATTCACCGAAGCACTTGAACCATGCACCGCCTGGGCTTGTCTCCTGCGCACTCCAGGTAGGCTTCAGTGTCCTTGGGGACGGGCATCGATTCCTTGAACGCAAGCGTGTGTTTCGGGCCATCTCCAAGTCGGATGACGCAGGCTGTCGAAGACTGGTGGCTCTCGTCGTAAACTTCCACCAGCATGCACAGGAGAGTATCACCCTGGGAGACTGTTCTGTGTCCAATCATGTCCGGTCCATCGGGGTGATTTCCCTGGCGGCTTTCGATACGCAACGAAGTCGGTTTCGGACCGGTGTCGGTTTGCCCGGCAAGGCTCACAGTGGTGAGCAGAGGCAGCAGAATCCATCCAGAAAAACTTCTCTTCACCGTTCACCTCCAACTCTAAAGAGCGATCGGCTCCCAAGCAGTTGCAAATGCAATTATCGCTGGTTTCAGGCAATGCCGGTTGCCGTAAATTCCCCGGCTTGTAGGTGTCACACGAACTTCGCATGCGCGACTGCGTGTGCTAGCCTACACAACAGTTTCCCCGCGGGCGAATCTTTGGCGGGGAAACCATGCGCTTCTTGCGTCTTGGTCATGGCGCATTTCGTTATGGTTGGTTCTGGAAATCTGCGGCTGGCGTTGCTCTCGGCGGCGTTGCTCGGGTTTCGTCATGGACTCGACTATGACCATATTGCCGCAATAACCGACATCACCAGCGTACAGGCCAGAGTGCGTGACGCGATGCGCTACGGTTTGCTCTACGTCAGCGGCCATGCCACGACCGTCGCGGTTTTGGGTGTAGCCGCGATCGCGTTCCGTATTTCGCTGCCCGCAGCCAGTGATCGCTGGGCGGAACGACTGGTGGGCTTCACGTTACTCGTACTGGGGATTTACGTCCTCGGCACGCTTTTTCGCCCTGTCACTCACAGCCACGGACCGCGCACGCGAATTACTTTGCTCATCAATGGAGTGCTCTGGGTGTATTGGCGGTTAAAGCGCGTGTTTGGAGGAACCCGGGTTGAAGCCCCGCAAGTGTTCAAAGACGGCTACGGATCGAGGTCGACGTTTGTAGTCGGAGTCATTCACGGGTTGGGGGCCGAAACGCCGACGCAAATACTCTTGTTTTTGCTGGCTGCGAATCTGGGGGGAACCGCGATGGGTCTGCTTGGTCTGGCGATGTTCATCCTGGGATTGTTCCTGATGAATACCCTGATGTGCGCCTCTGCGGCCGGATTATTCTCCTCAGCGCTGGCGCGTCCGACCGCCGTGAGGGCGCTAACATTAGCGACATCGGCGTACAGCATCGTGGTCGGAATGATCTTTCTGCTGGGATCAGCCGACAAACTGCCTTCTCTGACAGGTTGAGTTTAAGTTGGTTTCGATACTTTTCCACAGCGGTTCCGCCAACGAAATCTGCCTTCATCATGCTGAAGTTTCAGGGGCTTAGAGCCCCTGCGAGGTCGCAAAAGGGTGGATCAAGTGTGCATCCATTTGCACTTCAGTCGGGAAGGCACTCCACTCCATGTCCAATAACTCCTTTAGACACAACGCCTTCAATTTTGTTCCACTTTGGTAACCAAGGTGCTATATTACGGTTCGCGGACGAGAAGTGTCCGTGGTCAGGTCCCAGAGAGTTGTACCGGGGTACGCCAGAAATCCCAGGAGGAACTCAGTATGAAGCGGATGTTATGGATAGTTTTGATAGCACTAGCTTTGCCGGTGGCGGCTTTCGCCAATAACTCAGTGGACTTCACCAACAGCGGCGGAACCCTCTCGGGTACGAACGCCGGCCTCTCTCTGAGCGGTTCGACGTTGATTGCCGTTAACGGCTTGGGCGGGCTGGGACTGGTCACGGGCGATCTCGGGACATTGTCTTTCTCGACTGGCGCGCTCTCTAGCGGGAGCTTGCAGATGGGCGGCACGTTCGCGGGTGGCGGCAGCTTCGTCGTCTGGGGGAACGGGAGCAACGGCGTTCCGAACGGCGACATCTTCAACGGCGCCTTCAGCGGCCCGGTGACTTGGACCATGGTGACACTGGCCAATGGCACCCACAATTACACACTGACTGGCTCGATCTCGGGCACCTGGGTGGGCGGCAGCACCGTAGAGGGTGCGACGATCCAACTGACGATCAATACCGGCAAGGGCTTCTTCAACGGCTCGACTACGATTTCCAGCGGCGACACCAACGTTACCGTGCCTGAACCGAGCACGCTCGGACTGCTCGGAACCGGCCTGATCGGTTTGGCTGGCGCGCTGCGCAAGAAGGCATAACTGTTCCACCCGTTGTTGGTTCGATAAGGCCTCGCTAACCGGCGGGGCTTTTCCATTTCGGGCCTTCGTTCCGTTCTCGTCCGAGTCCTGTCAAAATCCTGCCGTTACCGGCGTAATCTGCGCGGGGGGATTACCGTTGACCCCGTTCGCGGCCGGTCCTTACAGTGGCCAACAGGGGGTTGTATGAAGGATATCCATGAGGTCCTGCGTCAGAAGCAGGCACGATACGCCCAACTCGGCAAACAGATCGAGATGCTGCAACAGGCGGCGGAGAAACTGCGCGAAGTGGCGCCGCTGCTGGCAGAGAGCGACGAAGAAGATAACGCCGTACTCGCGGAAGTGGAAGATGTCTCGGCGCAGGCGGAGGCGGCTGCGGCCAAAGCGGGAGCAGGCGCCGGATCCTCCTCGAAAGCTCGGCCTTCGGCTCCGCGCTGGCCGTAAATTGGCCGGCATAGTTTCGTCCGGCCGGACCCCGTTCCTTATATGACGCTGCAGTCATTATTGGTCTCAAGTGATGATTCCGCTGCTGACGTGTTGGGCAGAGTCCTGCCCACGTTCGGCGTCGTGATGGACCGCTCCAGCGATCCAGAGACCACGCTTGCCCGAATCCAGCAACAAAGGTTTGACGCGCTGGTCGTCGACTTTGACGACACTGATGTGGCTCGCCGCGTGTTGGACGAGGCGCGCAATCTGGCCAACGGCTGCCTGAGCGTGGCGCTGGTGTCCGATCGCGCGAAAGTGCGCGACGTACTGAGCAGTGGCGCGCATTTTGTTTTATACAAGCCTGTTTCCGAAGAAGCCGCCAAGGCGGGCCTGCGGGCGGCGGCAGCCATGCTCAATCGCGAACGACGGCGCGCAGTGCGCGTACCGGTGCAGGGACCGGTTGAGATTCGCCTCCCCGACCAACGCAGGGTCGACGGCATTCTTCTTGATCTGAGCGAAACCGGCATGGATGTGCTTACATCGGAAGCGCAGATTCCCGGTTCGCTGATGCAGTTTCAGTTCCAGTTGCCCGATGGAGCGCTCCAGATCGAGGGTCA
>JASHOT010000306.1 GCA_030040965.1 Candidatus Sulfotelmatobacter sp. | reverse complement strand
CTTGGAGAGCGTGCCGATCACGTCCACGTTTCCACTGCTAACCGTCAGTTCGTTTCCGTGGTAGTCAATGCGGAGGTATATACCGCGACCATTGGAGGCGTTAAGGTACGTGTTGCCATAGTTGTCCCCCAGCAGCGTGTAGTTGTTACAGCCCGACATGAGCTGGGGAAAAAAGAGTCCTAGCTCGAGGCCGATATAGTACGGGCCGCATCCCGCGTCTCCGATCCCCGCGGACGTTCCCAGGAAATTCGGCATGTTAGCCCCGAAAACTAGGCCTCCGCTGTTGGGTATAACGTCCTCCGCGTAGAGAGTGGGATTGTTGATGCCGCTGCCGTCGTTGAAGAAGGCACCGGCCTGGCTCGTGTCGGCCGTCCCAACTACCCCGCTGTACACCACAGTCCCCCCCCCGGTGTCGCCCCACGCGCCCGCTAAAGAGAAATAGATTTCCCCTTCCAGGCTGGGTCCAGCGGCCTGCCCATAAACGCCGACGAAGGGGCTCTGTCCCTGCACGCCGTAGCCGGTCGTGCTGGCCGTGGTGCCGAATACGCCGTTCACCGTCCCCGAAGTCGCTGACGCCACACCTTTCACCCCGGAGGCATTGGTGCTGTTGGTCGTGCCCACGATGCCCGGAGCCGTCCCCGACGTCGCTGTATTGGTCACCTGCAATACCCCAGAACTGTTCGTGCCGGAGATTACCGTGGTGTTATTGATCGTCTGTTTGCCGGTGAAGGTGTTGGCCCCCAGCGTAGCGAAGGGCGAGCAGGTGAAGGGCAGCGCACTCAGCGCATCGCCTGCGGCGCAGGCATTGGGCGCAATACTCAACGTTCCGCTGCCGGTGATCGGACCACCCGTCAGTCCAGTTCCACTGCCGACGCTGCTCACCGTACCCGGGCTGACCGAAGAGCATGCCCACGCACTGCCATTCCACTGCAGCAGCTGATTGGCCGCGCACCCATTCGTCAGCGACAGATCGAGAGCGCCACTCGTGCCACCGCCGGTTAGTCCGCTGCCGCTCGCCGTGGTCACTCCCGTGATCGTCCCGTCGCCTCCCGCAAACGCAATGTCCAACTCCGCCGGATGACTCGTCGTCGTGTTCTCTTTGCTGTCAAATGTCGCGTTGAACGAGCCATTGGCCACCAACGCGATGCCGTTGTTCGCCTCGCTCCCGCTCAACCACGCCTGCACCGCCGAAGTGACGTTGATCAGGATGTATTGATTCTTGTCCGCCGTGGTAATGGTCACATCCGAGGCGATCGTCGTTCCCAGTGCCGGTGCGTTGCTGGCATCGATCGTGTTCTCCGCCCACGTGCCATTCACGTAGTCCACGTTAAAGCTGCCGGCGGTGGTCACAGTGTTGACATACAACTTCAACGTCGCCTGGCTGATGCTGGCCGAAGTGGGGATGGACGCCAGATCGAATTGAATGTAGGTGATCCCCTGGGCGCCATCGACGTAAAGCAAGGTTGCCCCGCCGTAGTTGGTGGTGGGATCGGCGGTGCTGGTGTAGGAGTCGCCGAGAGGCGTGATCTGGGCGTAGGCCGCTGTTGCCAACCACCCCAGCACGATCAGAGACAGAAGTGAAACAAAGCGCAATTGAACTTTCGAGTTTTTCATGACACCCCTCCGAATGTGTTTCGCCCCTTGCCAACACTAAAACGCAGCACAGCCGGTGCTCGATGGACCGCACGGCGTCTATCGCGACGTCTGGGTCGTGATCGGTTTCGGTGGAGTCTTAACTGCTGGAAGTTTGCGCGGAGCAGGCAATGGCCGGTGTTCGACAGGCGGCCTACGTCGCGTGATTGCGCCCTTATGCGTTGTTGAGGCATCTGCGGACTTCACCTCAGCTGGCGCCAGCTTCGACGGCGGCTCGTAGCCGATGCGGGCTGTTTCCGCCGCTCCGAACAGTTCCGGATGCAGGTAGTGCCCCTGATCCTGAGGAGCTTTTTCGACTTCCGTCTGGATGCGATGAGCGTTGGCGAAAGCATCCTGGCGAATGCCCGTCACCTGCCACGAGACTTTGATCCCGGGTTTTCCCCCTGCAATTTTGAATCGGTTGTTCTGAATCTCCTCTGCGATGTAGACGGGAGCAAACCCACCGATGGTGGTGAGCTGATAGCGAAAGTCGCGATTCAGCGCGCCAAAATAGTCCGGCAGCGTAATTACCGCTTCGCCGTTCCCATCGAGCGATGCAACGCCGTCATAAATATTCTTCATGTCGGGCGATTCGACGAAGGAGTGGTAGAGATACTTGTTCGCCGGATCGAGCGGGTGGTCGATCTTGAACGAGCCGGAGGGCTTAGTCAGCGAATTCGTTACATCCAACGTGCCGATGGTTACCTGCCCGTTGTTGTTCACAGCCATCGGCGAAGGATTGCTTCCGTTGTTGATGCGAAAAACAATTTTGCCTGAGCTGCTGGCGTTCAGATAGGTGTTGCCGCCGGTGTCGCCCTGCAGGGTGTAATTCTCGCAGTTCGACGCCATGCTGCCCAGACCGAGTTGCAGGCCCATGGTGCCGGAGCATCCGTCGCCGCCGATGATAGCGACGGCCCCTGCCGATGAAGTAGAGGCTATGATGGCTTCGGCCGTCGAGGAGGACGATTCGTTTCGGACTGCCAAGGTGGGAATACCAGCCGAGTTGTTAACAGCTTCGGCGGCGGCGGCATCGTCCGCAGTGGCCATCACCCCGGCATACCCTGCGCTTGTGTCACCCCAGACCCCTATGTCTGTATTAATAAAAAGGTTCGCGGTACCACTCATCGAGAGGTCGCCTCCAAAGATGCCTGGTCCAACGATCCCGGGTGAGCTTCCGATTCCCTCGTACGGTCCGATTCCGAAGACGCCGGCGATCGGGATGCCGCTTGAAGAGCCAGCGCCGTCTCCCGCATCTGCGTAGATGCCGTTTCCCCCGGTCTGAGTAGCCGAATCGGTGCCCCCCCCATAGGCGTCAAGTCCGTCCCCTCCAGGTCCATTGTTGGAGTAGCCTCCTGAAAAGTTTCCACCGACGCCTCCGCCGTATCCTGCGGAACTTTCGTCGGTTCCGCCGACGCCATTCACACCAACCCCGGCAGGATAAGCCTCAGAGCTAACAACACCCGGAGCTCCCCCAACGAAATACCCGCCGAGTCCGTAGATACCACTGCTTGTTCCTTGTATCCCTGCGCCTTCAAAGTTCGCAGCCGTGCCGTAAACGCCGATGCCAAACTCTCCGTTGGAGTCGGTAGCCTCGCCCTGCACCCCGATGCCTTCTACGCTTGCGCTGGTGCCGTAAACGCCGACGGCTGCGGAAGAGCTGCTGGAGTTAGTGGCTTCGCCCAGAACGCCCACTCCGGTCGGACTGGAAGACAGACCAAGAACGCCAGTCGAGGTTGATCCGTTTCCGGCGTCTTGTCCCTGCACGGCGGTACCGGTCGAGCTATTTGCGCTCACACCTTCGTACCCGCCACTAACGGTTATGCCGGCGGTGTTGCCGGAAACGCTCATCCCGGTAAAGGAGCTGCTGACCGTCAACCCGACACCACTCGTGGTATTGGTGATCGTCTCGCTCGCTGCGTTGACGGATCCTGTGGCCGTGATGTTGCCCGTAATCGCCTGATTGCCTGTGAAGGTATTGCCAGCGCCCAGCTGTGCATAGGTGGAGTTAAGCGCCGACGTGTTGAGGTTCAGCGTGACATTGCCGCTGGTGCCGCCGCCGGTGAGATCCGTTCCCGCCGTCACGCCGGTGATCGTGCCGTTGCCGGTTCCGGGAAACGTCTGCCCTTTCGCGAAGGTGATGAGGCCATCGCTGGCGATGTTGAGGCCAGTCTGGGCCGGCGAAGTAGTTCCTGAGCCGAACAGCAGATTCAGCGTGGCTGCCGGCGACGTCGTGTCGTTGCCGGTTGGCTGCGCCTGCCACTCAAACGTCTCTGCCACCGCTTTTGCGCTGCTGCTGTTGTAAGCCGAGGCCACAAAGGTTTGTGGACGTGAGTTGAATCCCGCCGTGGAGGTCGCGGTTCCGGTATTTGGCAGATTCAGCTTGCCGCCCACGTTGATGGCAGTGGTGCCGGTCTGCGTCAGAATCGAGTTCTGGATGTTGGTGGCTGTCGAGAATGCGGGGATCGTACTCACCGTTCCGCCAGTGGTCGTCACGTCCGACGTTGTCGGAGGCGGAGCCGATGTGCTGTCGCTTGGCGCAGGACTATTGGCGGATGCAACTGCGCTCGTAGCGCTCGGCGGCGGCGCGGCCAGCACGAAGGCCGAAGGCGGAAGCCCCCCTATGGTTTCCGCATCTCCGGCCTTCAGTGCATAGGGCGCGCTGACCAGCAGCACGCGCGGCTGCTCGGCTTCCCCCTCGACCCGCACGCCCAGCCAGTGCGCTTCGCCGGCGACGAAAATGTTCGCGGGCAATCCTTTACTGCTGGTCGATCCCAGCATTACCGTGTAATGACCAGAACCGTTCGGCGTCACATTTTGCGTTTCCATCCAGAGCGCGGCTCCGCCGGTTTGCTCGGAGTACAAGGAGAATGTCACCGCGACGGTGCCCGTCAACGGCTGGCCGTTGGCATCGGTCAACGTCCCGCTGAAATTGATCAGCGGCGGAACGGCGACGTTCGTATTCGTGGCCACCGTTTCCTGGGCTACTCCCGCCAGACTGCACAGCAACAAAACCAGAAGTGAACTCGCAGCATGAAACCGCTTCATAAAAGCCTCCCATTCAAACCTGACAACCATCGCTTTGATCGTGCACAACTCACACCGAGCCGAAGCGAACATTTGTCCTTAATGCGCAAGACGAGCCGATGTCAGCCGTGTAACCTTTGCCCCGCCTTGTTCAACACGAGCCAGCCTCGATTCCAGCAGCGCATCTTTCGCTGCGCGTTTGCGCAATTGGGCGCGCAACGCCGCGATCTCGCGTTGCTGTTCCTTGATCGCGTTCACCATCGACCAGATGATCGGATCGTTGTTCACCAGCAGGTAGCCTTTGCTGTTTTCCGTCACCGCTTCAGGGATCACCTTTTGCACTTCCTGCGCGACTAGGCCGATGTGTTCCGCTTGATCGCGGATGC
>JASHOT010000305.1 GCA_030040965.1 Candidatus Sulfotelmatobacter sp. | reverse complement strand
AAAAGCTATGGAAACCGCTCCTCTCAAGGCACGCGTGTCTGCAGGATCAGACACCCTTGCCGAAGGCGAAGTTCCTGAGAAGTTCAGCTGCGCACGTCGGCCCAGACCGACTGACGCGAAAGGTATGTTCCGGAAGGCAGGTTTGGGAAGGGCACGGCGTTTAGCCGTGCGGTGAGGCGTAAAGAGAACAGGAGCTTCAGCGCCGGCGGGTAGGATCCCACTCCCCATTGCGCCACAAATTCGCCCTGTGATACTTTATATAATTGTCCCGGACATCTGGAAGGGATCCGAGGGAAAAGCTTGCGCGGAGGCGCGTCTTTCCCCAGTTGCTGGCGTAGCTCAGTCGGTAGAGCATCTGATTTGTAATCAGAGGGTCGGGGGTTCGAATCCCTTCGCCAGCTCCAGAGTTGAGGCGGTTTCGCGGCGTTGGAAGCGCGAGCCGAAATCCTGAGCGTTTTTGGGCGAGGGAGTTCAAGAGCGGAGTTTTTCCGGAAGGCAGCGGATTAAGTCAGTGGCGCAACAGGTTTTTCCAGACGGACTTCATTCGGAACTTTCCCGCGTGCAGTGATCTTCGCGAAAGTCTAGCGCGAGCCTTGGTTTCCCTGTTTGGCGAAATTTGAGACTGTACTTGGGCTGGAAGTGGTCTGCGGAATTGGCCCCGAAAGTTCTGCACAGGTGGGTGAGTGGTTAAAGCCGACAGACTGTAAATCTGTTCCTCCTAGCGAGGTACGGAGGTTCGAATCCTCCCCTGTGCACCAGAGTTGAGGCGGTTTGCGGGCGTGAGCGAAGCGGGAGCCCGCAGCCGAAATCCTGTGCCTGCTTTTATCAGAAAAGCCGCGAAGGATCTGAGATGAATCGGCTTGTCGCAGCTTTGATCGCCTACGTGGCGCTGGGAGTGCTGACGTGGACGACGATCACGGACTCGAAGATTCGTGCGGCTACGCTGCTGATTCTGGCTCTGTTTGCAGTCAAGTCGTTCTTGCGGCGCAAAGATGTGTTGCATCCGGACGGAAAGATTGATTCGGATCGGTAGGTTTTTCTGAGGGCTGACAGCTGATGGCTGCGGCTGCTTTGAGCCGATCTTGAGCCGTTTAGCGGGCGTGAGCGAAGCCGGAGCCCGTAGCCGAAATCCCGAGCGGTGTTTGCGAGGGATCTCACAGTCGGCGATGTGGGCCGATGTAGCTCAGTTGGTAGAGCACTCCCTTGGTAAGGGAGAGGTCACCAGTTCAATCCTGGTCATCGGCTCCATGAGTTTGTGAGTCGCGAGTCCCGAGTGTTGAGGGGTTCGCTGAAGGCTGACAGCTGAAAGCTGACAGCTGGTTTTAAGGCGGGAGTAACTTGAGGCGTTTTGCGGGCGTGAGCGAAGCGGGAGCCCGCAGCCGAAATCCCGAGCGTGGTTTGCGAGGGATCTCTTAGTGCTGAGCGGGAGTAACTCAGTGGTAGAGTCACAGCCTTCCAAGCTGTTGGTCGCGGGTTCGATTCCCGTCTCCCGCTCCAGAAGTTGGAAGCGCGCCAAACGCGCGAGTTATTTGCCGCAAAGAACGCGGCGATTCGCGCGCGGCGCGCCTAGGTCCTTCGGCGACGAAGAGCATGTCGCCTCAGGATGACAACAATGGCTTTTGAACAGGCAACGATCAAGGTTGAGAAGGACCAGGAATTTGCAGGTTTGCAGGCGGCGATCGAGCAGGCCTTCCAAACCGCAAACGTTGAGCGGTTTCTGAAACGAATGGACCGCAAGAGCGTCCGCATACGCGATTTTGACGGCGTCCTGGCGAAGAAGGTTTTGGAAAGCGTCGTAAGCGTAAAGGTCGATGCCGCGAAGTTGTATCAGGCGCTGACCTTGTCCGATCAGGCACAGATGCGAGAGTTTTATCTGTCGAAGCTGGAAACGGTGGAGCAGTCGCTGCGGCACAGGTTTAAGAAGCTGTACCAGTATTACTGATCGCGGCGAAGAAACAGCAGGTTCCTCACCCGCCTTGACGGCGGGTTCGGAATGACAAAGGATTTAGCTACAAGCTAGGAGCTAGAGGCTGGAATCATGGCAAAGGAAAAATTTGAACGGACCAAGCCGCACTGCAACGTGGGGACGATTGGGCACATCGATCATGGCAAGACCACGTTGACGGCGGCCATCACGAAGGTGCTGCAGAAGCACAATCCGAAGATAGTGTTCCGGTCGTTTGATTCGATCGACAACGCACCGGAAGAGAAGGCGCGTGGCATCACCATCGCGACGGCGCACGTCGAGTACGAGACCGACAAGCGGCACTACGCGCACGTGGACTGCCCGGGCCACGCCGACTACATCAAGAACATGATCACGGGCGCGGCGCAGATGGATGGCGCGATTCTGGTGGTGGCGGCGACGGATGGTCCGATGCCGCAGACGCGCGAGCACGTGCTGCTGGCGCGGCAGGTAGGCGTACCCTACATCGTGGTAGCGCTGAACAAGGTGGATGCGGTGGACGATCCCGAGCTGCTCGATCTGGTCGAACTGGAAGTGCGCGAGCTGCTGAAGTCGTACAAGTTTCCGGGCGACGATGTTCCGGTGGTGCGGGTTTCGGCGCTGGGCGCGCTGAATGGCGAGGCCAAGTGGGAGAAGCAGATTGACGAGCTGATGGCGGCGGTGGACAAGTATGTGCCGCAGCCGCAGCGCGAACTGGACAAGCCGTTCCTGATGCCGATCGAAGATATTTTCTCGATCTCGGGACGCGGCACAGTGGTGACGGGCCGAATCGAGCGCGGCAAGGTGAAGGTAGGCGAGGAAGTGGAGATTGTCGGCTTCCGCGAGACCCGAAAGACGGTCGTGACCGGAGTCGAGATGTTCAAGAAGCAGCTGGACGAAGGCATGGCGGGCGACAACGCTGGCCTGTTGCTGCGCGGCATCGGCAAGGAAGATGTGGAGCGCGGGATGGTGCTGGCCAAGCCGGGGTCGATTACGCCGCACACCAAGTTCAAGGCGGAAGTCTACATCCTGACGAAGGAGGAAGGCGGGCGGCACACGCCGTTCTTCAAAGGATACCGGCCGCAGTTCTATCTTCGTACGACGGACGTGACCGGAGTGGCGGAACTTCCAGCCGGCACCGAGATGGTGATGCCGGGCGACAACGTTTCGCTCGTCATTGAGTTGATCACACCGGTGGCGATGGAGAAAGGCCTGCGCTTTGCGATCCGCGAAGGCGGGCATACTGTAGGCGCCGGCACGATCGCGGAGATTATTCAGTAACAGGTCGTGTCGGGACGGCCGCCCTCGGCCGTCCGGGCGGAAGCGAAGCTCCGCAGCAGTTCTGAACAGACGCGGGCGAGGGCGCCCGCGCCACGTGGATGGAGTGAGCAATGCCCCGAGAAATCGTGACCTTACAGTGTGGCGAGTGCAAAGAACGGAATTACTCGACCACGAAAAACCGCAAGACGACAACCGACCGGCTGGAATTCAAAAAATTCTGCCGGCGTTGTCGCAAGCACACGCCGCACAAGGAAGTTAAGTGACGCCGTTTTGCGGGCGTGAGGCTGAGCCAATGCGAGGCCGGGAGTCCGCAGGCGTCATCCTGAGCGTTCTTCGCGAAGGATCTCGCGAGCAGCGCTCGGACAAGGTTGCAACAGGGGCGTAAGCTCAACGGTTAAACTGCCGGTCTCCAAAACCGGACTTGGGGGTTCGAATCCCTCCGCCCCTGCCAGAGTTTATCCCGGATGCGGCAGGGAGCGAACAAGAGCTGGGAAAGGGAAGTAGGATATGGCGAGCGTGGCAGAACAAAACGCAATTGTGACTACGGTAAAGGCTTGGCCGGAGCGCATCAAGTCGTTTTACAACGACGTGCGCACTGAAATGCGCAAGGTAACTGCACCAACCTGGAAAGAGGTGCAGGCCACCACCACCGTCGTCATCATCACCGTCTTCATCTTCGCGGTTTACTTCGCGATCATCGACTACTTTATCCAGCAGGGCGTGAGCTGGCTGTTCCACTATTTCAAGGTGCAGGGCTAAGGTTTCAGGAACGAAAATTGCCGCGGCTGGTCAAGATCAGCGCGGAGAAGCAGCGAATATGCAGGCAGAAGAAAAAAACGAAATCTCGGCTGGCGGTGAAGCGAGTCAGCCACCACAACCTCCCGCGGAGGCCGCGCCGGCTACCGCCGAAGCTCCCCGCAACCCGAACATGAAGTGGTACATCATCCACTCCTACTCGGGTTTTGAGCGCAAGGTGAAAGAGTCGCTCGAGTCGCGCGTCGTCGCCTTCGGACTGCAGGAGAAGATCGGCAAAGTGCTGATCCCGACCGAATCGGTCACCGAAGTCCGCGGCGGCAAGAAATATACCTCCGAGCGCATGTTCTATCCCGGCTATGTGCTGGTCGAAATGGATATGGACGACCACGTCTGGCACGTGGTCAAGTCGACGCCGCGTGTCACCGGATTTGTCGGCACCGGCCAGCAGCCGACGCCGCTTTCGGAGGAAGAAGTCCAGCACATCGTTTACAAGGTCGCCGACAGCCGCGAAAAACCGAAGCTCAAGGTCAAGTTCGAAAAGAACGAATCGGTGCGCATCACCGAAGGACCGTTCGCCACCTTCACCGGCGTAGTCGACGAAGTGAACGAAGACCGCGAGACGCTGAAAGTCATGGTCACGATTTTCGGCCGCTCGACTCCGGTGGAACTCGAGTTTAACCAGGTAGAGAAGGTGGCATAGTTTTTATGGGAAGTTTCAGCGCCAAGTTGCGAGTGTGGAATCCCAGCGCGCCAGAGAAGTTTGAAGAAATTCAAGCGATGGTGGACACGGGCGCTGCCTTCTCATGGATTCATAAGGAGCGGTTGGAACGATTGGGACCTGAAGTACTTCGGAGAATCGGTTTCCGCGCGATTGACGGTTCGATCATCGAGCGGGACACAGCCGCAGTTTGGGTGGCGAGCAGCGATTTTAAGGCTCCGGACGTCGTCGTCATGGCTGAACCGAGCGACATGGAAGTGATCGGCGTGCACACGATCGAGGGCTTGGGACTGGCCGCTGATCCTGTTCACAAAAAGCTTATCCCGACGGTGATGCCTGCCCTAACGGCAAGCAGGCTAGGGCGTGTTGCGACGGCGATAGACACCGCTCTTATTAGAGGGAAACTCGTTGAGCCATTTTCGAACGAGGATTTTCGCCGCGCGTGTCCTGGTTTTGGAAACGGTACATATCAGGCGTTCCTGTGGAAGCATCGCCCAGGGGAAATGGCCGCACAACGGAGTTATTTGAACTGATCGGCCCAAATCAATTTAAGAGAATCCATTGAGAGCATTCGCTAAGCGCTAAAAGCTAGGAGCTAAAGCAGTGGCAAAAAAAGTTACAGGTTACGTGAAACTGCAGATCGCGGCGGGTAAAGCAACTCCCGCGCCGCCGGTCGGCCCGGCCCTTGGCCAGGCGCAGATCAACATCATGGAGTTCTGCAAGCAATTCAACGCCAAGACCAGCCAGAAGGAAATGGAAGGTCTCATCATCCCGGTGGTGGTATCGGTGTACAACGACCGCTCCTTCACCTTTATCACTAAGACGCCGCCGGCGTCGGTGCTGCTGAAGCGCGCGGCGGGCATCGCCAAGGGATCGGGCACTCCGAACAAGGACAAAGTCGGCAAGGTTACGGCCAAGCAGGTGGAAGACATTGCCAAGCAGAAGATGCCCGACCTGAATGCCGCCTCGATCGAGACGGCGGTCAAGAGCGTGCGCGGCACGGCAAGGTCGATGGGAATTGAAGTGGTTGGCTAGCGGCATGAACGGGAAGGGCACGAGTTTACTCGTGCCGTGGAGACACCCTTTAGGGGCCGGGCTTTAGCCCCTGAGATTTGCAGTCAAACGCACCACGGCTCTTCGATTTAACGTCGAGCGGTGGGAGACAAGGAAAAGAAATGAATAAAAAAGAGGGAAAGAACATCGCCAAGGCGCATGCCGCTGTTGAGAAGCGCCCGTATGTCCTGCAGGATGCGGTCCCGCTTCTGCAGAAAGTGAAGTACGCAAAATTTGACGAGACTGTCGAGGTCACGCTGCGCCTGGGAGTCGATCCCAAACATGCCGACCAGATGGTCCGCGGCACCGTGGTTCTGCCGCATGGACTGGGCAAATCGAAAAAAGTTCTGGTCATCGCGACCGGCGACAAGATTAAAGAAGCTGAAGCGGCGGGCGCGGATTTTGCCGGCGGCGAAGAGATGGTCGAGAAGATCACGAAAGAGAACTGGACCGACTTCGACGCGCTCATTGCCACGCCCGACACCATGAAATCGGTCGGACGCCTGGGCAAAATTCTCGGACCTAAGGGCCTGATGCCCAATCCGAAGACGGGCACCGTGACCTTCGACGTGGGCAAGGCCGTGCAGGAAGTGAAAGCCGGCAAAGTCGAATTCCGCACCGACAAGACTGCGTTGGTGCACTGTCCTGTGGGAAGGATTTCGTTTACGCCCGACAAGCTGATCGAAAACGCAACCGTCCTGATCACCAGCGTGATCAAGGCGAAGCCGTCGGTCGCCAAGGGCAAATACATCAAGGGATGCACGCTCAGTTCGACCATGGGGCCTGGCATTCAGTTGGATGTGGCTCCGATTGAGGCGGCGGCGAAAGCGTAAAAGCGCGGAAGATATCTGAGGGGAAAAGCAGGTTCCTCACCCGCCTTTGCGGCGGGTTCGGAATGACAAAGGACAAAGATTATGGCGGTTACCAGAGCAAAGAAGACACAGCAGGTCGAGAAGATGACCAGCGATCTGAAAAATGTTTCCAACATGGTGGTTGCGACCTACACCAAGCTGACCGTGGCCCAGGACTATGAACTGCGCAAGGCCCTGCGTGGCGCGGGCGCGAAATATCAGGTGGTGAAGAACACGCTGGCGGAAAAGGCCGCGAAGGGCACCAAGGTGGAAGGCGCTCTGAAAGACCTCGCCGGCGTCACCTCGATCGCCTACACGACCGGCGATCCTGTGGCCATGGCCAAGGCGCTCACCAAGTACGCCAAAGATACGCCTGAGTTTACCTTCAAGGTCGGCGTGGTCGAAGGCCGTGTCATCAACATTAAAGAAATCGAAGCTCTCGCGACCATGCCTTCGAAAGAAGAGCTGATGTCGAAGCTTCTGTTCCTGATCAACGCGCCGGCGCAGCGGCTGGCGACGGTTATGAGCCAGGTCGGCAGGAATCTGGCCGTCGTGGTCGATCAGGGCGTGCAGCAGAAAAAGTTTAAGGAAGCGTAAAGATTGAGCGATTTTGCGATTGAGTCATTGAGCGATTGAAAAAATCACCCAATGGCCCGATCGCTCAATCGCCAAATAGGTTTGGCTGTCTACAAATCAGGGGTTGCGCGGTCCGTCCTGGCGTTGTCTGGCGCTTGGAATCGAGACCTGGTCGCACTGGAAACCTGGCAGGCGGATGGCAAAAGCAAGACGCGGGCGAGATTGTCCGCGCCACACTTTAAAGACTGGAGAAACAAAATGGCGGATCTGCAACAAATTGAAGACTCAATCGTAGGCCTGTCGCTCTTGGAAGCGGCGGAACTGGTCAAGAAGCTGGAATCGCGTCTGGGCGTGTCGGCGGCGGCAGCGGCTCCCGTGATGGTGGCGGGCGGCGGTGCGGCAGCCGGTGCAGGCGCGGCTCCGGCCGAGGAAAAGACCGAATTCACCGTCGTTCTGAAAGAGGTCGGCGCCAACAAGATCAATGTCATCAAGGCTGTACGCGAAGTCACCAGCCTGGGCCTGAAAGAAGCCAAGGAACTGGTCGACGGAGCTCCGAAGAACGTGAAAGAAGGCGTTTCCAAGGAAGAAGCCGAGACGATCAAGAAGAAGTTTGCCGACGCGGGCGCCACGGTAGAGGTGAAATAGGGTGGAGCGGGGAGATCCTCCGCTTCGCTCAGGATGGTGCCGGTGGGCTCTGACGCCCACCAAGCGCCACCAGTTTGCCGACGCCGGCGCGACCGTCGAGGTGAAGTAGCGGCGTTTGCACGGCGTGAGCGAAGCGGGAGCCATGCGCCGCTGATCGAGACCACGAATGTGGTCGAGTCGAAGGATCTCGGGCGTTTGCGGAAGCGTGCAGCAGTGCCCGCTCCACACTGCGCAGTTTTCCCGAAAACGCACCGCAACTGGTGCAAAATCGTTTTTTTGAGACGTTCCTACTTGTGAATCCAGGGGAGCGATGTTAGCATCTAGATAACACCGCTTCCTTTGGCTTCATTCGAGCGCGAGTGACACTCGCGAGGGAAGTTTGGCAGGCTGCTCCGCGGGCAGGCGGGGCGGAAACAGGCCGAAGAACTGGCGCGAGAGATTTCAAATCAGAATTGGCGAAACGCCGTGGTTGGCGTCTGCGGGAACGACTGTCCCTGCGGACGCCCTGTCGTGTTTTATGGTGTTGCTCGAGTTACCCAGGTCATTCCGGTCCTACATACGTTTGAGTTTTATTTGAGTTAGATCCCGCGGCGCGGTTTGCGATATGACAACGCGCCCCACATTCCTCGGTTCGTGCGCGGCCTTCGGCTGCGCCTGAGATTGGGAGTTTCTTGACGATGAAGAATAATGCCTTCCGTAAACGTTTTGACTTTTCCAAAATTCCGGCCACCATCCAGATCCCGAACCTCATTGAGGTTCAGAAGCGCAGCTACGACCGCTTCCTGCAGATGGACAAACTGCCCAGCGAGCGCGAAGACGGCGGCTTGCAGGCGGTGTTTCAGTCCGTCTTCCCCATCACCGATTTCCGCAACGTATCACAACTGGAGTTTGTGGATTACGCCATCGGCAACTGGGAGTGTAAGTGCGGCCACCTGAAAGGCCTGCATCACCTGCGCACCACTTGCAAAAACTGCGGATCGACCGTCATCACCGACCCGTTCCACCCCGGCGATGTGCTCTGCCAGAAGTGCGGCACCTACAACGCCAACACGCCCGACTTCTGCAACAAGTGCGGCGACCCTGTCGGCTTGCAATTGAAGTACGACGTGGCCGAGTGCGAAGAGCGCGGCATGACCTATTCCGCTCCGCTTAAGGTCACGATGCGTCTTACCATCTTCGACAAAGACGCGGAGAACGGGAACCGCTCCATCCGCGACATTAAAGAGCAGGAAGTTTTCTTCGGCGATGTTCCCTTGATGACGCAGAACGGGACTTTCATTATTAACGGTACTGAGCGCGTCATCGTGAGCCAGTTGCATCGTTCCCCCGGAGTCTTCTTCGAGACCGCCAACAACCGCACCTATTTCCTCGGCAAGATCATTCCTTACCGCGGATCGTGGGTCGAGTTTGAGTACGATCAGAAAAACGTTCTCTACGTCCGCATCGATCGCAAGCGCAAATTCCTGGGCACGATTTTCCTTCGCGCCCTCGGCCTGCGCTCGGGCGAAGACATTCTCAAGACGTTCTACACCACCGACCGCATCGCCGTGCGCGACAAGAAGCTTTACTGGACGCTCGACCCGGCCGGCGACAAGCCGACGAATCTGCTGGGCATGAAGTTCGCCCACAGCATCAAGTCGAAGTCGGGCGACGAAGTCGCGCATTCGGGCCGCAAGATCAACGCGCAGGTTCTGAAAGAAATTCAGAAGGCCAAGATCAGTGAGATTGAAGTCGACGTCACTGATCTGGAAGGCGCGTGGACTGCCGGCGACGTCGTCGATACCACCACCGGGGAAGTTCTGCTGGAAGCCAACTCCGAGCTCACCGCCGACAAGCTTTCGAAGATTCTCGATTCGGGAGTCGTCGAAATGTCGCTGTTCTTCCCCGAGCGCGACGATGTGGGCACGGTCATCAGCCAGACGCTGAAGCGCGATGCGATCAAGACTCCGCAGGAGGCGCTGATCGAAATCTACCGCAAGCTGCGTCCGGGCGATCCGCCGACGCTCGACACGGCAACGGCTCTGTTCCACGGCATGTTTTTCGATCCGCGTAAGTACGATTTCTCGCGCGTGGGCCGTCTGAAATTCAACATCAAGCTGTTCGAGAACCAGGAAGCGACCTCGCTCGAGAAACGCACGCTTGATCCCGACGATTTCTACGCCACGATTTCGTACTTGCTCAAGCTGCGCAAGAACATCGGCGCGGTCGACGATATCGATCACCTCGGCAACCGCCGTGTGCGCGCCGTTGGCGAACTGATGGAAAACCAGTTCCGCATCGGCCTGGTGCGCATGGAACGCGCGATCAAGGAAAAGATGTCTGTTTACCAGGAAATGTCGACGGCCATGCCGCACGACCTGGTCAACGCCAAGCCGGTGATGGCTGCGATCCGCGAATTCTTTGGATCGTCGCAGCTCTCGCAATTCATGGATCAGACCAACCCGCTCTCTGAGATCACGCACAAGCGTCGTCTCTCGGCGCTTGGGCCGGGCGGTTTGTCGCGTGAGCGCGCCGGATTCGAGGTCCGCGACGTCCATCCCACACACTATGGCCGCATCTGCCCGATCGAGACGCCGGAAGGTCCGAACATCGGCCTGATCTCGTCGCTGAGCTGCTACGCGCGGATCAACGACTACGGCTTCATCGAGTCGCCCTATCGCAAAGTGAAAAACGGCCGCATCATTGACTACGTTACCGTCGTCAATGTTGGCGACAGCGATTTCAAGGTCGGCGATCACCTGGAGAAGCACGAGATCGAGAAACTCAACGCCGAGCTGAGAGAAAAACGCAAGAAGCCGGTGCAGATCGAGCCCTTCTCGTTCTACTTGTCGGCATGGGAGGAAGACCGGCACACGATCGCGCAGGCCAACGTCGAACTCGACGACAAGGGACGCATCGTCGCCGATCTCGTCAACGCCCGCAAAGCCGGCAACTTCGTGCTGGTCGCGCGTGATGAAGTCGACTACGTTGACGTCAGCCCAAAGCAGCTCGTCTCCGTCGCAGCATCGCTTGTGCCATTCCTCGAGCACGACGACGCCAACCGAGCGCTGATGGGCGCCAACATGCAACGCCAGTCAGTGCCCTTACTGCGCGCGCAGGCGCCGATCGTCGGCACCGGAATGGAAGGCGTTACTGCCCGCGATTCTGGCGCGGTGGTTCTGGCCCGCCGCAACGGCATCGTGGATTCGGTCGACTCCGAGCGCATCATCGTGCGTGTCGAAGGCGAGCACCATCCCACGCAGCTGTCGCGCGAAGTCGGCTCGGACATTTATCAGCTCACCAAGTTCAAGCGCTCCAACCAGAACACCTGCATCAACCAGAAGCCGGTGGTCAAGAAAGGCGAGCGCGTGCTGAAGGGACAGGTCATCGCCGACGGTCCCTGCACCGATCACGGCGAGCTGGCGCTGGGACGCAACGTTCTGGTCGCCTTCATGCCGTGGCGCGGCTACAACTTCGAAGACGCGATTCTCGTCTCCGAAAAAATGGTGAAAGAGGATTACTACACCTCGCTGCACATTGAGGAATTTGAGATCGAGTCGCGCGACACCAAACTGGGTCCCGAAGAAGTCACGCGCGACATTCCCAACGTCAGCGAGTCGATGCTGCGCAATCTCGACGAAGCCGGCGTGATTCGCATCGGCGCCAGCGTGAAGCAGGGCGACATCCTCGTGGGCAAGGTCACGCCCAAGGGCGAAACCCAGCTTACGCCGGAAGAAAAGCTGCTGCGCGCCATCTTCGGCGAAAAAGCCGGCGACGTGCGCGACGCATCGCTTTACTGCCCGCCGGGAATTGAAGGCGTCATCGTTGACGTGAAAATCTTCTCGCGCAAAGGTCAGGAGAAAGACGAGCGCGCGAAGGCCATCGAAGCCACGCAGGTCGCCAAGCTCGAAAAGAACTTGTCGGATGAAATCCGCATTCTGACCGACGAGCGCCTGAAGCGCCTGGAAAACATTCTTGGCGGCAAGGAAGTGCAGGCCGACCTGCACGACGAGCGCACCAACAAGCGCTTGCTGACCAAAGGAGCAATTCTCACTCGCGACGAGATCGAGCGCATCTCGACCCGCAACCTGAAGCGCATCAAGTACGCGGATAAGGACCCGCGGGTTAATGAGCAGATCGACGAGATCGAAGAGATGACTTCTCGCCAGATCGACGTGCTCAAGAAGATCGTCAACGAGAAGAAGGACAAGCTGACCAAGGGCGACGAACTGCCGCCGGGCGTGATCAAGCTGGTCAAGGTCTACATCGCCATGAAGCGCAAGCTGAGCGTGGGCGACAAGATGGCCGGCCGCCACGGCAACAAGGGCGTGATCGCGCGCATTCTGCCCGAGGAAGATATGCCGTACCTCGAAGACGGAACGCCGGTCGAAATCGTACTCAACCCGCTCGGCGTGCCCTCCCGTATGAACGTGGGTCAGATTCTCGAAACTCACCTGGGATGGGCGGGCTTCGAGCTGGGCGAGAAGATCAAGGGACTGCTCAAGGAAAACTCGCGCAGCGAAGCGGTGCGGCGTGAATTGAAAGCCTTGTTTAAGGATTCACAGCTCTCCGACATCATTGCCGACCTGAGCGACGATGAACTGGAAACCGTGGCGCCCACGCTGGTCAAGGGCGTGTTCATGGGTTCGCCCGTGTTCGACGGATCGAAAGAAGGCGAGATCAAGGCGCTGCTCGAACACGCCGGATTGCCGACTTCGGGCAAGACCACGCTGTTCGACGGCATGACGGGAGAGAAGTTTGAACAGCCGGTCACCGTCGGCTACATCTACATGCTGAAGCTGTCGCACCTGGTGGACGACAAGATTCACGCGCGCTCCATCGGACCTTATTCCTTGATTACCCAACAACCCTTGGGTGGCAAGGCGCAGCTCGGCGGACAGCGCTTCGGCGAAATGGAAGTCTGGGCGCTCGAAGCCTACGGGGCGGCGTTCATCCTGCAGGAACTGCTGACGGCGAAGTCCGACGACGTATACGGCCGCACCAAGATTTACGAGGCCATCGTCAAAGGCGAAGCCGCCATGGAGCCGGGCGTGCCCGAATCGTTTAACGTGCTGATCCGCGAATTGCAGTCGCTCTGCCTCGACGTGGAGTTGATCAAGGCTGGCGAGAAGAAGCCGACGGCAAGCGCGGCGGCGGATTAGCCAGTAGCGGGTAGCGGGTACCGAGTACCGAGTACCGAGAAATCTCGAGATCCGGCTCGGGCGGCTGACATTAGTTTGAGGATTTGAGAAGAACGTTCCGCGGATGAGAAGCTCTCACGTCGCGCGGGACATAAAAACTCGGTACCCGGTACTCAGTACTCGGTACTGAACGAGAGCAGGAAGCGGAGGAACACCTTGTTTCGTTCGAGCCCATTCGAAATGGCAAATGTGATCGCGGACTTCGATGCCATTCGCATCTCGCTGGCCTCGCCGGAAAAAATCCGGAGCTGGTCGCATGGCGAAGTGACGAAGCCCGAGACCATCAACTACCGTACCTTCAAACCCGAGCGCGACGGACTGTTCTGCGCCCGTATCTTCGGCCCGGTCACCGACTGGGAGTGCCTCTGCGGCAAATACAAGCGCATGAAGCACCGCGGCGTGATCTGCGACAAGTGCGGCGTCGAAGTCACGCTTTCCAAAGTGCGACGCGAGCGGTTGGGCCACATCGAGCTTGCGTCTCCGTGTTCTCACGTCTGGTTCTTCAAAGGACTGCCCAGCCGCATCGGGCACTTGCTCGATATTTCGTTGCGTGATCTTGAGTCCGTTCTTTACTTCGAGGCCTACGTCGTGGTTGAGCCCGGCGACGCTCCGGTCAAAGAGCGCGAAGTAATTAAAGACGAAGCCAAGTTCCGCGAACTCGATCAGCAGTACCGTCCCGCCGGCTTCAAGGCCATGATGGGCGCGGAAGCGATCAAGGAACTGCTGAAGCGCGTTGACACTGACGGCCTCTCCACCGAACTGCGCGAGAAGATGAAGAACGAGAGCTCGCTGCAGAAGCGGCTTAAGTACGCGAAAAGACTGAAAGTTGTCGAGGCCTTCCGCAAGAGCGGCAACAAGCCACACTGGATGATTCTCGATGTGATCCCGGTCATTCCGCCCGAGCTGCGTCCTCTGGTTCCACTCGATGGCGGCCGCTTTGCCACGTCCGATCTGAACGATCTCTATCGCCGCGTCATCAACCGCAACAACCGGTTGAAGAAGCTTATGGACCTGCACGCGCCAGAAGTCATCGTGCGCAACGAGAAACGCATGCTGCAGGAAGCCGTCGACGCCCTGTTTGACAACGGGCGCCGCGGCCGCGTGCTGCGCGGAGCCAACAACCGTCCGCTGAAGTCGCTTTCCGACACATTGAAAGGCAAGCAGGGACGCTTCCGCCAGAACCTGCTCGGCAAGCGCGTCGACTACTCCGGACGTTCCGTCATCGTGGTCGGCCCCGAGCTCAAGCTGCATCAGTGCGGCTTGCCCAAGAAGATGGCGCTCGAACTGTTCAAGCCGTTCATCTATCACCGGCTCGAGCAGACGGGCAACGTCACCACCATCAAGCAGGCAAAAGAAATGGTTGAGCAGCAGGAGCCCATCGTTTGGGACATCCTGGAAGAAGTTATTAAAGACCACCCGGTTCTGCTCAACCGCGCTCCCACGCTGCACCGCCTCGGCATTCAGGCATTCGAGCCGGTGCTGGTTGAAGGCAAGGCCATCAAGATTCACCCGCTGGTCTGCACGGCATTCAACGCCGACTTCGACGGTGACCAGATGGCGGTTCACATCCCGCTGTCTCCGGAAGCGCAGGTCGAAGCCAGCGTCCTGATGCTGGCCTCGCACAACATTCTTTCGCCCGCGTCCGGCCAGCCCATCACCGTGCCCACGCAGGACATGGTGCTTGGTCTCTACTACCTGACTAAAGGCAAGCCCGGCTCGAAGGGGGAAGGCCGGTCGTTTGCAAACATCGAGGAAGTTCTGCTCGCACTCGATGCCGGCGAGATCGAAACGCTTACGCCTATTCGGCTGCGCTACTCGGGCGAACTGATTGACCTGACCACGGCGTACGACGATCAGGACATCATTCACACCGAGCCCGTGCAGGTCGACCGGGCCTTCATCAACACGACCGTCGGCCGTGCGATTCTCAACGATCATCTCCCCGAGGGCATGCCCTACATCAACGGCCTGCTCAAGAAGAAGGGAATCGGTGCGCTGGTCAACTACGGCTACCTGAAGTTCGGACTCGAAACCACGGTGAAGATGCTCGACGAAGTGAAGTCACTTGGCTTCCGCTTCGCGACGCGCGCCGGCCTGTCGATTGGCATCGACGACATGGTCATTCCGGACAGCAAGAAAGTTCTGGTGCGCGACGCCGAAAAGCAGGTGGTCAGCGTGCAGCAGCAGTATCTCGATGGCGCCATCACCAACGGCGAGCGCTACAACAAGGTCATTGAAATCTGGTCGGCCATCACCGAAAAGGTCGCCGACGAAATGTTCGGTGAAATGCAGAAGCGCGACAAAGAAGGCGAGATGAATCCCATCTACGTCATGGCCGACTCTGGCGCTCGCGGATCAAAACAGCAGATTCGCCAGCTTTCCGGCATGCGCGGCCTGATGGCCAAGCCTTCCGGCGAAATCATCGAGTCGCCCATCACGGCCAACTTCCGCGAAGGCCTGACGGTGCTCGAATATTTCGTGTCGACTCACGGCGCCCGCAAGGGATTGGCCGACACGGCGCTGAAGACGGCCGATTCCGGCTATCTCACGCGTCGTTTGGTCGACGTGGCGCAAGACGTCATCATCAGCGAGTACGACTGCGGTACCGTCGACGGCATCTTCGTCTCCGGCATCGTTGAAGCCGGCGAAATCATCGAACCGCTGCGCGACCGCATTGTAGGCCGCGTTTCGCTCGAGAAGATCAAAGACTACGACGGCAACACCATCGTCGATATCAACCAGGAAATCACCGAAGAGCTCGCCGGAGCGATACAGGCTGCCGGCATCGAGCGGGTGAAAATCCGCTCCGTGCTGACTTGCGAATCGAAGCGCGGCGTCTGCGTCATGTGCTACGGGCGCAATCTTGCTTCCGGACGCTTGGTCGAGCTGGGCGAAGCCGTCGGCGTCATCGCGGCGCAGTCGATTGGCGAGCCCGGAACGCAGCTCACCATGCGTACCTTCCATATCGGCGGTACGGCATCGCGAGTCAGTGAGCAGTCGCGCCTCGATGCCAAGAACAACGGCACGGTGCGCTTCATTGGCCTGCAGACGGTCAAGTCGAAGACGGGCGATCTGGTTGTAATGAACCGTCAGGGCTCGATTGCCGTGGTCGACGACAAGAACCGCGAGCGCGAGCGCTACTCGGTCGTCTACGGCGCCAAGGTCAAGGTCAACGACGGCGATCCGGTTACGCTCGGCCAGGTCATGGTTGAGTGGGATCCGTACACCTTCGCCATCCTGACCGAAATCGGCGGCACCGTGCAGTTCAAAGACCTGCAGGAAGGCGTGACTCTGCACGAAGAAGTCGACGAAGTCACCGGTCTCTCGCGGCACGTGGTGGGCGATTCGCCCGATGAGAAGCGCCAGCCCGCCATCGTCATCAAGGGCAAGGCGAGCAAGCGCTACCTCATGCCGTCGCGTTCGCACCTTATGGTGGCCGACGGCGATACGGTCAGCCCGGGCGACGTGCTGGCCAAGATTCCGCGCGAAACCACCAAAACGAAAGACATCACGGGTGGTCTGCCGCGCGTGGTCGAATTGTTCGAAGCCCGCAAGCCGCACGAAACCGCTGTCATCAGCGAGATCGATGGCACGGTCAAGTTCGGCGAGGTTTCGAAAGGACAGCGCAAGGTCTACGTGGTCGCCGACAACGGCACCGAAAAGGAATACTCGGTTGCGCGCGGCGTGCACATCAATGTGCAGGAAGGCGAGCGCGTGAAAGCGGGCGAACCGCTCATGGACGGCCCGCTCAACCCGCACGACATCCTCGCCGTGCTCGGCGAAAAGGAGCTGCAGGCTTACCTGGTGAACGAAATTCAGGAAGTCTACCGTTTGCAGGGCGTGGCCATTTCGGATAAGCATATCGAGGTGATCGTGCGGCAGATGTTGCGCTGGGTGCGCATCGATGAAGTGGGCGACACCAACTTCCTGCTCGAGCAGCAGGTCGACCGCTTCCGCTTCCGCGAAGAGAACGAGCGCGTGCTGTCGAACGGTGGCCGCCCGGCAATTGGGCGCCCGCTGCTGCTGGGCATCACCAAGGCGTCGCTCTCCACCGACAGCTTTATCTCGGCGGCGAGTTTCCAGGAGACGACGCGCGTACTTACCGAGGCCTCCATCAACGGCGCAGTGGACAACCTGCGCGGCTTGAAGGAGAACGTGATCGTCGGACGCTTGATCCCGGCGGGAACGGGCCTCGAG
>JASHOT010000304.1 GCA_030040965.1 Candidatus Sulfotelmatobacter sp. | reverse complement strand
GGGAGCGTGAAATATTCGACATTGTGGCCTTCGCGGATGGACTCGCCTTCGCTCGCCAGTCGTGCGATGCCAACCAGGCGCGGCTTGGCGTCATCGGGCGGAGCGAGCAGGGAAGGCGGAAGCAAAGGCAGGCTGGACATGTTCGCCTTTTATTCGCCTAGCGTAGCTCGCGTTCGATACGCTTGTCAAGCTGCTGCGGGGGGCGAGCGTGCGGGCCTCGCGTGTCATCGAAGGGATTGAGCGTAATTAGAATTTTGCGGCAGTGTGCGCTATCAAAGATTATTCTGCTTGTCCGTGCACCATTTCGATCACAGCGCTTAGCCGATGCTGATCCGAGTCCGAGATTGCTGCGAAGCGGAACGGCTGTTCCGTCCAGGAAACAGGATGCAGCATCTCTGCCGTGCCGGTTACTGGTCCCTTGGGCGTAACAAATATCAACCTGACCATTGAACCTGGCGGGAGGAGGGAGGCGGGTACAACCAAGCCGCCGGTTACGGATACGCAGTGCAATTTCCCTGGAACCCGGTGGCCGTCCTGGCGGCGAAGGACAATGGGGATGGCACTCGCGAGCTGCAGCCGCTGAGAACGCCTTCCTGGCTCGGATTGGACGATCTGCATCACTTGAACCAGTATGCTCTGGGTTCCCGAGTAATTAGGAGATCACGGAGGGGATCGTACTTTTTCCACGCGCGCCCCAGCGCTAGGTCCTATTCACCCGTGCCAAGGGGGTATGGGCGTAAGCATCCCACGGATGGTTTGAGATGGAGAGAAAATCCGCACCGTGCCTACGCAAGTTTTCTAGAACATGTTCTTGAATGCCCAGAACAGAAATCCTGACAACATCATGGCGGCCGGAAGCGTGAGCACCCAGGCCAGCGCGAGATTGCGGACGGTCGATATCTGCAGTCCGGAGTGATTGGCCATCATGGTGCCGGCGACGCCTGAAGAAAGAACGTGCGTGGTCGAGACGGGAAGGCCGAGGCCGTCGGCGGCGCCGATGGTGGCCATGGCGATGATTTCAGCGGCGGCTCCCTGGCCATAGGTGAGATGTTCTTTGCCGATCTTCTCTCCCACCGTGACCACGATCCGCTTCCAGCCGACCATGGTGCCGAGTCCGAGCGCCAATGCCACGGCAACTTTCACCCATGCAGGAATGAAACGCGTGGCGCCATCGACGTGCTTTTTGTAGTTGTCGAGCACTTTCCAGTCGGCCGCAGTGAGAGCCGGGTTGCCGCTCTTCTTCATCAGGCGCAGAGCCTCGCTGACCAGATACATGTCATTGCGGAAGTTGCGCACGCGCTCGTGTGGAACTTTGGCCAACTCGCCGAACATGGCGGTCTCATTGCCGATGTCGTTGACCAGCTGGCGCAGCGCCAGCATGGTGTTGGGAGTGAATTGCTTGCTGCTGACGTAGGCGGTGACCTCGTCGCGATCGTCGCCCACGACGGCCGACGGGCTCACGTAGTTGCTCAGCGTGTTGGTGGCCTGCTGGGAGACGGCGATGAAATCGTCGGAGTCTTTGTGCGTGATGGCATGGTTCAGCGCGTAGGCGGTGGGAACGGTGCCGACCAGAATGAGCATGATGAGTCCCATGCCCTTTTGTCCGTCGTTGGAGCCGTGGAAGAAGCTGACGCCGGTGCAGGTGAGAACCAGCAGGGCGCGAATCCAGAATGGCGGCGGCTCGGTGCCTTCGGGAGCCTTGTAGAGTTCCTTGTTGCGGATGATGGCTTTCATGACCCGCAGCAGCAGGTAGGCGAGAACGAATCCGAAGATAGGAGAAAGGAACAGCGATTTGCCGACGTTGGCCGCCTGGCTCCAGTCGACGCCGCTGGTGCCGGACTTTGCCTGCATGAGCTGGTTGGCGATGCCCACTCCGATGATCGATCCGATCATGGTGTGCGAGCTGGAGGCGGGCAGTCCGAACCACCAGGTGCCGAGATTCCACAAGATGGCGGCGACGAGCAGGGCGAAGACCATGGCGAATCCGGCCTTGCTGCCGACCTGCAGGATCAGCTCGACGGGCAGAAGCGAGATGATGCCGAAGGCGACCAGCCCGCTGGAGGTCATGACGCCGAGAAAATTCCAGAAGCCGGACCAGACAACGGCGACGTGCGGCTCAAGCGAGTGGGTGTAGATGACAGTGGCGACGGCGTTGGCCGTGTCGTGAAAGCCATTGACGAACTCGAAGCCGAGAGCGACCAGCAGCGCCAGGCCGAGCAGGATGTAGGGCATTGCGGTATCGGTATGAACGCCGGAAAGGTCGGAGAGGAGATGGTAGCCGGCGTAGACGACGCCGATGATGAAGACGATGCCGAATCCGATGACGCCAATCATGCCGGGTTTTCTGCCGAGTTTTTCCTGAATTGCCGGTGCGGCTGTCGCCATGTTTTGCTCCGTGTGCGTTCCGAGGATTTGCGCCCTGAGCCAGAGGTGCGCCGCCTTCGCATCAACCTCTGGCAAGGGCGGAACTATAAAGGAAGATTGTTACGGGAGTGTGAACGCCCGGAGAAGGTACTGGGCTGAAACAGGTGAGGTCATCCTGAGCGGGAGCCGTTTCCCACGCGAAGAGAGGGATCTCCTCAACCCAATCACTGTTCAGCGAGAGATCCCTCCGCCCGCTCGTGAAAACGCGCGCGTTCGGGATGACCCAGGAAGGCGGATACGCGGAGGTCGCGGTTTGCTCCACCGCGCGAATGCACGTTCGCAAACCTGCCAGGATTAGCACTTTCGAGTGCGATCTACGGGTATTTTGCTTTGACAATACAGTGATGCGTGTATAAGCTGACACTTCCGCTCAGTAGGGTCCGTCAGGCTCCCAGGGGCGTTTTCGGGAGATACGGCCTCGCACGTCCCAAGGGTGTTCCGTCGAGAAACGGCGTTCCCCTCTGTTTGCAATCCGCTAGACCGCACGACCAATTTAATCCCAACGGGAGACAAGCGCATGAAGAAGCACGCCCCCCTGTGTATTTCGACTTTGGTTTTTTTTCTGGCGACGGTTTCAGCTTTCGCCGGCGTGACGGTAACGAGTCCGACCAACAACAGCACGCTGGGAACGAGCGTGAGTTTTGTGGCCTCGGCGACCACTACGTCGTGCTCGAAAGGGATCGGCTCGATGGGAATTTATCCGGCGCCGTATGAGCTGGCGTACGTGGTGAACGGAGCGAGCCTCAACACCAGCCTCAACTTCAGTCCCGGGAAATACGGTGTGGTGGTGGAGGCGTGGGATAACTGCGGCGGAGCCGAAACGCAGACGGTCGATATCACGGTGACCGCGCAAAGCGGAGTTTACGTGACGTCTCCGACAAACGGCAGCAGCCTGAGCGATCCGGTGCACTTCGTGGCGACGGCCACCAGTTCGTGCTCGGCGGGCGTGTCGTCGATGGGCATTTACACGGCGCCGTATCAGCTGGCGTATGTGGTGCAGGGCGACAGCATGAACACAACTCTGACGCTCAGTCCCGGAACGTACAACACGGTTGTGGAAGAGTGGGACAAGTGCGGTGGAGCGGCGACCACGCCGGTCAAGATCACGGTCGGCAGCGGCGGCAATGTTTTTTACAACCTGCAGGCCAGCGCCGGATGGAATGGATATGCCCAGCAGCCCCCGAGTTATCAGGATTGCACGACCTGCGTGTCCTCCGGTCCGGGAACGACGTGGGCGATGTACCAGGGAATCAAGAGTCCGTCGATGGACAATAACGCGACGCAGTTCAACATTGGCGGCGATATGGATTACTCCGACGTGCTGTGGAATAACCACCTGATCGGCGACTTCTCGTCGCAGGGCATGCTGGACACGAATCACACGCTGGTGCCGACGCTGAACTCGTTCACCTACGATGTTTATTTCTATGGCAGCAACCTGGGCGTGTCGCAGGCGCTGGAGTTCGACATCAACCAGTTCTTCAACAACACCGGCTACACCTGGGGACATGAGTGCCGCATCATGGGCGGCAACGAGTGGGATACGTGGGATAACGCCACCGGGCACTGGGTGCCGACGGGCCTGGCCTGCTATCCGCTGGAGAATCAGTGGAATCACCTGACGCTCAAAGTGCAGCGGACGGCGGATAATCAGCTGCTGTATCAGTCGATCACGTTTAACGGGCAGACGACGAATTGGAACATCACGTCGGCGCCGTTCTCCGCGCCGGGGTGGTATGGAATCACCATCAACTACCAGCAGGATGGGGATTACAAGCAGTCTCCGTACACGGTGTATCTGGACGAGTTGACGTTCACGTATTAAATCGAGCTCTCCGCTGTTAGGGCGTTGTGGCTCTGCCAAATCGGTGCCGGCTGAAGTGAGAGGGCCGGCGCCGATTATTTTTTCGTTAAGTGGATCGACGCGGCTATTTTTGTGCGCGAATTTTCTTGAGGACGTTGATGCCGTTCTGGTTCTGGGGATTGATCTCGACCGACTTCTCGTAATTTTCGATGGCCAGGTCTGTTTGTCCCGCCTTGAGGTAGGCCTCGCCCAGACTGTCGTAGGAATTCCAATACTTGGGATAATCCTGCACTTCGAGTTTGAAGGTCTGGATCGACCAACCGGTTTGTCCGGCAAATAGGAAACGATAACCAAGCTGGATCAGGGTGTTTTCGTCGATGGTGTAACCGGAATCAGCTCCGGATTTTTTGAGCTCGGCGTAGCGGGTGAGCGCGGCTTGCGGGCCTTTGATTTGGGCGACGAGAGGAAGCAGTTCGCCGGCGGAGGGTGGATCGAAGGCAGCGACCCATCCGTATTCCTTGGCCACACTCTGCACGATCCGTCTGGCGACGGTGATGCCGTTTTCGGAGTCGGCCATAATGGCGACGCCCTTGCCGGTGTCGGCAAACATCACGAGCAAGGCCTGGAAGCCGGCATCGTCGCCTTCGTGACCAAACTCCTGCGAATTTTTATATCCACCAAGAAAGAATCCCAGGCCGATTTGATCGATCTGCGGCTTCAACATTTCCTGTACTGTTGCCTGCGAGAGAACGTGGTTGGCTTTTCCCTGTTTTGAAAGCGCGATTTCGATGCCGAATTTGGCGAGGTCGCTGGCGGTGGTCCACAGGCCTGCGGCGGCCATTTCCGGATAGATATGCCACTTGCCGGGAATCGGTGTGGCGTCGGCTTGCGTGCCCGTGGCGGCTGCGGCGGCGCGCGTGGAGGGAAGCGGCTGCTCGTAGGTGCTGTCGGTCATGCCGATTTTGTCGAGCACCGCTCCGTGCATGAAGCGCGGGAAGGGCTCGCCGGTGACATCCATGACGAGTTGCTGTTCGATGGTGATGCCGCCGCCGGAGTAGCGGGATTGCGTTCCGGGGACGAAGTCGACGCGAATCGGCGCGGTGTTGGCGGGCGGTTCGCCGTTGAAAATCTGAAGGAGCGTGGGGATGGGCGTTCCGACTTCGTATCCGGGAAAGCCGTGAACGGTAAGGCCGGCGCTGTGGCTGAGAAGGCGCCGCAGCGTGACTTTTTGGTCTTTGGTGAATTGGTTGTCGGGCACTTGCCAGGATTTCAGTTTCAGGTTGACGTTCTCATCGAGCGAGAGTTTTCCCTGCTCGACCAGAAAGAGCGTTCCGGTGGCCGCGACGGGTTTGCTGATCGACCCTGCCTGGAAGATTGTATGAACGGTGACGGGCGTATTGCCGCCGGGCTCGGTGACCCCATAGCCCTTGGCCCAGGCGATCTGGAAATTGTCGATGACGGCGAGGCTGAGGCCGGGGACGCGATAGAGCTGCATCATCTTTTCGATGGAGAGCGGAGTTGGCGGCTCGTCGGAGCTGAGAGCAAGGGGTGGAAGTCCGTTTTCGACCCGCTGCATGCGAGCGGAGTTGGCTCTTTGGGCCGAAACTAGAGAGCTGAGCAGCGCGATGGTGACAGCCAGACTGTGGAGCGATCGACGATGGAGGGTTGAGCGAAGAAGTGATCGGCGCAGAAGTGATCGCAGCATGAATCCTCCTGGGACGGAGCGATTGGGTGCCAGGGCACACCAGAAGCTACGAAGTAGACGTTAAGCACGGAGGGAGGTTAGCCGGGCATCCTCGAAAGGAGGTTTTCCAGATGCCGCAGTTGGCGGCGAGTTACATAGGTCCTTCGCCGCAAAGAGCGCGGCTCAGGATGACAAACAAAACGGCGCGGCTCGAAGCCGCGCCCTTTCAAGACAGGCAAGGTTCAAGGCAAGCGAAAGTCAGTTCGGCTTGCTGGGATTGGTCTGCGAGTAAGCGAGCGGGTTTATGCCGCTCATGGGCTTCTGGTTATTCGTTGAGCTTCCATCCATTTTCATTGAGCTGCCGCCCATCTCGGCAGAGGTGTTGTGATTAATCTGCGACATCGCCACGACCTGGTAGCGGCGTTTTTTGTGATCGCTGTCGGGGATGCTCATCACGATGACATCTTTGGCAACTTTGAATTCGCCTTCTTTGCCGATGGGTAAAAGGCGCGGGTGTTTATGATCCAGAGGGCGAACGTGGTATTCCATGTCGTCGGTCTTCAGCAAGTATTGCGGGCACAGCTTTTCGTCGGAGTTGACGCTGGTGATGCCAACGGAAGCCCACAGACTGCCCAGGCCCGCAACACCGTGCTCTTTCGCCCCGCAGGGCACCGCTTCCATCTTCTCGATCATGGCGCGCTGGCCATGCTTTTTGTCGCCCGCAAAAACGGGAAGCGCGGAGGCCAGCGCCAACAGCGCGATCCAGAATGTCTTACTCTTAAATGTCCTGCTCTTGATTGCCTTCTTGCATTTGATGCTCTTGCGCTTCATACGACCTCCCTTTGCCGATGCCTCAGTTGTTCCAGCCTGCCATTTTCATCAGGTACTTCGCACGGCAGGAAGGGCGGCAGAAGCGCCGCCTCTTCCTTCCGTGATCGTGCATTATTTTTGTTTCACACCGCTTGCGTCTTTCTACGCACCTCTGTTACTTCGAGCCTGGCAGCTTGCCCATGCTCTTGGTCGTCGTGGTAGGGGCGGTGGTTGCTTGCGCCGATTTGACGAATGACTCCGGATCATCGTTCAGCTGAGTGCGCACATCCGGATTGGCCTGCAGATACGCCTGAAGCTCGGTGTGGTTCTGCAGATATTCGTCTTTGGTTGCAAGAGTCGGGTTTTTGGACAGGTCCTCGGCGATGGCACCATGGCCGGCGAGAAACTCGTGGAAGCTGTAGGCGTTGCCACGGCCCATGTTTCCGTTACCGGCAACCTGATGCTGCTGATTCCAGCGATCGACGTCCCGCATGAAAGCAACGGGATGATCATCGAACTGCACCCGCACCTCCGGATGGTCCGAGAGGAACGACTGCAAGGCCGGATGATTGGTCACGAACTTCTTGTCGTCGATGAGCTTCGGATCTTTCTGAAGCTGTTCGGCGATCTCGGGATGCTGGTCGAGGAACTGGCCCATCATGACCACTTCGCGGCGGGTAATGTCATCGGGATGGTTTTGCAGGTAGCGGTCCTCATCCCGCATGAACGCCTCAGGGTGATCGTCGAACTGGACCCGCACTTCCGGATGGTCGGCAAGGAACGCCTGCAGGGCCGGATGATCGGTCACGAACTTCTTGTCGTCGATCAGCTTGGGATCCTTCTGGAGCCGTTCTGCAATCTCCGGATGTTGATCGAGGAACTGGCCCATCATGACCACTTCTCGACGGGTGATGTCATCCGGATGATTTCGCAAATACAGATCCTCATCCCGCATAAAAGCGTCAGGATGTTCATCGAACTGCTGCCGCACTTCGGGATGATCGCCAAGGAACGCCTGCAGGGCCGGATGATCGGTCACGAACTTTTTGTCGTCGATCAGCTTGGGATCTTTCTGAAGCTGTTCTGCGATCTCCGGATGCAGGTCGAAGAATTGTCCCATCATGACTACTTCACGACGCGTGATGTCGTCTTGATTTTGCGCCGGCGCCTGCGGCGGAGCGGCGTTTTGCGGCGTGCCCTGTGGGGATTGTGCTCGCCCCGGCGCCGCCCAAAAGAGTGCAGTGAGCGCCAGGGTTGCCAGCCAATATCGAGTTGTCAGTCCTGTGCGTTGCATAAAGATTCAGTAGCCTCCTAAGCTACAACTGTTCTGCTTGCGAGCGGGTACAAGGAGAAGGATGCATCGAGGATGCCAGTCCCTGTGGATACTGAACCTCTGCGCTTTCAGGATGTTGGCGAGGACTTAAGTGTCATCCCGTAGGACGAGCTAGGGGGTGGAATTTGTACACGGGCACGTAAATTTCGCATAGAGGGATCACGGTAGCGAAGCGCTGGCGAAGGCGCGGCTGTTTTTCGTTACCCAATCAACTACCAGCGAAACGTCTGTTGCTGCACCGGCTCAGGTGAGCTGCGCGCGAGATCCCTCCCTCCGCCTAAAGAACGGCTCCGGTCGGGATGACGTAGCAAATCCGAAGAGCTAGTGGGACGAAGTCCCTACGGCTTGTCGCCGGCGTTTTCCGCGGGCTTGTCGAACAATTTCGGATCGACGGCGGGATTGATCTCGATGGTTTTGTATTCGACCTGACTCGAGTCGTTACCGTTCTGTTTGTTCTTGCGCAAAAAAGGAACCGTCAGGCCGTCGATGGTCTTCCAGTTTTCCATGGTGGTTTCGCCCTCGACCGGTCCACTCTGCGCGACGGTGGGATAAGTTGTTTTCAGAATGCGGCCGCTGGCGGGATCGACGAACCAGCGGATGGATGCGCCGGCGGAGTTGATATCGACGATGGCGGCATCGACGTCGCCGACTTTCTCCGTTCCGGCGGCGCGAAAGAAAACGTCGGCATCATTGGCATGGGAGGCGATGAAAACGGGATCGCGCTTGATCTGCCGCAGCATCTCTTCTTTCTGCTCGGGCGGAACCGGTTGCGTGCCCATGCCGGGGATGGAGGCGAAATCGGCGTCGGGAGTAACGGTGATGGTCATGTTGCCGCGCGGAGTTTGCAGCTGGGCTCGGAGATGATCGGGATAAACGATAGTGGTTTCCATCTCGATGGGAATGTCGCCTTGCGGCGTTTTCTGGGTGAGCGTGGAGGTGCTGCGAATGGATTTGACGGTCGAGAGTCTGGCTTCGCCGCCCATGGCCGCGACGACTTTGGCGGCGAGCGCCTTGCCTTCGGGATTGGAGGACTCCGGCGTGCTGCTCTCGGCCTGCTTCATGCCGGGCGGAGGCGGAATGGTGATATCGATCTGATGGACTTCGCCGAGCGAGGACAGCGGTTTATCGAACTCTTTCGTGTTGCCAACGACGAGCACGGCGAGATCATTCTTGTGCAGATATTTCTGTGCAACGCGGTTGACGTCGGCGGCGGTGACTTTCTTGATCTCCGCCTGATACTTGTCGAGCCAGTCGGGAGGATAGCCGTAGTACTCGTAGGTCATGCGCTCGGCGAGAATCTTGTCGGGCGAATCGAGACGAAAGATGAAGGCGTTGAGGATGGCGTCTTTGGCGAGCTGAATTTCTTCTTCGGTGATGGGGTGGGTGGCGAGATTCGAGATGTCGTCATCAGCGGCCTGGACGGCTTCAATGGTGGTCTGGCTCTTGGTGCCGACTTCGATCTCAATGATGCCGGGATGTCCGAAGTTGGCGCCGATGCCGCCGCCGGCATCGTAGGCGAGGCCGCGCTTGGTGCGAATGTCGTTGAACAGGCGCGAGGAGAATCCTCCGCCGAAGGCCTGATTGAAGACGCTGATGGCGTAGTAGTCGGGATTGTCGCGCAGGATGCCGAGGCCGAGCATGCGGATGCTGGACTGATTCACGTCGGATTTCGGGATGAGATAGTAGCCCGGCGTGGGCGGTGAAAACTGAATGTCGTTTTTCGGGAGCTGTGGGCCGCGCGGCCAGGATTCGAAGGCGGAACGCAAGCGCGCCTCCATGGCGGCGGAATCGAAGTCGCCGCTGATGCCGAGAATGATGTTGTTGGGCTGCACGTATTTCTTGTGCCAGTCGATGAGATCCTGGCGAGTGATGGCGGCGACGGTTGCGTATTCGGGGATGCGAGCGTAAGGATTGTCTTTGCCGTAGGCGAGCATGACGGCTTCGCGATGCGCGATCTCGCTGACGTCGTCGTTGCGGCGGGAGATGCCGTCGTCTTCACCTTTCTTGGCGATATCGATTTTGTCGTCGCGAAACTCGGGATTCTGGAGGACGTCGACGAAGACTTTGAAAACGTCATCGAGATCGGGCTTGAGACAGGAGAAGCTGATGCTGGTGGAGTCGGAGCTTCCGCCGGTTTCAACTTTGGCGGCGCGGACTTCGAGGAAGTCGTCGAGTTGATCGCCGGTTTGCGATTTGGTGCCGCCGGTGCGCCAGACCTCGCTGTAGATATCGATGAGGCCGACTTTGTCGGCGGGTTCGTTGACGCTTCCGCCGCGAATGCGCGCGCTGGCGTCGATGAGAGGGAGTTCGTGATCCTCCTGCAGAAAGATCACCATGCCGTTGGAGAGTTCGATACGCTTCGGCTGTTGGGGATGGAACGGCGGCAGGGGATGGATGGGGATTTGCTGCCAGGGCTTGGAGGCTTGCGCGGGTTCGTGAGAAGCGGTCTGGGCTCCGGCAGGTGCGAAGACGGCGAACAGGAGCAGTACCAGCGCGAGTGCGCCGCCGAGCTTCGCTCGACCGGACCCGTTCGACTCGCTTCGCTCGCTCAGGGCAGGCTTTCGAGGGCGGCCGTCCCCACATGAGCATTGGTTGGTTCGAAATGCTGCGGAGCTTCGCTCCGCTCGACGGGCGAGGGCGCCCGTCCCCACACGAACTGAGACGAGGGCAGGCTTTTTCATTGCGCACCTCCCTGATCAGACGATTCGCCGCCTGGAGAGCCCTTGGCGGTTTCAATCATGCCCACGGTGCGGTTGGTGTCGACGAAAACCTTGGCGGCGATGCGGCGGATATCCGCCTTGCTGACTTTGTCGATGCGATCGACGGAGCCAAACAATTCGCGCCAGTCGCCGTAGCGCGTCTGGTAAATGGCGAGTTGTTCGGCGAGGCCTTCGTTGCTGTCGAGGCCGCGAATCAGGCCGGCTTTGGCGCGCGTCTTGATCATCTTCAGTTCGTCGTCGGAGATATCTTCTTTCTTCAGGCGATCGATTTCCGCGTGGATGGCAGCGGCCATTTCCTCAGGCGTATGCCCCGGCAGGGGGACGGCGAGGAACGCAAAAAGATGCGGATATTTGACGCCAGGAACCCCGGTGATGCCCTCGGCGTAGGAGGCGATTTTTTGGTCGCGCACCAGCGCGCGGTAGAGGCGTGAAGTGCGACCGTTGGACATGAGATCGCTGATGGCGTCGTAGACGGCGTCGTCGGGATCGTGATAATCGGGGCGATGGTAGCCCTCAAGATAGATGGGCTGCGACTGCTCCTCGAGCACGACTCTGCGCTCGGAATCCTGCGGCGGCTCGGTGGTAGTGGTTTCATCGGCGTGCGGACGGGAGGGCAGGCGTTCAAAATATTTTTCGAGAATGGGCAGAGCGTCGTCGGGATTCACATCGCCGGCGACGGCGACGACCATGTTGGAGGGGACGTAATACTTATCGAAAAATTTCTGCGCGTCGGTGGCGGAGAAATAGTTGAGATCCGAGGCCCAGCCGATAGTCGGGCGATGGTAAGGATGGGCGGCGAAGGCTTCAGCGGTGAACTGCTCGATCAAGCGGCCAAAGGGATTGCTGTCGACGCGCATGCGGCGCTCTTCCATGACAACGTTGCGTTCCTTGTAGAACTCGCGCAGGACAGGATGCAGGAAGCGCTCGGACTCGAGATAGGCCCAGAGTTCCAGGCGATTTTCGGGCATGGAGTAGTGGTAGGTGGTTTGGTCGTAGCTGGTGTTGGCGTTGATGTCCTCGCCGCCATTCTGCTCGATGATTTTGGCGAACTCGTTGCTGACGACAAACTTATTGGCGGCGGTGGCAGCGTCTTGCCAGGCTTTTTCGAGTTGCTTGACCTTGGCTTCGTCGCGTCCGACTTCTTTGTCGCGCTCCGCGATGTAGGCGGCGTAGGCGACTTCGACCTTGGCGAGTGCGGGCTTTTCCGCGGCGTAATCGGTGGTGCCGATGGTCGTGGTGCCTTTGAAGGCCATGTGCTCGAACATGTGGGCGAGGCCGGTTTGCCGCATGGGGTCCTGGACCGAGCCGGCATCGACGAGAGTGAACGCTGAAAAGACGGGAGCTTCGGGACGGCGGCAGAGGACGAGCGTGAGGCCGTTGGGAAGCTTCTTGATAGTGATGCGCTTCGAAAAAGAGGCGAGGTCCTGTGTTTCGGCGGGGGCGGCGGCAAATGCGAGGACGATTGTGATGAGGATGAGCGCGCGGTGTTGATGACGATGTTTCATTGGACGGCCTTTCGTAAAGCGACGTGTGGACGGGGCGTGGACACGGATTTCACTTGGACGGCTGGCAAGGGCAGATGTCTGAAAAGTACGTGGGGAAAAGGGAGGTTGTCAAACGGGGAATTAGCAGTGAGGCCTTGGTTTGCTGCGTCATCCGGAGCGGAGGCGTTTCTGGTAGACCTCCCAGCTTTAGCTGCAGGCGAGCGCAGCGAGGCGAAGCGAGGGATCCTCCCTATATACGGGCCAGTGCCAGGGAAGATCCCTCGACCCGCTGGTGAAAACGCGGGTCTTCGGGATGACGCCTGATGATTTCATGAGCGCTGTATTTTGCGGTTGAGTCGGTTTCAGGCACAATGACGGGGCATCGCGCGGACGATAAGACATGGATTCCAGCGTCGAAATTCAGGGCAAGACTCTCAAGCTGTCGAATCTGGAGAAGGTGCTGTATCCCGCGGCTGGATTTACCAAGAAAGATGTAATCGACTACTACGCGCGGATTGCGCCGGCGCTCATTCCGCATCTGCGCGGGCGGGCGCTGACGCGCAAACGGTATCCGGATGGCGTGGAGGGCGAGCCGTTTTTTGAAAAGAACGCGCCCATGCACAAGCCCGACTGGGTGAAAGTTGCGCCGATCTGGAGCCGGCATAATCGGCGGACGGTCAACTACATTCTTTGCGACGATCTGGCGACGCTGGTGTGGCTGGCGAATCTGGCGGCGCTGGAGCTGCATCCGTCGCTGGCGCTGGCGAAGGATGAGAAGTGTCCGACGGAGATGGTGTTCGATCTCGATCCCGGGCCCCCGGCAGATATTGTGCAGTGCTGCCAGGTGGCGCTGTGGCTGCAGGAAATCTTCGAGCACTTCGGGATGAAGAGTTTTCCCAAAACTTCGGGGTCGAAGGGATTGCAGATTTACGTTCCACTGAATACAGCGACGACTTACGAAAAGACGAAGCTTTTCGCGCATGCGCTGGCGCAGTTGCTGGAGCACGAGCATCCGAAAGAGGTGCTTTCGGAGATGAGCCGGGCGGCGCGCGCGGGCAAGGTTTTCGTCGACTGGAGCCAGAACGACGAACATAAAACTACGGTTGCGGTTTACTCTTTGCGGGCGCGGGAGCATCCAACGGTTTCGACTCCGGTGAGTTGGGAGGAAGTGGAGCGGGCGTTCAAGAAAAAAGATGCGGAGCTGCTGGTGTTTCAGGCGAAGCAGACCGTGGCGCGCTTCGAGAAAATGGGCGACTTGTTCGAGCCGGTGCTTGAACTGAAGCAGCACTTGCCGGATTTGAAGAAGACGGCGCTTGCTCCAGAGATTTCCCACCCTCCCGCAAAAAGCGCGGGAAGGGTGGGGCAACCAGACACGGGAAATATCCAGCAGCCGGGCGTTGAAATTGCGGCGCAGGCGGATGGAAAATTGGATGATGCAGACGAGAAACCTGCAAGAAAAAAGCGCGGTACTGGAACAGGTGGAAAGCGGAAGCGGGGCGCAGGATAATCGCGAACTTCCGCCTGCGCGGCATGTGCAGCCGGTCGAGGGCGCGGTCGAGCAGACGGCTCTGGAATCGATCAAGCATATGTCGCAGATTTTTGCGGGCACTTCGGGGTGGGCCTATCCAGCGTGGAAGCCGGAGTTTTATCCGGCGAAGCTGGCACAGAAGAAATTTCTCAGCTACTACGCGACGCAGCTCAATACGGTCGAGGTGAATTTTACTTTTCGCCAGCTGGTGAAGGAGACAACGATTCAGAACTGGCTGGCGGAGACACCGTCGTCTTTCCGCTTTGCCGTGAAGGCGCACCAGGTCATCACGCACATCAAGCGGCTGAAGGGAACGGAGGATTTCGTGCCGCGATTTCTGGCGACGATTGAGCCGCTGGCTGTCGCGGGGAAGCTTGGGGCGGTGCTGTTTCAGCTGCCGCCGAATCTGAAATTTGATTCCGGATTGTTGAAAGATTTTCTGGCGACTTTGCCGCGCACGGTGCCGGCGGCATTCGAGTTTCGGCATGAGTCGTGGTTTACGGACGCGACTTGGGAAATTTTGAGGAGCGGGAAGGCCGCCGTGTGTGTGGCTGAAACCGAGACGCGGACGACGCCCGACGTGATAACCGGGGATTTTACCTACTATCGGTTTCGCAAGCCGACGTACACCGGAGAAGAGCGGAAATCGATGATCGACCGCATTGAGCAGCATGTCGCAGCCGGGCGCAACGTGTATGCGTACTTCAAGCATGAAGAGACGCCGGAGGGCGCGCTCTATGCGGCGGAGATGCTGAGGCAGGTAAAGAAAGTGGAGGGCGTTTGAGCTGGCAGCGCTGGCTGGGGGTTGCGGGTTGCGTCGTTTTCTTAGTTGGCTGGATGGCTCATGCGCAGGATTCGGCGCCTCGCACCGTGCATGTTTTTGTGGCGCTAGCCGACAATCAGTCGCAGGGTATCGTTCCGGTTCCGGCGAAATTGGGCAACGGTGAGGATGCCGAACGCAATTTGTATTGGGGTTCGGCGTTTGGGATAAGAGCGTTTTTTACACGCAGCGGAGACTGGATACGGTTGGGCTGCGCGCAAGGACCGAAGAACGAAATTCTTGAGCGTTGCATTTTTCAGAATCGCACGGCGAAAGTTTATCTTGTGGCTGATGGGTATCGCGGACGGGAGATCCGGCAGGCGATCCTGGATTTTCTGGACGCGGCCTCGGGCGGCGGCGTGGAGACGGTGAATGCAGGGAGCCCGACAGCGAGGCTGGCGATCCGCGGGGGCGCGAACCTGGTGGCGTATGTCGGACATGACGGGCTGATGGATTTTCAGCTTGTGCGCGTTCCGGAAAAAAGAAATGAGACTCGCCGCGATGTTGTGATCCTGGCATGTGCCAGTAAACAGTTTTTCGCGCCGGCGGTGCGAGCGTCGGGCGCGTATCCGCTGCTGTGGACGACGGGACTGATGGCTCCGGAAGCGTACACATTGAAAAGCGCGCTGGATGGCTGGATTGCCCGCGAGAACGGCGAGCAGATTCGCGATCGTGCTGCCGCCGCTTACGACAAGTATCAGAAGTGCGGATTGCGCGCTGCGCAGCGGCTATTTGCCACGGGCTGGTGAGCGCGGTAGAGGGCTTCGTATCTGACTCATCACTATCACGCATGTCCGATAACGCGCATACTAATTTTCGCTTGCGTGTGCAGTGTCGGCTTGCTCCGGCAGCGGTGGTAAGGGAGATCCCTCGCTTCGCCTGAAGAACGGCTCTGCTCGGGATGACACCTTCATCTGGCTGGGTTGCGTCGTTTTCTCTGTACACGTTTGACTATCTTCTTCTTATGGCTTCCGAGTCCAACGCGCGCGTGGTTGCCGGATTTCTCGACTATCTGAGGATCGAGAAGGGGCTCGCGGTACTGTCGATTCGCGCGTACGCGACCGATATTGGGCAGTTCGCCGAATTTCTGGAGAAGCGTAAACGCGCGCTGCTGACGGCTGGTCGCGATGACGTGCGTGAATTTCTGCAGCAGCTTTTTTCGCATCAGGTGGATGGGCGCAGCGTGGGGCGCAAGCTTTCGGCGCTGCGGCATTTGTATCGGTATCTGCTGTTGGATCGGAAAGTGGAGCGCGATCCGACGTTGAATATCGAATCGCCGCGGCAGTGGAAGGTGCTGCCAAAGGCGCTGGCACGCGATGAAATGGAGGCGACGCTGGCAGCGCCCGGGGAGCGGCCAGACGCGAAGAACAGTAAGTTGGCAGCGGCGCTGGCGATTCGCGATCGCGCGATGCTGGAAGTTTTTTATGCCGGGGCGCTGCGCGTTTCTGAGATGGTTGGCGCGAAGTTCGAGGACTTGAAACTGGAGTCGGGGTACATGCTGGTGCGGGGCAAGGGCGATAAGGAGCGCGTGGTGCCGCTGGGAAAATCGGCGCAGGAAGCGCTGGGGAAATATTTGGCGGAGGCGAGAATTGTTTTGGCGATTAATAAAATCCCCACCCTAACCGCAAAGAACGCGGTTAGGATGGGGCACCCAAATTCCCAGGTCTCGCAAATGCGGCGGGGCCTCGGGCATCGCATTTCGATGAACGCTGCCCACCCTGTCGCACAAAACGCGACAAGGGTGGGGCAACCGGCTTCTTATTCCTCGTCCTCCGTAGGTTCTCCTTTTTTGTTTGTGGCGCGCGGAGGAAAGAAACTCACGCGGCAGCGGGTTTGGCAGATGGTGCGGGCGGCATCGGCGGCATCGGGGCGGAAGGCGTCGCCGCATATGCTGCGGCATTCGTGCGCGACGCACATGGTGGAAAACGGGGCGGACCTGCGCACAGTGCAGACGATTCTGGGCCACTCCGATATTTCGACGACCCAGGTCTATACGCATATGGCGCTGGATCGGCTGCGAACGGTGTATCAGAAGCATCATCCGAGAGCGAAGAAGAAGGCGTAAAACACGGGGTCCCTCGACTGCGGATGATCTTCGCTGTTGCGAAGATCATTCCTCGCTCGGGATGACAGTTTTCTGGCAAATAGAGTTGCACAGGTCCTTCGCTGAGGATGACAAGATCAAAATAAGGATGATTAACAACGCAAGCACGATCGTAAGAAAGGCCGTGGCTGATTTTCTCCGCCATCTGCGGGAGAAGAATGCCTCCGCGCATACGATCAAGGCGTACACGGGCGATCTGGCGAATTTTTCTGCCTATGCAGGGTCGCGCAAGTGGAAAGAGATCGACCACATTACGATTCGCGGATTTTTGGCGCAGCTTTACGAGAAGGGATTGAGCAAGGCTTCAGTGGCTCGATCGCTGGCCGCGCTGCGGTCGCTGTATCGATGGCTGGCGCAGGAAGGCGTGGTGGAGCAGAATCCGGCGAAGCTGGTGGCGACGCCCAAGCTGCCGAAGAAACTTCCGCGCGTGCCGACAATCGAGGAAATGAACTCGGTGCTCGACGGGAATATGCCCGAGCAGGCGTCGTTTGCCACGCGCGACCGGCTGATGCTCGAACTGCTCTATGGATGCGGGATTCGGAATTCGGAGCTGACGGGGATCAACGTCGACGACATTCGCCTGAGCGCAGAGGCGATTTTGATTCGCGGCAAGGGAAAGAAAGAACGCTACGTGCCGTTTGGCGATGCGGTGAAAAGCGCGTTGGCGGCGTATCTTCCGGAGCGGCAGGCCAGTCTGGCCGAGACGCGCAAGAATACGCCGGCGCTGCTTATTAATCAGCGCGGGGGACGGCTCACGACGCGCAGCGTGGGACGGATCATCAAGAGGATTGCGGTCGCGAAAGGACTTTCGCCCGATGTGCATCCACACACGCTGCGGCATGCGTTTGGCACGCACATGCTCGAAGAAGGCGCGGATTTGCGCGCGATCCAGGAACTGCTCGGCCACGAGCGGCTGGCGACGACGCAGCGCTACACGCAGCTTTCGATGAAGCACGTGCTGCAGGTCTACGATCAGACGCATCCGCGCGCGAAGTAATCACTTTTTACAATTACCTTTGTAATTTGGGATCGCTCACGGCGCGACTGAGAATGGTTGCATCGGGCGAGCTTGGATCCTGAAGCTGCGGGTTTGCGGCTTCGGGATACCTGGTACCTCTCACCCCCGGGAGGAGCCGTGCGTAAGATCAATCCGGAGCTGTGGCTGTTGCTGTTTCTGGTGGTGATTGCTGCGATGCTGAATTTCCTGGTGGCATCGCAGAAGATGGTGCTGGTCTTCTATTTCCTGCCAACGGTTTACTCTGCCTATCATTTTGGACGACGGCATGCGACGTTAACAGCCCTTGCCAGTGTGGCGCTGGTGGTGGCGCTGACGTTTCTGAATCCGGGCATGTTTTCACGGCGCATCGAGATGCCGGTGGACGCGCGCTGGTTCGATCTGGCGGTGTGGGGCGGAGTGTTAATGGTTACGGGATACGCGACCGGGACTCTTTATGAGCGCAATGAAAAGACGCTGCGCGAGATGGAAGACGGCTACGACGGGATGCTGGTCATCCTGCAGAATTTTCTGGCGAACCAGAAGCACAGCGGATCGCACGCGTATCGGATTGCGATGTGCGCAACGAAAATTGGGGAGGCGACCGGCCTCGATGCGGCCACAGTGGAGGACATCCGCACGGCGGCGTTGCTGTTCAACCTGAAAGATCTGGGGGTTACGAACGAGGTGTTGTGCAAGGCGGCGCAGGTTTCGGCGGAGGATCTGGATGCGGCGAAAGGAAAACGGAAGCGATCGATTCCGTACGCAGGAGCGCTGGGCAACGCGTTGCGCGGGCGATTCCGATTTTCATGAATGAGCGGCAGTTACGGCAAAATGGCGGCAAGATTGATGAAGCTGCGCTTGAAGTGCAGATTCTTTCACTTGCCGAGGAATATGAAAATCTGGTGAGCGGGCAGGCAGGAGGGAAGATGTCGCCCGCGCAGGCGGAGCAGGAAGCGTTGCGGCGAGCGAAAGGGAAATACGATTCGCTGATCGTTGATGCTTTCGCCAAAGCTTTTGGAGAGCAGGCGGTGAGCGCGGGGGCGTGACGCTCTCAAGATTTCCGAAACATGACCTCCAAGCTCTTTCCCAACCTGGGTTGCTAGCACTAGCTTGAGCCTCACGTATAGCGCCGCTGCACGCGAGATCCCTCGCTCCGCCTGAAGAGCGGCTGCGCTCGGGATGACGCAGCACTCATCCATCTCTTCGTGTATCTCTTTGCCTATTTCTTCCGCAAGTCTTCCCACATGGCAACAATGCGCGCTTTCAGTTGCGCTGTGAGCTTTTCGTAGGCTTCTTCTGACGCTTCCGATTCCGCAGGCGGCGAAATCGGCTTGCCGAATACCATCTTCAGCGGAACTCGCTTCTGGAAGAAACTTTTGCCGCGAGGCCAGGCCTCGTAAAATCTTTCGATCGCGATGGGCACGATCGGCACCTGCATGTGCATGGAAAGAATGGCCGCGCCTTTCTTGAAGATGCGGGGCGTGCCGTCAATGGAGCGCTCGCCTTCGGGATAGAGAATCAATACGTTTCCGTGGCGCAGGCCATAGGCTCCGGCGCGCATGGCGGGGACAAGGTTGGCGTCGGGATCGAGGACGATGACGCGAATCCAGCGGGCGAGGCGGCGCATGAATCCTTCACCGAAAATTTCGCTGGTTCCAACGGCGAAGGTGTGCTCGAGAGTGTTTTTAGGCAGAACGCTGACCAGAATAACGGGATCGAAATAGCTTTGATGATTGGATGAGAGGATGAATGGACCTTCCTTGGGCAGGTGCTCGAGACCGGAGACGTGCAGTTGGAATAAATCGCTGAAGACGATGTTGATGAGGCGCGAAAGCGGATACCAGACGGCGCCAAATGCCGGCGGAGGATTTTTCAGCGCGAGCACTTCGGGATCGGTGGGCTCTTCGGCAAGAATCGCCTTCCATCCGGCGAAAGCGGCGCGGGGCGCGGATTCTCCCTTGGCGGCGCTGTTCAGTACCGCGTCCAGCAGATCGCGCACGGTGTAGATTTCGGTAAGTTGCGACTCTTCGACGTTGCCGCCGAGTTCTTCTTCAAGGCGGCTGAGCAACTCGACGCGCTGCATGGAATCGAGACCGAGATCGAGCTCGAGATTGTGCGTGGGACGCAGAGTAGAAGACGAATTTCGCGACGCTTCGCGGATGATCTTCACTCCGCGTTGGACTTCGGGCCGGTCGAGCCAGGCGGATTCTTCGGCGGTAATCGGCTTTTCCGCGGGCAGTTCGGCGGCAGCGCCCGCATCTTTCTTTTGGCTGGCGGCGGCTTGATTGGCTCTTACCCGTTTTTCAATTTCGAAGCGCTTGAGTTTGCGCGTGGTGGTGCGGGGAAGATCGTCTTGCCATATTTCGTAGCTGCCGACACGTTTGGTGGACGCGAGTTGCTGCGAGAGACCCTCGATGTCGAAGCGGATGACCTCTTTCGCGTTGACGATTTTTTTCTGCCGCAGCACGTCGAAGTTGGGAACGATGACGGCGTGGAGTCGGTCTCCGCCTGCGCCGGGCTTGCCCTCGAGTCCCATCACCGCGATTTCCTTGATGAACGGCGACTTGAGATACTGGGTTTCGATTTCTTCCGGGTAGACGTTTTTGCCATTGCTCAGGACGATGACTTCTTTCTGGCGGCCGGTGAGAAACAGATTGCCGTGCGAATCGAAGTAGCCGAGATCGCCGGTGTAGAACCAGCCGTCGCGAATGACCGCGGCGGTAGCGTCGGGGCGATTCCAATATCCCTTCATCACGACGGGGCCGCGGACGGCGACTTCCCCCACGGCCGGACTGCCATCTTCCTGCGGTTGCGGGTTGACGATTTTGCCTTCGACTCCCATCATGGCCTTGCCCACTGAGCCGATCACGTTGTCGTTGGGAGTGTTGGCGAAGACAGCGGCGGTGGTCTCGGTAAGGCCGTAGCCCTGCATGATGTCGATGCCGAGATCGTGGAAGTGCCATGCCATTTCCTGATCGAAACGGGATCCGCCGGTGAAGAGGTAACGCATTTTTGGGCCGAAGGTTTTATGCACCTTGCCGAAAAGGATGGGCCCGGCGTTGACGCCGATTTTGCGCAGGGCGCGGTTCAAACTCACCATGGACGAGAACAGCTTCTGCACGACAGCGCCGCGCTTGGCGATTTCCTGGGTGATGCGCTCGTAGATCAGGTAGTAGAACTGCGGCACGATGGCGAAAAGAGTGATGCTGCGTTCGCTGAGAGCGCGGAGAAGTTCAGTGGTGTTGAGCGTTTCAAGGTAGACGACGCGCGCTCCGCGGACCAGCGGCAGAAAAAGATTCGACATCTGGGCGAGCACGTGAAACAGGGGCAACACGCCGAGCAGAGCGTCGTTGGGGCCGACTTTGATCCAGTTGGTGACGGCTTCGACTTCCGCGGCGAGGTTCGCGTGAGTCAGCATGACGCCCTTGGGATCGGCGGTGGTGCCCGAGGTGTAAATGAGCGCCGTGATGTCGTCTTGATTGGCGGGAGCGGGTTTGAACTTGCCGGGGCCGGCGTCGAAGATGGCCGGGAGATTTCCCAGCCAATGCTCCTGGATGGAGTGAGTGCCCATGCGTTCGGGATCCATAAGGACGAGGCCGATGTTGAGTTGTTTGGACGCGGGGCGTGCGATGGGAACGTGGCGGGCATCGCAGAAAACGGCGGAGGTGCCACTGTCTTTCAGAAGCTTCGAGACCTGATCGTCGTGCAGAGCCGTGTCGAGGGGAACGGCGGCGCATCTGGAGGCGATGATTCCCAGATAGGCCGCGACCCAGCGGGGGTGGTTATCGGCGAGAATGGCCAGCCGAGAGCCGTGCGGGAAGCCGTTTTCGGCGATCCAGCGGCCGACGGACTCGGCCATGCGGCGGAGTTCAGCGTAGGTGCAGCTTTCCAGATGGTCCTTGCGTTGAACCTCGAGCGCGACGAGATTCGGCCAGCGCTCGGCGGATTCGACAAAGCGGTCGTAGAACGTGGGCATGAGTTGTATGAAGACGATTCGATGGGAATATTACAGGAAAAGCATTTACGCGCGCGATCTACTCCCGAGCACATCAGGCTGCCCCGAGAGAAAGACTTCGTCAGTCTCGATGACGAACGTGTCCGGGCTTTGGTTCAGGTTAACCTCCGCGTGCATCTAAATATGCTAGGCTTTTAGTAGCATTTGGGCATGCTGCCCTCCGAAGGGTTTCCCGGTTGATCAACCAACTTTTAGGCAAGGTTTTTGGCACAAAGAACGAACGCGTGATCAAGTCGTTGATGCCGAACGTCGCGGCGATCAATGCGCTTGAGCCTGAGATGCAGAAGCTCTCGGACGCCGAGTTGCGCGCCAAAACCGAGGAGTTCCGTCTGCGGATTCAGGAGCACATGAGCAAGTTCGGAGGCGGAAACAGCAATCAGGCAACCGATGCGGAACCGGAGTCCGAGGAAGAAAACGATCTGGATCGCATCAAGCGCGTGGAAAAAGAGCAGCACGACGCGCTGCAGGAAATTTTGAACGAAATTTTGCCGGAAGTTTTTGCCGCAGTTCGAGAAGCCGGCCGGCGAGTGCTGAACATGCGGCACTTCGACGTGCAGTTGATCGGCGGCATGGTGCTGCACTCGGGCAGGATCGCGGAAATGAAGACCGGCGAAGGCAAGACGCTGGTGGCGACCTTGCCAGTGTATCTGAATGCACTGAGCGGCCGCGGCGTGCACGTGGTCACGGTCAATGATTACCTGGCCAAACGCGACTCGGAGTGGATGGGCAAGCTGTATCGCTTCCTCGGGCTGTCCGTTGGCGTGATCGTGCACGATCTCGACGACGAGGAGCGACGCGCCGCCTACGCTGCCGATGTCACGTATGGGACGAACAACGAATTCGGATTCGACTACCTGCGCGACAACATGAAGTTCGACATCCGCGACTGCGTGCAGCGCGGGCACCACTACGCGATTGTCGACGAGGTGGACTCCATCCTGATTGACGAAGCGCGTACGCCGCTGATCATTTCCGGCGCCAGCGAGGAATCGACCGACAAGTACTACATCGTCAACCGCATCATTCCCAAACTCGAGAAGGGCGAAGAGCTTTCACCGAACGAACTGCGCCAGGCGCTGGAGGAAGACAAGATTCCGGCCGAGAGACGAGACGGGCTAATCCAGGACCTGAATGACGCGGCCGACGATCCGCAGCGCAAGATTCTGACCGGCGATTTTGCGATCGATGAAAAGCACCGCAGCATCACGGTTACCGACGTGGGCTGGGAGAAAGTTGAGAAGCTGCTGGGAATCGGCAACATCGCCGATCCCGAGAACTGGGCTCTGAAGCATCATGTGGAGACGGCGATCAAGGCGCACGCGCTGTATCGCAAAGACGTCGAGTACGTGATCAAGGATGGCGAGGTCGTGATCGTCGACGAATTCACCGGGCGCATGATGCCGGGACGGCGCTGGTCGGATGGATTGCACCAGGCGATCGAGGCGAAGGAAAACGTAAAGATCGAGCGCGAGAATCAAACCCTGGCGACGATCACCTTCCAGAATTATTTCCGCATGTTCAAGAAACTTGCCGGAATGACGGGAACGGCGGAGACGGAAGCGGAAGAGTTCGAGAAGATCTACAAGCTTGAAGTCGTCGTTATTCCGACCAACAAGACGCTGCTGCGCATCGAGAATCCGGACGTGGTGTTCCGCACGGAAAAGGAAAAATATTTTGCCGTGGCGGATGAGATTCAGCAGCTTGCGGGGAAAGGCCAGCCGGTGCTGGTGGGAACGACGTCGGTGGAAAAGTCGGAGCGGCTTTCCGAGTTGCTGAAGAAAAAAGGCACGAAGCACGTCGTATTGAATGCGAAGTTTCACGAGCGCGAGGCGGAAATTGTGGCGCAGGCCGGACGCAAGGGCGCGGTGACGATCGCGACCAACATGGCCGGGCGCGGAACCGACATTTTGCTGGGTGGCAATCCCGAATTCATGGCCAAGCAGGAGATGGTGAAGAAGGGAATCGCGCAGCAGCTGCGCGTGGCGCAGGGCAAGATTGAAGGTCCGCAGGAAGACGGGCAGGCGTCGATTTTCTATTACAACGGGAACGAATTCACGGTTCCAACCGACAAGTGGAATGACGCTCTGAACCGCTATAAGTCCCAGACAGACCAGGAGCATGACGACGTAATCGCCGTCGGAGGCTTGCACATTCTGGGCACGGAGCGGCACGAGTCGCGGCGCATCGACAACCAGCTGCGCGGGCGCGCGGGACGGCAAGGCGATCCGGGGTCGTCGCGGTTTTATCTGGCACTCGAAGACGATCTGATGCGCATCTTCGCGAAGGAGTGGGTGTCAACTCTGCTGCAGAAGCTGGGCATGGAAGAAGGCATGCCGATCGAGTCGAAGATGATCACGCGCCGCATCGAGAACGCGCAGAAGGCGGTGGAGGGGCAGCACTTCGAATCGCGCAAACATCTGCTGGAATACGACGATGTGATGAACAAGCAGCGCGAAGCCGTCTACGGATTGCGGCGTCGGCTGCTGGAAGGGATGGATCAGAAGGATCTGATCCTTGAAGATTATGTTTCCGCGATTCTGGCCGACCTGCTCGAACAGTATTGCCCGCCCAAGGCGCATGTGGACGATTGGGATATCAAAGCGCTGAAAGATGCGATCTTCACGCGTTTTGGCGTTGATTTTCTGGCGGAGGGCGTAAAACCTGACACGCTCAACCGGCAGGAACTGGGAGACGCAATTTTTGAAAAGCTGAAAGAACGTTACGATGCCAAAGAGAAATTGATTGGGCCGGATGCCATGCGGCATCACGAGCGCATGATCATGCTGAGCGTGATCGACCAGCAGTGGAAGGATCACCTGCTGAGCATGGATCATTTGAAAGAAGGAATCGGGCTGCGCGGATACGGGCAGCACGATCCGCTGGTCGAGTACAAGAAAGAATCGTTTGAAATGTTTGAAGCGATGATGACGCGCTTCCAGGAAGACACGGTCCGGTATCTGTATCTCATGCAGATTCTGGAGCGGCCGCCGGATGCGGGCGCAGGCGGGCGACCACCGAGCGGGCCAGGTGGCGCGCCGACGGAGCCAGGTGGAGATGCGGGAGTTCCTGCGCAGCGCGGCGGCGATGGAAATGGAAGGCGGCCTCCGAGGATGGTTTCGACTTCGGCCGATGAATTGGAAGAAGCATTTCTGCGTCGTAAGAAGCGCGAACTGGAATCAGCTCGCATGGCCGGCGGCGGACCGGCTGCGCCAGTGCAGCAGGTTGTC
>JASHOT010000033.1 GCA_030040965.1 Candidatus Sulfotelmatobacter sp. | reverse complement strand
ACAAGGGTGGGGCAACCAGCAAATGAAGGAGCTCTGCCTGGGTCGAGAGATGCAGAGGTTCTTCGCTGCGCTCAGGATGACAAGCAGTTCACGTTAAGGCCGGCGAAAAAGATCACGCGGTCTTCGGCATCTTCTGCGCTGCTTTCGCCATGGCCTCGTCCATGCCTTTCTTCATTTCATCCATGGAGAGATCTTTCACGTGCGTGCCGATCGACCATTTGTGGCCGAAGGGATCTTTCAGGCGTCCGTAGCGATCGCCCCAGAACTGATCCATGACGGGCATCTCGACGATGGCGCCTGCTTTGACAGCGCGATCGAAGGCAGCGTCAACATTGTCAATGTAAACGTGCAGGCCCATGGGCGAGCCGTTGAGGGCCTGAGGCGAGATGCATCCCATTTCAGGGAATTCGTCAGAGAGCATGATGATGGAGTCTCCGATTTTTAATTCGGCGTGCATGACTTTGCCGTCGGGACCTTTCATCACGCCGCGATCGGTGGCGCCGAAAGCGGTTTTGTAGAACTCGACGGCGCGGGCAGCGTCGCGACAGGTGAGGAAGGGAGTGAGGGTGTGATATCCCTCGGGAACAGGCTTAACTGGCATGCGAAACCTCCTAGGCGAATATTTAGCGAAAGTCAGTCTACACCTAAAACGGGGGTTGTCAATTCAAAAAATATATCGTCTGCAAGATTTCTTGCCGGCTGGCGTGTTTGCGAGAGGGAGGTATAGCTCTGAGAGATTCTTCGTCGGTCATTCCGGAGGCATGCGAATGAAAACCGCAACGAAACTTCTAGCCATTGTGATTGTTATCAACGCTCTCGCGGTCACACAGGAAACGTCTGTCGTGCGGCTGGATGGAAGCACCATTGCGTCCGCGGAGATTGACAGCACGGTGACGCGGCTGATGAAAGCGGCTGAAGTTCCGGGCACGGCCATTGCGATCTTCCATCACGGAAAGATCGCCTATCTGAAAGCTTACGGCTTCCGCGACAAAGAGAAAAACCTGCCTTTGACGGTCGACTCGGTGATGTATGCGGCCTCGTTTTCGAAGTCTGTGTTCGCGTACATGGTGATGCAACTGGTGCAGCAGGGCGTACTCGATTTGGATAAGCCGGTCTATGAATATTTGCCCAGACCGCTGCCGGAATATCCGAAATACGCCGATCTCGCTGGCGATGAACGCTACAAGCGCATCACCGCGCGCATGCTGCTCGATCACACCAGCGGGTTTCCGAACTGGCGATGGATTGAAGACGATCGCAAGTTAAGAATTCATTTTGAGCCGGGTTCACGCTATGCCTATTCCGGCGAGGGGATCGATCTGCTGCAGCTGGTGGTGGAGACGATCACGAAGAAACCGCTGGAAGAGTTGATGCAGCAGTACGTCTTCCAGCCATTCGGAATGACGCGAACCAGCATGATATGGCAAGAGCGGTTCGAGAGCGACTACGCGAGCGGATACGACGAATACGGGCGCGCACTTGGTCCGGATAAGCGCAAGGATGCTGAAGCGGCCGGATCGATGGTGACGACAATTCACGACTTTGCGGAGTTCACGAACGCGGTGATGGAGGGGAAGAGGCTGCAGAAAAATATCCGCGAGCAAATGCTTGGCGCACAAATTCAAATCGTGTCGAAGCATGAGTTTCCGACTATGAGCGAAGAGACGACGGATGAGAACAAAGGGATTCGTCTGAGCTACGGGCTGGGGTGGGGGCTTTATTGGTCGCCGTATGGCGAAGCGTTTTTCAAAGAGGGACACTCCGACGGGTGGATGAACTATACGGTTTGCTCCGACAAACCGAAGTCGGGCATGGTCATCATGACCAACAGCGGGAATGGCGAAGGAATCTTCAAAGAATTGCTGGAGACGCTGCTGAAGGACACTTTCACGCCCATCGAGTGGGAAGGTTACACTCCCTATGACAAACTGCCGCCGCGGCCTCCGCTGAAACAGCACAAGCAAGTTGCCGTCGCGGGCAAGGTGCTGGATCGTTACGTGGGGCGCTACAAGATTCAAGATATCATTCTGACGATCCGGCGCGAAGGCGATCATCTTTCGGTGCAGGAAAACGCCGAGCCGAAGCAGGACCTGCTGCCGGAGAGCGAGGTCGACTTTTTCTCACCGTCGTCGGGAGATGCCTACACATTCCAGGTGGACAGCCTGGGGCGTGTGACGGAAGTCGCGTTGCACCTGGACAAGGATCTTGTCTTCCAAAGAATCGAATGATGGATCAGAAGAAGCGGGTGACGCCTTCCTCCATCACGACTACTTTTTCTTTGATTCCGGCGGAACGCGCGGCCTGATCGAGCAGCTTTAAGGGTTCATCGACGGGCTCGTGTGAAAGGCGGAAGGTGCCGTAGTGCATGGGAACCATCCAGCGCGATTTGAGATCGAGGAAGGCGCGCGTCGCGTCGGCGGGATTGGCGTGGACGTTGCGAAACTGTTCCGGGTTGTAGGCGCCGATGGGCAGAAGCGCGAGTTCGGGAGAAAGGCGGCGGCCGATTTCGCTGAAACCGGGAAAGTACGCGGTATCCCCGGCGTGATAGACGGAGTGCTTGCCGGCTTTCAGAACGAATCCGCCGTAACCGCGATGAGAGTCCTTCAAGATGCGCGCGCCCCAATGCCGGGAGGGAACGTGGGTGACCTGCAAATTGCGATGGCGCGAGCTCTTCCACCAGTCAAGCTCAACGATTTCAGAAAATCCAAGATCGCTAACCAGATCGGAAACGTGCGTCGGAATGACGATGGCTGGGGCGATGCCTCGCCGGCGCAGGTTATTCTGCACGATCGCGCGCAAAGAGGGGCGATGCAGGTGATCGAAGTGAGCGTGCGAAACCAGAACGAGATCAATCGCCGGAAGATCGGTGATGCGCAAGCCGGGACGGCGCAGACGTTTCAGAACGAAGAGCCAGCGTGCGAAGTTGGGATCGATAACCACGCTCTGCCCGCCAATCTGCACGAAGAAGCTGGCGTGGCCAATGAACGTGAGGCCAAGTTCTCCATTGGTGGCGAGCCGCGGTGTATAGGTCTGGCCGGAGCGTGGAGTCACTGCCGAGTGCCGCACCAGACGCCCGAACTGAGTGGCGCGCTTACGAAGAGCCGGATTGCGAAGCGTTTGCTTGATCATCCTACCGCGGAGCCCGGGGTTGAGCGAAAGCCGCGTCAACCCGAATCATACTAGTACCGCAGATGCCGACGCGAATTGACTACGAGGGTACGGCACAAACTTTTCATCGGTCCTTAATCTTAGATGAGTTTATCGACTGCGGTGCTGCTTTTTAAACTTTGGCGCAGCACGCTGGTAACGGCGAAAGTGCAACGGATCTTTACAAAATACTTATAAAAAAACCGCCAGAGCGGCTGGCGGTTTCGTGCGGAACTGCGATTCGTTCGGACGATTATTGCGCGTTCGTGTCGGTGATCCAGCGCTCGCGCGGAATCGGGCGAGTGCCTTCATCGTCGTAGAAGAAGTCTGTTTTGCGGTGAGTGTCAGCATCGGCTACGGGCTTCTCTTCGGCAGAACTGAAGCGCGGAGCATTTTCGGAAACCGGCAGCGGCGTCTTAGTGGTGTACATCGATTCGTTGTAGGTTGTGCCTTTCAGTGCGCCCGCGAGCGGAACGACGGTGAAGGCGTTTCCATTGGAATAAGTGACGCCGATATAGTCGGCGAGCATGGGACCGTTATCAGAGACCGGGAGAGATCCGACTTTCATCGGTCCGGCGATTTCCGCGCCCGCGGTCCAGGTGGAACCGCCATCGGTAGAACTGGTGTAACCGGCGTAGAGCTCGCACGTGCTGAGGGTGCAGTTTGTGTTGGTGTAGTAGTAGTAGACGATGGTGATGTGGGCGGAGCTGCCGGAAGTCGTGGGATCGACGCCGATGCCGGGCAGGAAGTGATCGACGGTGGAGGTGGTGGCATCGATGGGAATGCGGGCCACGGTGCTCCAGGTTTTGCCGTTAGCAGATGAACTCATAACGACGTCGTTTTCTGCGCAGCTGGTGCGGAAGCGGCAATCGGACCAGACCACGTAAACATTTCCGGCGCCATCGATCGCAGTGGAAGGCAGGTCGGGATCACGCATGCCGGCAGCCACGGTGTGAAAGTCGATGGCTGCGATGGCTTCACTCTTGCTCCAACTCTTGCCACCGTTGGAGGAAAGAAAAACATCGATACCTCCGCCCTGGAATGGAACGATGACGGTGCCATTCGGCTGAACGAGCGGCTCGCCGCCGAGTCCACCGGCGTGATCGGCGGAGGCAAGGCCGGGTCCCCAGTTTTGTCCACCGTCGCTCGAAACGCTCATGAGAACGTCGCCAGTGCCATAGGCCTGATCCCACTCCGTGTAGCAGTTGCCGTAGTAGAGACTGGTCGAAGTGTTATCGCAAACGGTCCAATTCTTGTCGTCGAGTGCGGTGCTGTCGATCATGATGGGATTGCCCCAGGTCAACCCATCGGGAGAGAGGCTGACAGCAACGTCGCCAATTTTTCCAGCACTCGAACTCAGACCGACCAGCGGCAGAGTGGAAATCATCCATGTAGCGTGCTTGGCGTCATAGGCAACCGAGGGATCGGCCGCGGCGCCGAAAGTTCCGTTTTCGTAATTGACGGTGAGGCCGGGAAGATCGCCATGAGTCCACGTCTTTCCGCCGTTCGTGGAGGTGGCGAAGCCGACGTCGCCGCTGCCCCACCCGATGCTGCCCGGGCGGCGAGCAACGTGGAAAGTGGAAACCATCGTGTCGCCCCAGGCGAAGATGTCAGGCTCGACTTCGGTTTTGTGATCGCTGTCGGTGTTGGTCAGGTTGTCGATGCTGACTCTTACCAGGGCGACCTGCGAGGATGCCGGCAGTACGAAGGCAAGCAGAAGAAGGAAGGTGAACAAGCATCCGAGGCGGCGCAGGCGAAGCAAGGAGAAAGACCGATTCATATTGCGAATTCCTTGTGGGCAGCGATTTTTGTGCAGGGGATAAATCAGGTGTCGAGCCGAAACGATCCGGCAGCGACCATCGGCGGCACTATACCCGATCGAACAGGCGCTGTCGATGTGAAGGATTTTTCACATCGCATCTCTAGCGCGAATTTCAGTAACAAAAAAGTTCGTGGTGCGCAAACTATGAAACAGGTGTGGTAGTGTCTGGAGAGTCACCGCGGCAAAAGGAGAGATCGGAATGAAAGTTGCGTTTGTGGGTTTGGGAATTATGGGTCAGGCGATGGCGACGAATCTGGTCAAGGCCGGCCATGAAGTGACGGTGTGGAATCGCACGCCGGGGAAATTAGTAGAAGGGGCGGGAGTGGCTCCGACGCCTGCAGCCGCGGCGCAGGGAGCGGAAGTGGTGTGGATGTGCGTGTCTGACACCGATGCGGTGGAAAGCGTTTTGTTTGGTTCGGAAGGAGTGGAGAAGTCGCTCAGCGAGGGAACGATTATCGCCGACTCCAGCACGATCTCGCCGACAGCGACGGTAAAATTTGCGGAGCGGGTGAAGGCAAAGGGAGTCGCATGGGTAGATGCCCCGATGACGGGATCGAAGATCGGGGCGCGCGACGGCACGCTCGTATTTATTGTGGGTGGCGATGAAGAGCCGATTGAGCGCCTGAAGCCGCTGTTTGCGGCGATGGGAAAGAAGATTTTTCGCATGGGCGAGACGGGCAAAGGCCAAGCGACCAAACTCGCCATGAATCTGCAGATCGCTATGATCTTTGAAGGATTCGCCGAGGCGCTGACGCTGGCGACGAAACTGGGCGTGGATGCGCAGCAACTCATCTCGCTGATTGAGGCAACCATGGTGCGGTCGGGGGTGGTCGAGTATAAAGCTCCCTTCGTGATGCAGCGCGATTTCACGGCGAATTTTCCGCTGCGGCTGATGCATAAAGACATCCGGTTGACGCTGGAAGCGGCGAAGGAAGCGCGCGTGAAACTGCCGGGCCTCGAAACGGTGGAAGAGATCTACGAGATGGCGACGGAGGATGGGCATAAGGATCTCGATTACGCCGCCACGCTCACGCTTCTCGAAAAGTGGGCGGGAGTGCAGGTAAAGGGAAAGGCGGCATAGGGCGTTAGTGCGGTTCGTAGGGCTGAAGCCCCGAATGTTTTGCGCCTTTGACGCGGCGCTAAAGCGCCGCTCTTCCACGTTAATCCATCAGTACGCGGGCGAAGACATCGTGGTCGACATTGCCTCCGGTGAGAACCAGGCCAACGCGTTTTCCTTCCAGTGTCGCTTTTTCCTTTAACGCAGCGGCAAGGCCGGCGGCTCCCGCGCCTTCTGCGACGTTGTGCGTGTCGGTAAAGTAGATCTTCATCGCCTGGCGGATTTCTTCTTCGCTCACCTGCACAACGTGATCCACATTTTCGAGGACGATCGCGAGTGAACTTTCGTCCGGGACACGGCAGGCCATGCCATCAGCCAACAAGGTCGTGACGGGCGCCGCGATTTTGCGACCTGCTTCGAACGAAAGTGCATAGGCTGGAGCGCCTTGGGCGACGACTCCGATGATTTTGGTTTTGCGGCTCAATCCATTGCGGACCGCGACGCAGGAACTGATGCCAGAGCCCTGCCCGATGGGCACGTAGATCACATCAAGGTCGGAAACGGCGGTGAAGAACTCGAGCCAGTAGGTGGCGACTCCGGTGACGATGTTGCGGTGATAGGACGGCACAAAATGCCATCCGCGCTCGTGAGCAAGGGCGTGGGCGTGCTCTTTGGAGGCCTGGTAGTCGTCGCCGAATTCCATCAATTCCGCACCCTGCGCGCGCATAGCCGCGTTCTTTTCCGAGCTGTTGCCGCGAGGAATGACGATGTAAGCAGGGACGCCGAATCGCCGCGCTGCCAGGGCAACGGACTGCCCGTGATTTCCACGAGTCGCAGTGACCAGACCGGTGATGCTGTTATTTTCACGAAATAACTCCGCTGCGTAGACCATCGTCGTGCGGGCTTTGAACGCTCCGATGGGCGTGTGATTCTCGTGCTTGACCCACACCTCCGTGCCGAGCCTTTCGCACAAGAGTGGCCAGACGATTTGCGGCGTGGGTGACATGATGGAATAGACGAGGTCTTGT
>JASHOT010000303.1 GCA_030040965.1 Candidatus Sulfotelmatobacter sp. | reverse complement strand
CGGGAGATTCGTGATCTAAAGTCTGAGCTTCGGGCTACACGCCAGACTCTGCAGAAGGTGAAGGCGCAAGTAGCCGCTACTCAGCCAGCGTTGGTGGCAACCAAGTAAAGGCCGCGAGTCAACCAGCCAAGGATTGTCGCTCAGTCCCCGCGGGTCTTCTTGCGAAAGAACGGCGGTCAGAGTAGGCGAGGCGGCCGCGGTTTTGTTAGACGCTCTAAGGCATTGAACTAATCTTAAGTAGCTCCGACCCAAGAGTGTCGTTTCTCACAGGCCGGCTTCGCGAGGCACGATCATTCTGTGCGGCTTTGAGGTGGTTGCACTGCGAGTGGGCACTGGATCTTCGATACAATTTCACGTAATGGGAGTCACGTTTGAACTGCAGAATCTCGGCGATGTGCAATTGTTTCGAGAGATCACCGCGCACGTGGAGCATGCATTCAGTGATCGACCGGGTAACTGGCGCGTTTCCATTACGGGATCGCGGGCTGCTGAGAGTTGGGGACATGCGTATCGAGGGACCGAATGGATTCGAGAGGTCGTACAGTCTTTCTGGAACAGCCAGTGAGCACGAACCGGCGGCGATCCGGACGCTCATTGTGCGGTTACTACCGCCTGCGTGAGCCTGAACCAGACCTCTCCGGCTTCTACATGCGCCCGTGACGTGCTCCAGCGAGTCCGTGCTGATTTTGATTCCAGAGGTCGAACAGAACTTGCCGAGTTGCTGCCGCCGGTCGCCGTATATTCAGCGTTGCGGCTGGATCTTCCTGAACCACTTCTGCACCATGCGGATTCGCCCAAAGTCAGCGGAGTAGGTGGGGAGCGACCACACGGAGGAATTCACTGGAAGTGATGATCTTCGTGTTCTTCCAGAACTTGGGAAAATGCCTCTGGTTTCCCGTGACCAGGTAATCAGCACGGGCTCGATCCGCACATTCCACGAACATGTTGTCCGGATCGGAGGTGACTTGAACGAGACGCGAGGGTGTCACGAGGTGCGCATGGTTCTTGATCAACTGCAGGAGTTGTTGCCGCAATCTCTTCCGGATCTTGAGCTCAGGACGCGCAAGAACTGTTCTGTACTCTGCCAGGATTGGGTCGGAAACATACCAGCGTGCAGACTTCGCCATCGCCAGCAGAACGACAGTGCGCTGCAAACCTTCCGGTTTTAGTGCCGCTGATACGACCACATTTGTGTCGATTACGAGCCGAAGCGGAATCATCGGCGCTTGGCTTTGCGAGCGGCCTTGATGATCTGGTCGATCTGCCTGGCCGCCAAGCGGTTTGTGCCCTTTTGCCTGGATTCGTGGCCAATGATGCGAAGAACCTCAGGCTCGGGAACCGCAAGGCGAACATAATCTCTGAGGCTGAGTAGCACCGCCCGCGGCCTGCCTCGCTTCTCGATGACCAGGGACCGGCCCTCTTCTTCAACCCGGCGCAAAAGCTTGCCGAAGTTAGTTCGTGCATCCAAGGCAGTGACGACATTCCCATCATTCATAAACTCTCCATTTCGATTCATTTAACTGTACAGTTCGTTTCAAATTACTGTCAACTGGACATTCGATAACCCGCTTCCGAAAGTCACCGAGCCTGTAACAAAGCCCCTGCTTCCCCCCGCGCAGTCAAGCGGTGTAAGAATGCTGCAGCTTGACAACCAGTGTGGGTGGTTGGACAATTCCAGTCCGTCGGCATTTGGGTGCATCAACTCCCACGCGCCTCGCAGCCGCCCCGGCGAACCGGGCCCCTGTCTTCCTCGCGAGTCTTGATGCCAACGCGAAGTCGCAAGCGTCGCACCACCGACGATTTCCAGTGACGAAACTAGGAACTTCTAAGTGGCTCGGGTTAATTACGTTCGTAGCGGCGCGAAGCCGTAGGGAGGACAACATGGGAAACCTCAGCTTATCGAAGATGGCCTGCATCGTCTTTGTGTTTTGTGCCGCGACGGCGATTGCCTCACCTGCGCAAACGCTGACCACCCTTTTAAGTTTCGATCTGAGCAACGGTGATGGTCAGGATAACGCTATGATTCTCATCCAGGGCACCGATGGGAACTTCTACGGGACAAGCAGCTATGGCGGGACCTACGGCGGCGGCACGGCCTTCAAAATGACCGCCGGGGGAACGCTGACTACGCTTTACAACTTTTGCGCCGAAACTAGTTGCACTGACGGGGTATATCCATCCGCGGGGCTGGTGCAAGCCACCGACGGCAACTTCTACGGGACAACCTTCTACGGCGGAACCGGGGACGGCGCCAACTGCAATAGTGCAGAGGGCTGTGGCACGGTCTTCAAAATGACCCCGGAAGGCAAGCTAACCACGCTGCACAGCTTCGTTGGCGCTGACGGCTGGGGCCCGGCCGCCCCACTGATTCAAGCCACCAACGGAGACTTCTACGGGACAACTTATTCCGGCGGGCCCAACGGCCTCTGTACCGGAACGGTCGGCTGCGGAACCGTCTTCAAAATCACCCCGGCGGGCAAGCTGACCATGCTTTACAACTTTTGCTCCCAAACGAACTGCACGGACGGCTACACCACTTTCGCCCCGCTGGTGCAAGCCACCAATGGAAACTTCTACGGGACAAACGGCGATGGCGGGACCTACGGCTTCGGCACGGTCTTCAAAATCACCGCCGGAGGTACGCTGACCACGCTTTACAGCTTCGACGGCACGATCGGCTCACCCAGGGCCGGGTTGGCGCAAGCCACTAACGGCGACTTCTACGGGACAACTCACGTTGGCGTTAGTGGCGCTAGCACGGTCTTCCAAATGACCCCAACGGGCACGCTGACCGTGCTGGGCAATCCCTGCTGCTGGGTTTACTCAGGGGTGGTGCAAGCCACCGACGGGAACCTCTACGGGACAGCGTCCGTTGGCGGGAGCAACGTGAACTGTTCCGATGTGTATGGCCCCGCTGGCTGTGGCTTGCTCTACAAAATCACTCACGGGGGCACGCTGACCACGCTTTACAACTTTTGCGCCCTGACGAACTGCGCCGACGGGGCCTCGCCTTTAGCCGGATTGATGCAGGCCACCAACGGGAACTTCTACGGGACAACCCAGGGAGGTGGGGCAGACGACTATGGCACCATCTACAACTTGGCTGTGGGACTAGGCCTATTCGTAGAAACGCGGCCTACCTCGGGCAAGGTGGGAGCAACCGTCATTATCCTCGGAAACAATCTCAAGGGAACGACCAGTGTCACCTTCAACGGCACCGCGGCAACGTTTACCGTCGCCCCCTCGGGTTCCGAAATCACCACCACCGTGCCAACAGGCGCAACCACCGGCACAGTCGAAGTGACGACGCCCAAGCAGACGCTCAAGAGCAACGTGGCTTTCCGGGTAACGCCGTAAGCTCGGCAGCCCAAAGTTTTTAGCCTCAAGAGCGACTACCATTTCTCGTGGGGTCTTGCGGTTGTCCATCGGGTCAAAGCCGCCGATTACCGTACGTCCAGCGCTGAGGCTTGATTTCCATAAGCCAGTCCTGAACCGTAGGGAGAGGTCCCAGGTCCTCTCTTACGATCTTGCTCACCGATATAGCGGACTGGGACAACAAGCAATCCTCACCTCACACATGACCAAGATCTTCCCCACAGGTCCTCGCTTGCTGCGCCGGACCGGTGCCAGTGTTTGCACGGCATATTTTCGGCTCCAGCCGGCAGTAGTAAAAGGGAGTTGAGCCGGTTGCTCTATGCACGCGGATCTGCGTACGGCATCATCAGCTTGCGCGTCCTCATTACACTCCGTGATTTGGCAGAGTCTCGTGGCATAGCCGAGGAAGTAAGAGGTGGCAAGGATCTGGCTTCGAGAGATTGCCGACGCGGATTTTACAATTCAACAAGTGCTTCGTGTAGTGTTCTCAAGTTGTTAAATCCAAATACGTTATCGGAAAAGTTGCAGACGGCTGCAACGGGGTCGCAGAAATTATCAGTCTTGACACCACGTTTAATCGGATGGAAGCTACGGTCGCGGTTTTGTGTAGCGCGCCAACGCCGCACAAGTTCCCCCCTGTTATGCGCGAGGAGAACTGAGGATGAGCCGAAAAATTGGGTGGTTAGCGACTGCAACACTGCTCCTGGGCGCTGTCGCTTTTGGTCAGGACCTGCAGATCAATGATCCCCCGTCGAATAACGTGATGGACGGAATCTACGTTGGTTCGTACAGCGCTACGAATCTAGCCACGGGCGGCAATGTCCAGATTACGTGCGATGATTTCATGGACAACTCCGACTACAACGCGGCCACATACACGACGAACACCTTCAGTAGCCTTGGCAGCACGCTGTGGGGAACGTACCTGATGAGTAAGGCGGGTGGAAGCTATTCACTCAGCCAAGTAACCCAACTCTATGACGAAGTGGCTTGGCTTACAGTGAACATGCTCAAGCAGAGCGGCGCCGAACAGGGGTATTACTCGTTTGCCATTTGGGCCATTTTTGACTCGAGCGATGTTGCCTCTTGGCTGACCCAGTACGGCGATTCTGGTGCTTGCAATGCAGTTTTCGGAAGTGGAAGCTGGAGCGGTGGAAAATGCACGGCTGGCAAGGGTGGCCTCGTTGGAAGTGCATTGGGTCAGACGTACACGTCCGGCGAGTTTTCAAACATCCTGATTCTCACCCCGACCGGTTGCACGACACCGGGTACGTGCAAGGAGCAGGAGTTCATTGAGGTCGTGGCTGAGGGCGGGAGTGCGGCCTTGTATCTGCTGTTTGCTTTGACAGCGTGTTTTGGGGCCATTTTCCTGCGCTCGCGCCAACGAACGAGCCCAAGTTCGAGCACAGGGCAGACTGCCTAGCGAAAAACTTGGATACAGCAAGCACCAGCGGCGTGCTCGGGCACGCCGCTTTAGTTTTTGGAGAAGAAGAAGGTTTGGAGGATAACGCAAGTTGTAACGGCTCAGCTGGCTGTCGTCGGCAGGCTTGAGCCAGTAACAAAACTCCCTTGTAGTGAGGTCGCATCACATGGCTGGCGCGCACGTCGCGAATCTGTTACCAGCGTTCCCGAGTCATAACTCGGCCTTGCCCATCTGGTGATGGAGCCAAATCCTGGCTGTCGCCCAATGTCTCTTCACCGTGGTAGGAGAAAGTCCGAGCACACCGGAAGTTTCATCGATGGAAAGGCCGCCAAAGAACCGCAGCTCCACAATTCGGCTTTGTTGCGGATCGAGTTTGGCAAGTTCTTCCAGGGCGTCGTCCAGCGCAACCAGATCCAGACTTCTGCTTTTGAATTCCACCGCGTCATCCAGAGTCAGCGTGCAGCCCCCGTCCCGTTTGGCGGCACGACGGCTGCGGGCGTACTCGACCAGGATGTGGCGCATCAACTGAGCACAGACGGCTACGAAGTGCTCACGGTTCTTAAAATGGGCTGCGCCTTGTTTCTCCAAGCGGAGATACGCCTCATGCACCAGGGCCGTGCTCTGCAAGGTGTGATCTGGGCGTTCCTGGCGCATGTAATGATGAGCCAGTCGCCGAAGCTCGTCATAAACGAGAGGCAGAACCGCGCGCAAAGCTTCGTCGTCGCCTGCGTGCCACTGCGCCAGAAGCCGACTGACGGACTTGGAAGGAAGTGACGACACCCAGACCTGCCCCCAGATTTGGATGGAAACAATATCCTCTGCCCCACCCAAAGTCAACTTACTGAAAAATAGGAACTTGTCAGACTCGATTCCCAGATTTCCAGGTTGACGAAAATATTTTCTGACTCCGTGGGCCAATTTACCTCCAGTTTTCGCTTTACGGTATGACGAGCATTGGCTGATGACCGGACTCATTCCCCCGAACTCGGGTTCGCCGTAAAGATTCGATTTGTTCAAAGGGGATCTCCCATGAAGCGTCACATCGTTTTGGTCGTGCTTGCCCTGTCGGTTTTGTCATTCTCATCGTTGGCGCAGCAATCTCCCCCCAGTGCCGACACTTTCGTGAGTAGCGCCACACCCAGCACGAATTACGGTTCCAGCATCATTCTCGTGGTCGGCTCGGGCTCGACCACCTACATGAAGTTCAACTTGTCAGGAGTTCCGACTGGCGCCACCGTCAGCAAGGCCACGCTGCGGCTGTTCGTGGACGCGGTCGCCACCGGGGGGAAATTCGATGTCTACAATTTGCCCGCCACTCCGACGTGGTCGGAGAGCACTCTGAACTACAACACGCCGCCGCCGGCGCTGGGCACATCCGCTAGCGGAGGGAATGCCACCACCGTGTCTGCCTCCAGTATGAACCAGTTCGTGCTGATCAACATTACGGCGACGGTGCAGGGCTGGTTGAACACTCCCAGCAGCAACAACGGGGTGGCGCTGGCGCTGGTCGGGACCACGGGGTTGTTCTCATTCGACAGCAAGGAAGCAATCGTCACCAGCCATGAGCCAGAACTAGAAATCGTTTTGAACGGCGGTGGTAGTGGGACGGGCACGGTCACCAGCGTGGGCAGCGGACTCGGTCTTACGGGTGGGCCCATTACCACCTCGGGCACATTGACCATCGACCCGACCGTGGTGCCACAACTGGGCGCCGCGAACAATTTGTTTGCGGGCAACATCAGCGCCTTGTCCTTCTCCGGTAACGGAGCCGGGCTTACCAATCTGAACACCAACAGCTTGACCGGTGGCTCGCTGCCCGGCTCGGCGCTTGCGGGTACATATGGTAATGCGCTGACATTTTCGAACCCGGCCAACTCATTCACAGGTAACGGCGCAGGGCTGACGAACGTGAACGCCGCTTCGCTGAATGGAGCTCCGGCCGCCAACATTCCCAGCCTTGCCACGAGCAATAACTTCGTGGGCAATCAGACGATCACCGGGAACCTCACCATTTCAGGGGTCGGCAGTACGCTCACCGTCGGCGGTCCATCCGTATTCAATATGGACGTCACTTCGGGGGCAGCTATAACCTCAAACTGCCTGGCCAGTGCGGGAGCCACCTGCACTGGGTTCCAATTTAACGGTCTGACGGGCAACACGATTCTCAACGCGCAGATCAACGGCACGCCGGAACTTAACGTCGACGCGGGCGGCGATATGACTTTGAACGGCGCCCTTACCTCAGCGGGCGCCACACTTCCCCCTCTGGGAACAGCAACGTCTTCGGTTGGGTTCAATTCCAATGCTCTCAATCTGGTCGGATCCTCATTTAACGGAACCGGCGCACAGATTGAGCAATTCATCCTACAGACGGAGCCGGTGAATAACGGCGGCAGCAGCGCATCGGGAACTTTGAACCTGCTGTTTCAGCAAGGTAGCGATCCCGGCACCGAGACCGGTCTTTCGATCAACCAAGATGGCACGATCAACTTTGTAAGCTCGCAAGTCTTCGGAATGACGACGAGCACGGCGAATGCAGCCAGTAGCGTGGCGAATGCAGCTAGTAGCGTGGCGAATGCAGCCAGTAGCGTGGCGAATGCAGCTAGTAGCGCGGCGAACGGAGCTAGTAGCGCGGCGACTGCAGCCAGTAGCGAGGCGGATGCAGCTAGTAGCAGGGCGACGGCAGCCGCTAGCGCGGCCACCTCAGCCGCCGCCCAAGCGTCTGCGGCCCTCAGCTCAGCCGAGAACGCCCAAGGCACCGCCAACAACGACGTCCCGGTGGCAGGAGGCACGATGACTGGCCCACTTAACATTGCTCCCGCAAATAGCCTGACGGTCGGCGGGACGCAGTTGGTGCTCACGGGCGGCAACGTTGGAGTCGGCACAGCTACGCCTCAGGCCACGCTCGATGTCGAAGCCCCGGGCCCGGGCGGTTCACCCGCGGTGAACTTCGGTAGCGCGGCGAATCCGGCAACGTTCACTGTGAATGGTTCCACGAATCTCTCAGGTTCAGTGCAGATTCCATCCATGGGCACGGCCACAAGCTCCACGGGGTATGGGTCCAACTGGCTGGGCCTGAACGCGTCGTCATACAACGGCTCGGCAGCGGTCAATCAGCAATTCGTTTGGCAAGCGCAGCCAACCGGAAACGGCACATCGGGTGCGTCCGGCCAACTGAGTCTTCTGTTTGGCTCGGGCAGCGTGTCTCCTGCGGCGACCGGACTTTCCATCAATGATCAGGGAATCATCACGTTCGCTTCGGGGCAGACCTTCGGCGGCGGCGGAGGCAGCGGCACGGGCACGGTGACGAGCGTTGCCACAGTGAATGGCGGCGGCCTGACAGCCAGTCCGAATCCGATCATCAACCAGGGCACGATCTCGATCGCGACGGGAGGCGTGACCAACTCCATGCTCGCCACTCCTTCGTTAACGATTGCCGCTGGCACCGGATTGTCGGGCGGAGGCACGGTTCAGCTTGGCGGCACGACCACGTTGAATCTGGACACGAGTAATCTGGCTCAGCTCAACGTGGCGAACACTTTCGCCGCCGAGCAAACTATCAGCACGGGCACCGGTACCAGCCTTCTGACCTCAGGGTCGATCCAGACTGCGGGTTCGCTCATTGCAACCGTAGGAGTCTCGGGCGGCACCGTCAGCGCCCAGAACAGCTACTCCCTGGGTGGTTTTACAATGCTCACGACGAACCTGACAGCCGGGACGACCAACGACTTGTTCCTGGGCTATAGCGCCGGGACCACATCCGCCAGCGCGTTCGGAAGCAACAATATCGGGCTGGGCAACAACACTCTGACTTCCCTCTCTGGCGGAGCAGACAACACGGCGGTCGGCTTCAAGGCGCTCGCGGATACCGGCGGCGGCAGCAACAATACAGGCGTGGGCAACAGCGCGATTTACAGCAACGCCGGGGGCAGCTACAACACAGGCGTGGGCGAAATCGCGCTTTACTACAACACCAGCGGCAGCTACAACACCGCGCTGGGGTACAGCGCCGGGCCTGGGTCCAGTTTTACTGGTCTCAGTTACGCTACCGCCATTGGCGCCGGAGCCGTGGTCAATGAGAGCAATGCGCTCGTGCTCGGCGGCACGGGGACCAGCGCGGTCACGGTCGGAATCGGCACGGCCACGCCAAGCAATGCGTATCTGCTCGACGTGGAATCTCCCGCATCGGGTCCCAACGGCGTGTACATCAACGGCAACCTCAACGTCACGGGTTCGATTACCGGAGCCACGAAGAACTTCACAATCGACCACCCTCTCGACCCCGCGAACAAGTACCTGGTGCACGCCTCGGTTGAATCGTCGGAGATGATGAATATTTATACCGGCAACGTCACCACCGATGACGAAGGCGAGGCCACCGTGCAACTGCCCGACTGGTTTGAGGCGCTCAATACCGACTTCCGTTACCAGTTGACGGTGATTGGGCAGTTCGCGCAAGCCATCGTGGCGCGGGAAATTCAGAACCACCAATTCGTAATCAGGACGAATGCACCCAACGTGAAGGTATCGTGGCAAGTCGCGGGCGTTCGCCAGGATGCCTATGCGAAAGCGCATCCGCTGGTGGTCGAGCAGGAAAAGAGCGCACGCGAACGCGCCTCCCACGTTCCTGCCGATCAGCAGGCCGCACCAAAGGAGTAGCAAATCGAGTGGACGCGGCATCCGGAAGTGATGAAGAAGATGAAGGAGCACAATGCGAAGCAGCGGACCGCCAGGACGAGTCCCGTCGGCCCGGCGACGAGCCAGACCAAGCCGAAAGCACCCTTCGCCAATATCATCCCCGGCGATGAAAGCGAGCCTTCGCGACGGTCTGAACTCGCACTCGTCGTCTTGCTGATCCTGCTCGCTGGCATGCCCTACCTGAACTCGCTCAGGAACGGTTTCGTCTATGACGATCCAATGCAGGTGCTCGCGAACCCCTACATAAGGGACTTCCATCATCTGCCTGAGATTTTCACTCAGTCGGTCTGGGCCTTCAAAGGCAGCGACAACTCGAACTATTACCGTCCGGTGATGTTCGTGGGTTACCTATTGTTGTTACAGCTTTTCGGTCCCCAAGCGTGGGCTTTTCACTTGACGAACATCTTGCTGCACGTTGCGGTGGTGTTTGTTCTATTCCAGGTGACAAAAAAGCTATTTCAAAACTGGCGCTTGGCTGCCTTGGCGGCCGGAGCATTTGCAATCCATCCGATCCATTCAGAAGCAGTGGATTGGATCGCCGGAGTCACAGACCTGGAACTCACGTTGTTTTACTTGCTGGCATTTCTGTTTTTCCTGGATCTGGGCGCTGCGAATCACATTCGGGTTCGCGATTGGATTCCGCGTCAGATCGCCATGGCCGTATGTTTCGCTTTGGCGCTCCTTTCGAAAGAACCGGCCGCGACGCTTCCCGTGGTCGCGACGCTCTTTGAGCATTTCTACCGCGAGGACCGCCGCCAGACCGCCTTGAGCGAAAAAGTTTCCCGATATGGAATCCTTTGGCTGTTGGTTGGTATGTATTTCGCTTTGCGAATCCATTTTCTGGGAGCGGCGCTCGCATCCCGAGTGAATCTTGATTTGAAGTTTAGCCAGGTGCTCGTCGCGGCCATAGCTTTGATCGGCCAGTACACCGGGAAGCTGCTCTGGCCTGTCCGCCTCTGTGCCTATTATCTGTTCTTGAGCGACTGGAGTTCGCTTCGCACGTGGACGCTGATCGGCGGTCTTGTGTTGCTCGCCTCGGGCGTGTTCATCAGATTTCAATGGAAGCGTGATCGGCTTCCGATCTTTGCGCTGGTGTGGTTCTTTGCCACAATCGCACCGGTGTTGAACCCGAGATGGCTGGCAGCGAATGTTTTTACCGAGCGATATGCTTACCTACCTTCTGTTGGCTTCTGCTGGCTTGTCGGATGGGGGTTGGTTGCCGCATGGAGTAGCAGTGCGCTGAGATCGGTTCCGCTGCAGAAATGTTTGGCAGGGGTGATCGCCACCGTAGCCATTCTGGCGGTCTGCGAGATCGTGGCCCGAAACCATGACTGGCACGACGACTTGACCTTGTATTCTCAAACCCTTGTGCGTCAGCCCAATGCATATTGGATACGCAACAACTTGGGAAAAGTCTTTTGGGATAAAGGCGACATCACAGCAGCGGAGCGAGAATGGCGAGCGGCATTGCGGGTTGCTCCCGGCGCAGAGCTGATTCTAGGAAACCTCGGAATGCTTGACACCACCGTAAAGCGCTACCACGACGCGGTTGCATATCTGGAACCAGCCGCCAGATTAGATCCTGGTGATGAAGGAGTGCATCGGAATCTAGGCACCTGCTATCAGGAGCTCAGACTATGGGCGAAAGCCGAAAAGCAGTTGCAAACGGTTGTGCAACTGGCGCCGAATGATGCCAAGTCTATGGACCGGCTAAGCGAAGTCTATTATGCGGAAGGTCGTTTTGCCGAAGCCAGAGAGCAAGCTACGCAATCCCTCTCCGCTGAGCCCAGTGGGATGGGCTACGTGGACTTGGGGCTGGCCGAATGGCGTCTTGGTCGCCTGAGTGAAGCCGAAAAGGCGCTTCGCAGCGCAGAGCATTTCGATCCGCAGACGGGACTTCCACATTTCTTGCTAGCGTTGTTTTACGAGAAGGCAGGCAAAATCGCTGTCGCGGATGAAGAAATCGGAGCTTTCGTGAAAATCGACCCGGACAACGACAAGGCCAAGGCTGCTTTTACAGCGATCCAGGCGCGGACGCAAAAATCGCCGTAGTATGCCCTAAAAACGTCTAACAAAACCGCATGTCTCCAGCAACCCGTGAAAAGGTTGGAACATTCCTACGCGCGGGAGTTGTCCAATGGCCACCGAACTCTTGCCTGACGGGTTGTGGGAACTGGTAGAACCGTTTATCCCAGTCGGCAAAGCCAAGCCCAAGGGCGGAAGGCCGCGCTTAGCGGACAGGGCATGTCTCA
>JASHOT010000302.1 GCA_030040965.1 Candidatus Sulfotelmatobacter sp. | reverse complement strand
TAGGTCTTAATCGCGTCGAACCACAGTGCCGGGCGCTGAATAAAATCGTTGGGGGCAAAGCCGTAGGTCGTGCCGCCTGTCAGCGCCGGATAAAGGTAGCATCCAATCAGACCCATGTCGTGATATTGCGGCAGCCAGGAGACGACAACGGGGGCGTCATGGTCGATCACGAGCGGGCAGTTATGCAGAATGTTTTCGTGCGTGACCATTACCCCTTTAGGATCTCGAGTTGACCCCGAGGTGTACTGAAGAAACAGAACGTTCGAAGCGCCGTTGAACGTTTCATCCGAGATTTTATCCACGAAGTCTTCCGTCACAACCCAACGAAGACTGGAAACATAGTCAACGTCGACCCCGCATGCCGAAACTCCGCTTCTGGCAAGATTGGTTTTCAGGGATGCGAGGTAATCTTTGCCGGTGAGAATGCCGGCAGCCTGGCAGTCCTTTGCGATGTGGACCATTTTGTAGAGGGCGCTCTGGAAATCGCGAGAACTGGGAGGATAGACGGGCACGGGAATCAATCCTGCGCGTACGCAGCCAAAGAATGCGCAGATCATTTCAAGCCCAGGCGGGTACGCCAGCAGAAGACGGTCCTGGGACTTGAAACCGTGCTGCTTGCGCAAATGACCGGCGATCACCTTTATCCGGTGGAGGAACGACTCGTAGGAGTAGCCCCCAACCGGATGACCGTTCACATCAATGTAGGAATAGAGAAGCTTGCGTGGGTGCTGATTCCCTAAAGTCTCCAGCTTGTCCAAAATCGAAGCGATCATAGATCGGATCGGCACTCATGGCGGTAGCACCGCCATTCGTTAACCTCCTGTATGGATAGAAGATTCCGCATTAGAGAGCTAAAGTCTAGCTGCATGCTATGTACCAATGGGCGCCGACCGCAAAGACAAGTCCCTCCCTTATGTCGGATCACCCGACCCCCAGCGTTTTCATGCTTATCACTGAGCCGTCGATGGTAACAGAGATTTATGCAAGCTTGAAAAGAATTTCACCCTCTGTCACTTCGGAGTGCATGCGCGGTTACGGGTGGGCCGGATGACCTGAAATTCCCTTGATCTTCCTCAAGTTTTCGAGCTAGCATTGCTAATTCACCCTTGCGCCAGAGGCTGTGTCTGGGCACAAAGTCCGCCTGCCGGCTGGTCGACTGTTGCCAGCCGGGACGGGATGCGTTCGCTTGACGGCATCGCGCTGGTAGCGTTGACGACGAGGTGCTTATCAAGCTGAACCGGGTCAGTCTGAACCAAGAGATTGATGATCTTGTGCCCTCGGAGGCCGGGCTGCGGCACTCTGTGGCAGATCCTGCGTCTGCATCTTCATTCCCAAAGGTCCTGCGCCGCCGCCTCGACGATTTTTTTTCCAAAGAAAGCATTTCCCCCAAAGCCGACCGTGCCATGTGGATCAAGATCGCGGTCGGGCTGACGGTGCTGGCGGGCAGCTGGATTGCCCTTTACACGTTCAAACCGGACTCATGGAGGTTCGTCAGCCTCTACCTTCTGAATGCCATCGCCCAGACGTTTCTTTTGCTGAACATCGCGCACGACAGCAACCACAACGCCATTTCATCGGTACCGTCGGTCAACAAATCCCTCAATTATGTTTTCGATGTCTGCGGAATCAGCTCATACATGTGGCGTCTTCTCCATCATCGCGGCCACCACTCGTGCATCAATCTTCCCGGTGAGGACGACGCGCTGACCGGACGCGGCATCCTACGGTTTACACCTCATGAACCTCGCCTGCCCCTGCAACGGTTTCAACACATCTATGCGCTGGTTGTTTACGCGCTGTTTTCTCTGGACTACGTGTTTGTAAGAGACTTTGAATGCTTCTTCTTCCCTTCCCACGATTATCTGAAAACCAGGCATCCGGTGCGGGAATATGTCACCCTCTTTGCGGGCAAAGCTTTTTACCTTACCTACATGCTGGTCCTGCCGGTCGTGGTGATGGGAAAGTCGATTGCACTGGTCGGCCTGTCTTTCTTGCTTGCCCATTTGATCATCGGTCTGAGCGTAGCCCTCGTATTCCAGACCACGCACTGTGTCGACGGCACTTACTTTCCTTCGAGCCGCAGCGAATTTGACAACGGGATCTATCACATCTTTGCGACCACGGCCGACTATGCGACTACGAGACCCCTGGTCGGCTGGCTTACGGGAGGACTCAATCACCACATCGCGCATCATCTCTGCCCTTATGTCTGCCACACTCATTACGCTTCGCTCACCAGGATTGTGAAGGAAACCGCCGAAGAGTATGGCATTCCGTACCGGCAGCATCCGACAATGATTCGAGCGATCAAACATCATTTGCTTCTCTTGAAGCAGTTGGGGAGCGAGGATCGGCTTCCGACTGCATAATCGATTCCATATGACTAAACAGCGTGCGTCATTCCAGCACTCGGACAGCGAGGCGTGACCTTGCCGCAAAGCATCCCCGCCGTCTCCCGATTCCAGTCCTTCCTGGATTCGCGCGCGATGGCCCACAATCCGGTGCGGGTTCTCACGAAGTACATCGGAATCCATGGCGACACCTTCCGCTTCTATTTTGGCGGCGTCAAAGAAGCTATTGTCACAATCAATCCCGTCGTCATTCAGCATGTGCTGAAGACCAACTCCGACAACTATCACAAGTCCCACATCCAAAAAAAACGGATGGGTCATTTCCTGGGCAAGGGTCTCCTCACCACGGAGGGCGAAGCCTGGAAAACGCAACGCCGCCTCATCCAGGCCGGTTTTGAGCGGAAGCAACTCGAAGTTCTGTCTTCCATCATGCGGGATTCTCTGGCTGACTCGCTTCGCGACTTCGACCGGCAATGCCGTAGCGGCCCGGTCGATATCTATCCCGTGATGATGAAGATTACTTTCGCGATGGTCGCCAAATCTCTGTTTGGCGCCAGGCTGAAAGAGGATGACATCGACACCATCAGCCACGCGATCTCGACCGTTCAGGAATTTATGGTTCGGCAAACCATTCAGCCCTATCTGAATCCCTGGTTTGCCGTCTCGGGTGAACTGCGCCGACACTGGGAGTTGCGAAACCGGGCATTCGGCATTTTGCGCGACTACATTCAGCGACGGCGAAAGGAAGTCCCCGGTCACGACCTTCTGCAAATCCTGATCGATGCTCGCTACAGCGACGGCCATGGCATGGAAGACGAGTTGATCGTCAGCGAGAGCATGCAACTGCTGGTGGCCGGCCATGAAACGTCGTCGAACGCGTTATCGTGGCTTCTCTACCTGCTCAGTACGCGACCGGACTGCGTCGAAAAAGTACGGGAGGAATTCGATATTGTGTTGGGCGATAGGCCTTTGAGTTACTCGGACGTTCCGAAGTTCGAGTTTACGACTCAGGTCATCAATGAAGCCCTGCGCCTTTATCCGCCGTTTTGGATGGTCGACCGAATGGCCCTCGCAGACGATCGCGCCGGTGACGTCGATATCCCCGGAGGATCGACCGTGGTTGTGTTCATCCACGGCGCGCACCATTCGCCGCGCTACTGGGACAATCCTGAGAGCTTCGACCACGAACGTTTCTCGAAAACGAGGGAAAAGCGGCTCACGCCCTTCGCCCATTTGCCTTTCGGAGCGGGCCCTCGCGGATGTATCGGCGGCAACTACGCCATGTTGCAGATGCTCATGATCCTTGATGTTCTGCTCAGAAAATACGATTTCTCGCTCGTTCCCGGCCAGATGATCGAGGCGCGCCCCATGGTAATCTTGCGGCCTGAACATGGAATCCGCATGAACTTCACCGAGGCGATCGTACGCGACGTTGGCAGATTGTCCGATTGTTCTGCTTGAGATGTTCGGCTTGAGATATTCTGTGGGATCTTTTCGCTGACCAACCCTGATATGCCCACGCTTGATGTAACCTCTCCCAAGCTGACTCTCGCGCTCACGTCAATGTCGATCTTCACCACGAGCGTCGCAATGCTCACTGTCGCAATCTGGTCTTACCTCGCCTTCGCGAGAGCATCCTTCTGGCGCATGAACAGCGCGGAGCCCAGCCTGCGGGGCAAAGCAGAATTTTGTGGAGGTGTCGTTGCCGTAGTTCCAGCCCGCAACGAGGCAGAACTGATCGGACCGGTTATCGCGTCATTGTTGAATCAGAGCGTCGCTATGCCCGTCATTCTCGTTGATGATGAGAGCAGCGATGGCACAGCGGACGTTGCGTGGCGCGCGGCAAAAGAAGCGGGCAAGGCCGACGCGCTGACTGTATTTCAGGGCAACCCCGTGCCTGCGGGCTGGACGGGAAAATTGTGGTCGATGCAGCAGGGCATTGAGCGCGCAAGCGCGTTGCATCCCGAATGGCTTTTGCTCGTAGACGCCGATGTTGTGCACGGTCCGGAAACCGTAGCAAATCTTGGTCTCATTGCTTCGCAGGGTCCATACGATCTGGTCTCGTTCATGGTGAAGCTGCATTGTGAAAGTCTTCCGGAAAAACTGCTCATTCCCGCCTTTGTGTATTTCTTTTTCATGCTCTATCCGCCGGCGTTGGTGCGCGATCCTCGGAGCTCGACCGCTGGCGCGGCTGGGGGCTGCATGCTGGTGAGAGCAGAAACTTTGGAACGCGCCGGAGGACTGGAATCCATTCGTAGCGCCGTTATCGACGACTGCTCGCTCGCCGCGCTCCTCAAGAAGCACGGCGGAAGTTTATGGCTGGGATTAACTGATCAGAGCCAAAGCTTACGTCGATACGAGAGCTTCTCTCACATCGAGCGCATGGTCTCGCGCACGGCGTTCAATCAACTGAAGCACTCGTCGCTGCTGCTGCTGTCGACAGTTGCGGGCATGATGATCACCTATCTGGCGCCTCCATTGTTGTTGCTGACTCGCGGCCGGTTGACCATCTTTCTGGGTGTGGCGGCCAGCACGGCGATGACTATCACGTACTCCAGCATCGTCCGTTATTATCGGCTGCATACCGTATGGGCATTGACCCTGCCGCTGGCCGCGCTATTTTATTTAGCGGCCTCCATAGACTCGGCGATCAAATATTGGCGCGGCGGTGGCGGCAACTGGAAAGGAAGAATTCAGGACCGTCGAGACGAGGATCTTCGAAGCGAGGACGTTCAAGACCATCACATTTCCGAAACTCCTCACTGCTAGGCCGCAATCTGAGGATTATGCAAGCGCGGGTTCAGCCAGGAGGACCGGCGCTGTTCACGGAAGCTCAAGTTGCAAAGCGTAGACGTCGGAATTTCTACGCACCAGGGAAACCAGCGGAGAACCGTCGGGCGCCAGCCCGGTCATGGTATAGCTCAGCACGTCAGCGCGAAGCATCTGCCGCGAAGACGTAACCTCTTCCACCACATGATCGCTGAGGCGAACCCGCAAAATCGGCTGCTCTTCTCCGGCGTGGTGCTGATAATAGACATACCTGGAATCGGCGGACCAACGGATTCCCCAGCCGTACGGAAGGCCGTCCGCCAGCGCCGACCATTGTTGACGACTGGAATCGAACAGGCCTAGTTTCCCATCCTTTCGATCGGCGGCCGCGATATATCTGCCATCAGGCGACCACTGTGGTCCCTCGAAGTCCTGGGATCCTGGAATCAGCTGGATGTTGTGCGTGGCCAGGTCGAGCTGGTAAATGCTAGGGTGCCAGCCTGCAGCACCTATCGGACTGGTAACAAAGAGAACCGAACGGCCGTCGGCGGACCAGCTCGGCTCAATCCCGCTCGTGAGGACGATTGGAGTGCCTCCCTTGGCAGGAATGAGATATAGGTTTTCGCTGGCGGAAAAGATAATCTGATTTCCGTCGGGCGACCAGCTGGATTGAAGCGCCTCGAGTGGAGGAAAGGTCAATTGCACAGCCTGACTTCCGTCAATGCGGGAGCGCCACAAGGTTTTGTCCGTTTCGTTCTCGTACGCCACCCACTGCCCGTCGCGCGAGAAACTCAAATGCCGGGCAGGAATGCCGCGCAGATAAGGCGCAAAGATTTTACGGCGGGAGTCATAACTCAGAAGCTCACGCCGCTCCTGGTAGTTAACGAACAAAATCCTGCTGCCGTCGGGACTGAATCTCGGTTCGCCGATTTGCTCGGGGCTTGTATAAACCTGCACAGGAGCCGTTCTCTTATGGAACCAGCTTGATTTTCTTCGAACCATCCAGAAACTTTGCACGTTGTCGCGCACGGAACGAAAAACAAAGTACGCGCCATCGGGAGTCCATGCTCCACAGCATTCCCCATCGTTCCAAACGCTTCGAGGCTTGCTCCAGCCGAAAGTGAGTGGATGAGGATTGCTTCCATCGCCTCCAATCTCCCAGACAGAGACGCTACCGTTGGCGGAGTCTCGCACGCTAAAACTGAGCAGTTGCCCATCGGGCGACCAGGAAGGAGAAAAGACGTTCCCCGGAGCGGAGAATAACTTGCGCTGCCATTGGCCATCACTGTCAGCGACAAAGATCTCACCTTTGCGACTGTAGGCAAGACTGTGTCCGTCCGGCGCCCAGGCGGCATCGCCTGCGAAGGCATCGGCAATCCGACGCGGGGAGCCACCACTGGTCGGAATGACCCAAAGGGGGTCATCGAAATCACTATTCGGGGTCTGCGAGCCTACTAACAAACGCGCCCGGCCGGGATCAATGTCATACAGCGCGATGTTATCAATCGAGGCTGAAATCGACTGAGGCTCGCCGCCATGCTCGGAAACCTGTGCCAAGGCCCAGGTGCCGCCGAGCCGTTCGGTGAAGTAAAGTCTGAGACCGTCGGTCAGCACGCGCCCTGAGGGCTCTACCCGCCCGGTTTGGGTAAGACGAATCGCGCGCGAGACTCTGGGGATCGACATCGGCACCGAAATAAATAGAATGGCCAGCAAGCCTCCGATTGTCAGAGCAACCAGGATGACTATTGCCGAGGTGCGACGCGGCGCAGGCAACTCCGGCAGTTGCTCTCTCCTTGTGATGGTGGTCCGGATTGTTTCCTGCTGAACCAGCAATCCGGCAGCGCGGGCGCTGCCATCGGGCGGCTCCGGCAATATCGCCAAATCATCTGTGGTCAGAGCTTTGACCGGCGAAACAAACTGATAGCCTCGTCCGGGCAGGGTAGCGATGTAGTTGTTTTCCCCGGGCTTTTCTTCCAGGGCGCGCCGCAGCGCCGAGATGCTTTGCGCCAGACTGTTCTCGTCGACAAACGTGTCTGGCCAGACATTCTTCAGCAGTTCATCCCGGCTCAGCACCCTTCCTGGATTCTGCACCAGGTAAATCAGTACCTCAAAGGCCCGACGATTGAGGGTGACGACCTCTTCTCTTCGCCGCAGAGTGCGCGTCAGAGGATCGACTTCGAATTCGCCAAACTGAAATTTCTCCCCTGATTTCATTGACTTGCGCCCGATTCACAACTTGTCAAGGCCGGTCACAACGCGTCACTGGCCTTTTTGGAGGGGGTACAGCAATATTCGCCCGCAGAACGAGCGAGGTCGCGTTGCAGAAACTCTATCAGCGGCTCTTCAACTGGGCAAGGTTGTTCAGTTCCGGACCGGAAGCCCAGGTGAGCTGAACCATCCACACCGAGGTGACTGTGGAACGACGAGGCGTGATCGTGCTGATGAGTGGCGTTCCAGCGACGGGTTCCGATACATGCGCGCTGTGCGGACAGAAACTACTGCCGCAGAAGAGCAAGTCCGGCGACCTCGTCTACAAGAAGGCTCGTGAAAGAACTAGGGGACGGGTGTCCTATCGGCGGGCAATAAGGGGAGAAGCCTATGAGCCGGTTTCATGTGTCGAGTGCAGTTCTGGTTTTGTTCCTGTGCAGTCTGCTTAGCGCGGCGCAACAACAGCAGATGGTATCAACCAATACGAATGTCGCCGTGCCGCCGCTGATCAATTTCAGCGGAACGTTGACCGATGCCAACGGCAAACCGCTGAGCGGCACCGTCGCCGTCACATTCTCTCTTTACTCTGAACAGACCGGCGGAGCCGCACTCTGGATGGAAACTCAGAACGTGCAGCCGGACATTCACGGTCACTACACCGTCATGCTGGGTTCGACCAGCAGCACAGGATTGCCCTCCGACATTTTCGTCGCCGGCCAGGCGCACTGGCTGGGCGTGCAGGTCGAAGGGGAAGCCGAGCAGCCGCGCGTGTTGCTGGTCAGCGCGCCCTATGCACTGAAGGCCGGAGATGCGGAAACCATAGGGGGGCTTCCGCCTTCGGCCTTCGTGCTGGCCGCGCCGCCGACCGCCGGAAGCGCAGATAACGCTTCATCAGCCAGCACCGCCGCGGCGAACAACAGCACATCCGCGCCGCCTCCGACAACGTCTGACGTGACGACCACTGGCGGAACGGTGAGTACGATCCCCGCATTCTCGACCGCCACCAACATCCAGAACTCGATTCTGACCCAGACCGGCACGACCGCCATCAACGTGGGCGGCAAGCTGAATCTGCCGTCCAGCGGAACCGCGACCTCGACTGCAGGATTCGACTCACGATCGCTGAACTTCGCAGCCTCGGCCTTCAACAGCAGCACGAGCAAGGCTGTGGCAGAAACGTTCGAGTGGCAGGCGCAGCCAAGCGGCAACGACACGACTTCGCCCTCGGCCACGCTCAATCTGCTGTTCGGATCAGGAACGACTTCGCCGGCCCAGACCGGATTGAACATTGCCAGCGATGGCCTCATCACCTTTGCGAAAGGACAGACATTTCCTGGAACCGGCGATGGGACGATCACTGGCGTGACCACGGCCACGGGCAGCGGCCTTAGCGGCGGAGGCACCAGCGGCAAGGTGACTTTGAACCTCAACACCTCAGCACTTAATTCGGCCTATGCCCAGCTAGGGACCGCCAACACCTTCGCCGGCAATCAGACCATCACCGGAGAACTGAACGTCACCTATTCAGGAAGTTTCGCCGGCATCAGCGTGAACGCTCCCAATTCATTGAACGCGATCTCTGCCAGCTCGAGTACCGTGGGTGTTGCCGGAGGAGCAACTGCTCCCGGCGGCACCGGAACCAGCGGCGTGGCGACCAACGGCGCCGGCGTTCTGGGGAACGACCTGGCCACCAGCGGAGCGTCCACCGGCGTCTGGGGCATCTCTTCGAGTACCGGCGGAATCGGCGTGTATGGGCAGGCTACCTCAACCAGTTCGTCGTCATCCGGTGTTGGCGTGTACGGCACCGCCGCCAATATCGGCGTCCACGGCACTGCTAGTAATTTCGGACTAGGAGTGGAAGGAAATGGCACTGGCATTTATGGGTTCGGGGGGGATTTTTTGGGGGGACCGTCCGGGTCTGTTAGCTCGACTAACTATCCGGGGGGAATGGGCGTAGAGGCAGCGGACGGGATCGACACAAGCTCCGTGGGTTCCGGCGGAGGCCTGGGCGCCATCTTCTATGGCGGATATTCCACAAACGGGCCCGGCGGAAACGGTGTCCTCGCGTTGGCGGGAGACGGGCTTGGCCAATCCGCAGGTTTCCCCATCGCCGGCGTTTCCGGAAACGGACCGTACTTACCGGGGACAAGCGGAGCCACGGATGGACCGGGTATCTTTGGAAGCGACGGCACGTTGAGTAGTACTGGAAGCGTTGGCCTCAGTCAGGATATCGGGGTTTGGGGCGACTCATCGCTGGGAACCGGCGTGTACGCTACTACCGATGACGGCACCGCACTATTTGCAAAGAACAACGCGAATGCGCTAGCTACTCTGTTTGTGCAGAACACTTCGAGCCAATCGACTGCTCCGGTCATCAGTGCCATAGACGGGGCCTCGGGAGGAACCGCTTTCATCGGCGGTACCGGCTGCAGCGACACGATGGGCCTGCAACTGGGTAACTTAGATGGCATGTCGTCGAACTGCGAGAATTACACGCTGCAGGGCGATACCAGCGGCAACACGTACCTCAACGCCAGCGGTAGCGGAAAGATCGTTTTCCGCATCAACAACGGCAGTGGTCCCTCGCCGATGACTCTGAGCAACAACGGCTCAGTCAGCACAGTCACCATTACAAATCTGGATGTAACTACGTCTTTCAGCAAACCTTCCGGCACGTTCAAGATCGACCATCCGCTCGATCCGGCGAATAAGTATCTCTATCACTCCTTCGTCGAATCGCCCGACATGATGAATATTTACAACGGCAACATCACCACCGACAGCGAAGGCTTCGCAACGGTGACTCTGCCGGATTGGTTCGAAGCTCTCAACAAAGATTTTCGCTATCAACTGACGGTGATCGGGCAGTTTGCCCAAGCCATCGTCGCCAGCGAGATTGAGAGCAATCAGTTCCAGATCAGGACAAATCTGCCCAATGTCAAAGTCTCCTGGCAAGTGACGGGCATTCGCCACGACGCGTTTGCCGACGCACATCGCATCCAGACGGAAGTCGAAAAAGCCCCGCAGGACCGCGGCCACTACCTGCATCCCGAACTTTTCGGTGCGCCGGAGACGGCCCGCATCGGCTACGAAGCGCCGTCGAAACTGGCGCCGGCTGAGCTCAAGTCTGCCAGCGCTTCGGCAACCCATCCGCGCGTGGTAACGCGCCGTGCGCCGATGATCCAACGGCGGCCATTGCCAGCTCCGCCAAAGCTTCGGGAGCTAAAGACTCCAACGAAGCCAACCGTCACCCAGGCGTCGCGCTAGACGCCTGGGCAGTTTTTGAGAAGCGGACGTCTGGTGGCGCGGGGCATTCCGTAAGGGTGTAAAGAGAACGATTTCCCGGTGACCATTTCGATGGAATCGTCATGAAGAGCTTGGAGGGCTATTGTGAAAAATCAGAACTTGCAGTTAGTGCCAGCAGCGATTCTGGCTCTGATTCTGGGTTCGTCTTTTGTTGGTGCGGCTTACGCCCAGATCACGCCGCTCGCCGACTCGTTTACCAATACCGCCGACCCTACCACCAACTATGGAACCTCCACGCTGCTCTACGTCAACGGCGCCGACGAAATCACCTATATCCAGTTCAATCTGGCTTCGATTCCGACCACGGCGACGATCAACCAAGCCACGCTGAAACTCTACGTGAATTCGGTTACGACCGCCGGCAGCCTAGATGTTGACTACGTCAATGGCGCGTGGAGCGAGAGCACGATTGACGCCAGCAACGAGCCGGCGCTGGGAGGCAGCATTGCATCCGGTGTATCGATCACCACGGCCGACAAGAATCAATACATCCTGGTCAATGTTACCTCGGCGGTGCAGGCGTGGCTGAGCGGGGCTGAAAAGAATGACGGCATCGCTCTGGTCGCGAACGGTGCCTTCAACGCCACGTTCGACAGCAAAGAGAATACTGGCACGAGCCATCCCGCGGAGTTGGACATCGCCTATGCCGGAGGCGATGGGACGATCACGGGAGTGACCACGGCGAGTGGTAGCGGACTCGCCGGCGGCGGTACGAATGGCACGCTGAATCTCAGCCTGACCGACTCGTGCTCCTCTGGCCAGATCCTGCAATGGAATGGCAGCGCGTGGGCCTGCATCGCCGCAACGGGCACAGGGACGATCACCGGTGTAACGGCTGGTACTGATCTGACCGGCGGAGGAACGAGCGGCAACGTGACCTTGAACCTGAATAAGTCGGCGCTCAACTCCGTCTATCCGCAGTTGGGGGCAAACAACACTTTCACGGGAACGCAGACCATCAACAACGTTGCGACCATCACCGGAACCAACGGCGCTGGCGTTTTGCAGGTAACGAACACCGCGACCTCGGGAGCTAATCCGGGGATTGTGGGCACAACCGATAGCACCAACGCTTCCGGAGTCAAGGGAGTCGCTTCCGCCTCCACCGGTACAACCAACGGCGTATATGGATCGAGTGCCAGCAGCAGCGGGTATGGCGTTCAAGGATCAAGCAGCAACATCGGCGTGTACGGCACCAGCTCGAACCTCGGCGTTTATGGAGCTTCGTCAAGCGCGAGTGAAACTGGCCAGTCCTACGGCCACCTTTCCGGGGTATGGGGAGACACCGGGAACGGCAGGGGTGTAGGGGTCTTGGGAACCGCGGACGGTGGCTTTGCGGGATTTTTCGTCAACAATAGTGGTGGCGCTTCGGCCTTGAGTGGGCTGGCAAACAGTACAACCGAGTACGGAGCGGTCGCGGTTAAGGCCACTGCGGTGTGCTGCAGCAACGAAGAGTCCACCGTGCTCGCCGATGCCGGAGTCTGGGGTGACACCGGCGCAGCGGCAGGTCAGTCCGCTGGGATAGTGGGAACGGCTGATGACAATTCTGCAGGAGACTTCTTCAACAATAGCTCGACAAATCCAACTCTCTACCTTGTGAACGATGGCGGGGGCGGAACTGGCGCAGCTACCATCGTTACTCATACTGCTTCCGGAACTTGTTCGATCGGCGCAAGCGGTGATGTGGCGTGCACCGGCAAGGTCGCCTCCGTCGTGCCGACCGAAGGCGGCGCGCGCAAAGTTTCTCTTTACGCCATGCAGTCGCCGGAGAACTGGTTTGAGGATGCAGGCTCCGGCGCGCTCAGCAATGGTTCAACCCGTGTAGACCTCGATCCCATCTTTGCCCAGACCGTAAACACAGCCCTGGAGTACCACGTCTTCCTGACCCCGAACGGGGACTGCAATGGACTATACGTCAGCCAAAAAACGCCAACCTCTTTTGAAGTGCACGAGTTGGGAGGTGGCCGCTCCAGCATCGCCTTCGACTATCGCATTATGGCGAAGCGCAGCGGCTACGAGAACGTCCGCCTGACCGATGTGACGACGCAATATCAACAAATGGAAGAGCAGCGGAAGGCGCGTCGCGGACGGAACAACGCCGCGTCGCGGGAGACGCTTCTGCTCCCGCAACACTTGACGCGGTAAATTTTCGGCATCAAGTAACGAATTGCAAGGGCATTCACGCCGAACCTTAAAGAGAACCGAGAGTACTGCTGAAGTCGGAGTAGGGATCACGATCACTCATGACCCCCTCCACGGATCCGGACGAGCGGGTTTCCCGCATCCGGCTCTTGCCTTAGGTGA
>JASHOT010000301.1 GCA_030040965.1 Candidatus Sulfotelmatobacter sp. | reverse complement strand
CAACGATTACTATTCTGACGATCGCAAGGTGTACACGCCCACATATTTCGCCTGCACGCAGAATGTAGACTGCGATTATCTGTCGAGCTTTTTCTCGGGCGCCGATGCGGGAGTCTTACAGAAATACACATTGCGCAAAGACGAATTCTACATCTACATACCCTTTGCCGGGAAAGAAGCGCGTTATGTGCTCCTGTTCGAACGCCGGAACAGTTACGGAAAGATAGGTTCTTAGGGAAACGGACTTTGACTAGGCTAGTCCGCGGGCATCGGCGAAACACGGGGTGCGCTACGACGCTCCACAGCCGGATACGTAGCCTCGGCAGGCGCCTGCAGCCATTGCCGCACTGCGGGCATGGCCTTGCGCATGGCTTCCTCGCCAACTCTGATCAGTTCGTCGGAGCGCTTGAAATCGTCATAGGCGAATCCCGCCACATCGGGCTCAACCACCAGATCGGCAGCCGACTTCCACTCGGCAGACATTGCATCCTGCGCGATCGCGAAGGATTGTCCGATGACGTCAAACAGATGCCGCGGAGGCCCGCTGCTCGCCCACGTGCCTTTTAGATGTATTGCGATTACGCGCTCCGCGCCCATCTCGCGAAGCGGACGAGTCGGCACCGGATGCGACAACATGCCATCGACCAGATAACGCCCGCCGATCTCCAGGGGCAAAAACATGCCCGGATACGCGCAGCTGGCCCGCACCGGGTCGATAATCGAGCCGGAGTGAAAGACGACTCCCTCGCCAGTGTTGAAATCCGTCGCGGTTACGCCCATCGGGATGCGCAATTCCTCAAAAGTCTTGGCCTTGAGAATGCGGGTCAGAAAATCAGTCATGCGGTCGTTGGAGGCAAAGCCATAACGCGAGAGCGTCCAGCGTGCAAATGTCGTGAAGCGTACGCTGCGGGCGATGCGATGAAGTTCGTCCGGAGTGAGACCGCTGCAATAGGATGCGCCGATCAGCGCTCCCACGCTCGTGCCGGTCACGACCCGAACCGGAATACCCTCCTGCTCGAGAACTCTGAGAACGCCAACATGGGCTATACCGCGGGCAAATCCGCCGCCCAATGCCAGACCAATTGCGGGAAGTTGCGCAGGAGGAGTTGCGGCGTTCTTGCGGGAAAGCTCCCGCCCAAATGCCTGCACCGAGCGAATGATCTTCCCCAGACTCTTCACCGCGAACCCCACTTCTACGGCACCGTTGCGCACCCAGACGTGCCGAACCTATATCTTAAGATGCCACAACTGTGCGGCAGGGTGTAACGGCACGTCAGTGCCATCGGACATAACCTTGGGGATCAGCCAAAGGCAGTAACAGTTACCTCGCAAAACCCGGGAAAGGTGACGAAGATCGTGTATTCCTGCTAACTTGCGGACAGTATGGTGCGTGAGATCTCGGCGGGTGGGGTGGTTATCTGCCGTAAAGATGGCGAGTGGTGGATGGCGGCCATTGAACTACCGGTCGAACCGGCTGCTGCCGTGCCTAAAGATACTGACGCAGAAGAGGGCGTCGCCGCGAGCCCACGAAAGCGGGCGGTTCGGCCGAAATCGAAGTCGGTTCTCTGCTTGCCGAAAGGCTTGGTCGATCCCGGAGAAAAGGCGCTCGACGCCGCTTTGCGCGAGGTGCGGGAAGAAACCGGAATCACCGCTGTGCCCATCACCAAGCTTGCGGATATCAAGTACGTTTACGTCCGGACATGGGCCGACCACGAGCGCGTCTTCAAAATTGTTAGTTTCTATCTGTTGCGCTATGAATCGGGACGCATCGACGAGATTTCCCATGAAATGCGAATCGAAGTGGCGCGAGCAAAGTGGGTGCGGCTGGAGGAAGCCCCGAAGCTGCTGGCGTATCGCGGCGAGAAGCAGATGGCGAGCAAGGCACTGGATTACGTCAGAATGCACGCCGATCTGTGATTCGGTACTGATCTGATTCGATCAGTACCTGTGATTGCAATCTCTGGATAAACTAGCCTCCCTGCGATTAGTATGGGCGGTTCACAAAACCAGCAAACGCCGAACGATGTCGATGATATTTTCACCGGTGGAGCTTTCGCACAGGAATCACCTCGTTTCCCTTTTCGTTTTTCTATCTTTACTTGTCACCTGAGGGTCAGTCATGAAGCGCATTAATAACGTTGCAATTCTCGGCGCCGGAACCATGGGCGCCCGCATCGCTGCACACTTTGCCAACGCCGGGGTGCCCAATTACTTGCTCGATATCGTTCCGCCCGACGCCGATGCGCCGGCGCGAAACAAAATTGCGATCGCGGGACTTGAGGGTGCCAGAAAATCGAAGCCGTCGGCCTTCATGGAGCCATCTTTATCCCGGCTGGTCACGGTAGGAAATTTCGAAGACGATCTAAAGAAACTTTCGGAAGTCGATTGGATCATCGAGGCAGTTGTTGAGAATCTTGAAATCAAGCGCGCCCTCCTGAAAAAAGTAGACGCTGTTCGCCGACCGGGAACGATCATCACGACCAACACGAGTGGCTTGCCCGTCAGCAAAATCGCCGAAGGATTTTCCGACGACTTCCGCAAGAGCTGGTTTGGCACGCACTTTTTCAATCCTCCTCGCTACATGCGGCTGCTCGAACTGATTCCCACGCCTGACTCAGACCGGGCGGCAATTGACACGATCTCGCATTTCTGTGACGTGCGCCTCGGCAAAGGTGTGGTGATGGCGAAGGACACCCCGAACTTCATCGGCAATCGCATCGGCACATTTTCTGTCTTGAATGTGATTCGTCTCATGCAGGAAATGGACCTGACGATCGAAGACGTCGATGCACTGACGGGACAGGCCGTGGGATGGCCGAAGTCGGCCACCTTCCGCACCATCGATCTCGTCGGGCTCGACATTCTCGGGCACGTCGTGTCGAACATGACGGCCAATGTTCGCGACGAGCGCAGCGATCTTCGTCTGCCCGATTTTTTCAGCCAGATGCTGCAACAAAAGCTGTTGGGCGACAAGACGAAGAGCGGCTTTTACAAAAAGATGAAGGGCAGCAACGGGGAAGAGGAGCGTCTCGCGATCGATTGGAAGACGCTCGAATATCATCCGCGGCAAAGGCCGAAGTTCGCCTCCATCGACATGGCGAAAAACCTTGAGGATACCGGCGCGCGTCTGCGCATGTTGCTTGGATTGCCGGATGGCCGGAATCCGTCGACTGGAGCAGCAGCCTCTGGCGGTTCTCAAAAAGATAAGGCTGGAGCATTCCTCTGGGCTGCGCTCTCCGATCTGTGGACCTACGCGGCGAATCGCGTGCCCGAGATTTCCGATTCCATCGTCGAAATCGACCGCGCCATGCGGCTTGGCTTCAACTGGGAACTCGGTCCGTTCGAGCTATGGGATGCCGCCGGAATCGAAGCGACAGTTGCCCGTATGAAGCATGAAGGCAAACCGGTAGCGGAGAACGCGGAACGCCTTCTCACCTCCGGGCAAAAATCCTGGTACGTGGATGATTCCAAGTCCGCCTCCGGGCGCAAGTTTTGGGACCTGAATTCTTCTTCGCTCGCGGCGGTACAGGTTCCCGCGGGTGTGTGGTCAGTCAGCGTGGCGAAAAAATCGAATGGAGTGGTGAAGAAAAATTCTGGGGCGTCGCTGGTCGATCTCGCCGACGGAGTCGCGTGTCTTGAGTTCCACTCGAAGATGAACTCGCTCGGTGCCGACATCATCGGGCTGATTACTCAAACCCTAAAGCCGAACGGACCGGGCGACAACTTCGACGCCTTCGTCATCACGAACGATGCCACCAATTTTTCCGTCGGCGCCAATCTCATGCTATTGCTCATGAGCGTGCAGGAAGAAGAGTGGGACGACGTCGATCTCGCGATTCGCCAGTTCCAGGGAATGACGCAGGCGATCAAGTTTTCGCCGAAACCAGTGGTGTCGGCGCCGTTTGGTCTATGCCTCGGAGGAGGAACAGAAATTTCTCTGCATGCGGCAGCTCGCCAGCCGCATGCCGAGCTTTATACAGGATTGGTCGAGGTGGGAGTCGGCCTGTTGCCCGGCGGCGGAGGTTGCAAAGAAATGCTCTTGCGCGCAGTCGATGCCGCTGCGGCGTCGCGTGGGGGCACGGCGGCGTTGAGCGGCTCCCAAAAAGACGCGCTGGCCGGCTCGGTCGACATGCTGGAGGCCATGAAGAGAGCGTTTGAAACCATCGCAACGGCCAAGGTCGCCACGTCGGCACACGAAGCACGAGGCTTGGGGTTTCTCTCCGACTCCGACCGCATCACGATGAATCGCGAACGCGTTCTCACCGATGCCAAGGCGCGCGCGCTCGAACTTGCACGTGCGGGATACGAACCGCCCGTCCCGCGCACTGATATTCCTGCCCCCGGAGAAAGCCTGCTGGCTGCGCTGAAAACGGGCGTTCACCTCATGCGGCAGGGAGATTTCATCACCGACTACGAAGTCAAGCTGGGCGGAAAAATTGCCGAGGTGCTTTGCGGCGGGAATATCACACCGGGAACGCCCGTCAGCGAGCAGTATATTCTTGACCTCGAGCGCGAGGGCTTCAAGTCGCTGTGCGGCGAAAAGAAAACGCAGGAAAGAATTCAGTACACCCTGAAAACCGGCAAGACGTTACGAAATTAGATGAAGAAGTCTGAATTCAGCTCACCGAGGTAAAGATGATAGACCGATCCCTGAGAGCGTTGAGACTGGCCGGCGCTGTGATCGTACTCGCATCCTGTGTCACATTCGCGCAAAACGATGTTCCCGCGCAAGAATCCGCACCCGACGTTCCCGATGCGATTGCTGTTCCCTCGGGGCTCGAACCTGTCCTGTTCGTCCACGCCAAAGGATCGCAA
>JASHOT010000300.1 GCA_030040965.1 Candidatus Sulfotelmatobacter sp. | reverse complement strand
TCGACTGCAACCGAAATCACGGGAGCGGCAAATTCAATCGACTCGAGAGCGATCGGGTGGTCTTCGTTGCAAATCGTGTCGCCGGTAGAAACGTTCTTTAATCCAACGGCAGCGCAGATATCGCCCGCGAGAATTTCATTGATCTCCTCGCGCTTGTTGGCGTGCATCTTCATCAGACGGCCAATGCGCTCGGTCTTGCCGGTGCGGACGTTGAGCACGGAATCGCCGGTCTTCAACTGTCCGGAGTAGACGCGGATGAATGTCAATTGGCCGACAAACGGATCGGCCATGATCTTGAATGCCAGCGCTGAAAACGGCTCTTTATCGTCCGGCTTGCGCGAAACTTCTTTCCCATTGTTGGGATCTTTTCCGTGCGTCTCGCCCACATCGAGCGGCGACGGAAGATAGTCGACCACGGCATCGAGCAGCGGCTGCACGCCTTTATTCTTGAACGCCGTTCCCACCACCACCGGAAACACCTTCAATTCGATGGTGGACTTGCGCAGCGACCCGCGCAGTTCGTCGGCCGTAATCTCTTCGCCTTCGAGGAACTTGTGCAGCATCTCGTCGTCATTTTCGGCGACGGTTTCGACCAGCTGCGCGTGAAACGCTTCCGCTTTCTTTTTCAGCTCGGCGGGAATTTCTTCCGTCTCGTACTCGGCGCCCATGGTGTCGTCTTTCCACACGATCGCCTTCATGCCGATCAGGTCGACGACGCCTTTGAACTTGTCTTCTTGTCCGATGGGAATTTGAATCGCGACGGGCTTGGCGCTGAGGCGCTTGCGGATGGTATCGATGGCGTGCTCGAAATCGGCGCCCATCTTGTCGATCTTATTAATGAAGCAAATGCGCGGGACGCCATATTTATCGGCCTGGCGCCATACTTTTTCCGACTGCGGCTGCACGCCGTGAACAGCATCAAACACGGCAACAGCGCCGTCCAGCACCCGCAGCGAACGCTCGACTTCAGCCGTGAAATCGACGTGGCCGGGCGTATCAATAATATTGATGCGGATGTCGCGCCAGGTGCAGGTCGTAGCCGCGGACGTAATCGTGATGCCGCGCTCCTGTTCCTGCTCCATCCAATCCATGGTCGCAGTGCCTTCGTGGACCTCTCCGATGCGGTGCGTCCTGCCCGTATAAAACAGGATGCGCTCCGTCGTAGTGGTCTTGCCGGCATCGATGTGCGCCATGATGCCGATGTTCCTGCAACGCTCTAATGGGACTGTTCTAGGCACGACTCTTTCCGCTTCCTTCTAGGGCTCCGACTCAAATCTGATTTGTAATTTGCAATTTTGTAATTTGTAACTTGAATCGGGTTTCAAATCACAAATTACCCGATTGCCAAATTACAAATCGCCTACCACCGGTAATGCGCGAACGCCTTGTTCGCTTCCGCCATGCGATGCACATCTTCTTTTTTCTTGATGGCGGCGCCGCGGCTGTTGGCCGCGTCCAGCAATTCATTACTCAACTTGTCGACCATTCCCTTTTCGCCGCGACCGCGCGCGTAAGTGATGATCCAACGAATGGCGAGCGACGTACGCCGGTCGGCATTGACCTCAACCGGCACCTGATAGTTCGCGCCGCCCACGCGGCGGGTTTTGACTTCGAGCAGGGGCTTGGCGTTTTCGACGGCCTTGGTGAAAAGCTTCAGCGCCGTGTCGCCGCCCTTGGACTCAAGCTTCGTCAGGGCTTCATAAAAAATGCCCTCGGCGGTCGAACGCTTGCCCTGCCACATCATCGAGTTGATGAATTTCGTCACCAGGTCCGAGCCGTAGACGGCATCGGCTGGAACCGTCCGCTTCGCGATATGTCCTTTTCGAGGCATAGAACTCCAGGTTTCAAAGCTTCAAAGTTTCGGAGTTTCGAAGTTCCCGGGGCAACTTCACCTTGAAACCTTGAAACCTTCGAAACCTTGAAACTTACTCTTATCCCTTCTTGGCCCGCTTCGCCCCATACTTCGAGCGCCCCTGCTGGCGGCCTGCGACGCCCACCGCGTCCAGCGTGCCGCGAATCACGTGATAACGCACGCCCGGCAGATCCTTCACGCGGCCGCCGCGGATCAGCACAATGGAGTGCTCCTGCAGGTTGTGGCCAACACCGGGAATATACGTCGTCACTTCGATTCCGTTGGTCAAACGCACGCGCGCGACCTTGCGCAACGCCGAGTTCGGCTTCTTGGGCGTCTGCGTGTAGACACGAGTGCATACACCGCGCTTCTGCGGACATCCCTGCAATGCCGGACTCGCCGTCTTGTACCGCGGCCGCTTCCGGCCCTTGGCCACCAATTGATTGAAAGTAGGCACGCTTCGCCACTCCTAAGCCGCATCCTCGCGGCAATTCAATCTCTTCGGATATCGCAGTCAATTAAGACCGCACGCGCATCCGTGGGCATGGCCGATTTCACGCTGGCCATTACTTCTCATGCGCCAGCACACGCCAACGCCAGAGAGATTCTGGATTCCCTAAGACTTACTCTCGTACGCTGCCGACGGTGGCGCCCGGCCTATTTCCGGGGGCACTCCGTTTCGTCAGCCTTGCCCTGCATATCCTTCCACTATGCGCAGAAGGCACCGCAGGTACGTTTCAGCGAGGAATGTTTTCGAATCCACTTATAGTTCGAAAACGCATTGCTCAACCGCCCGTTGCATCTTTGTGCGGCATCTTTCTGCACACCGCCACAAGACACACACTACAGCAAGCCTGGATGAACTCGCGGAACCCATTTACTATAGCAAGCGATCCGAAACATCGTCAACACATGTTTTTGCATCACACGATCTTGGGTGGGGTGGGACGGTGTCGGCGCCGAGCGTGCAGGAAGGTTGGCCTCCCTGGTTTCAGGAGATGTTTGGCCGCAAAAAGCACGGATCAGGACTTCGGCTGCGGGCTCGCGCTAGCAAGAGATCCTTCGCGCGAAGCGGCTCAGGATTTCGGCTGCGGGCTCGCGCTTCGCTCACGCCCGCAAAACGCCTCAACTTGCTGATTCCGTCTCCATTCTCTACACTACAGGTTTTCCAAATCATTCCATGATTCGTCTCCGCTTGTTCCCGCGTCACCGAGTTCAGCCGACGCTCGCGGACAGAAAGAAGGAACGAAAGAGGGTACATGGGTAGGTTGCGTCAGAAGGTATTCGGATTCTCGTTGTCAGCCATTTTCTTGTTCAGCATGGGCGCTTGCGGTGGCCACCGCCCGCCCGGAGCCTCGCAGTTTCCGGTCAAAATCACCCTAAGCCCCACTCCTGTGACCTCGATTCAGTTAGGCACCTTTGCCCTCTTTACGGCCACCGCTCAGAACGGCTCAGGCGGTAACGTCAATGCCTCATTCACTTTTACCTCCAGCAACACTTCGATATTGCAATTCGCTCCCGGCGGCGTTGCCTGCGCCGGCAGCTGGAATCTGACCTATACCGTCTGCACTCCCGGCGCGACCGGGGAAGTGGAAGTGATCGCGACGGCCGACAATGTCAGCAGCGCTCCCACGCTCGTCTATGTGCATCCCACGATCGACAACATCACAGT
>JASHOT010000299.1 GCA_030040965.1 Candidatus Sulfotelmatobacter sp. | reverse complement strand
GGCGATCAATGCGACCCACAGATCCGAATCAGACGGCTTTGATCCGAACAGTTGAGCCACCCAATTCAAAACATCTTTGGCAACTGACCCAGCAAACAGCATCACAACTACTGCCGCACCAATTACTCCAAATATCGCATTCAATCGTTGTGCAGTGGGCTGAGCGGGGTCATTGAGTCGCCTAATCTCATCTACGATGGCACGGAGAAGCCGCCAAAACCCATTCTGGTCACTCATGGGGGTTCGTCACCTTTCAATTGCGCGCAACTTCCTTCTCTGGCGGCTCCTTGCGCCGAAGACGATTGACCAAGCTCCAAATCGATTGATCAATTGCAGATAGCCCAGTCATTCTCTCGATGAAGTTGGCCGAAGCAGTTAGTACTAACCCGAGGAGCAGGTAATTCAAAAGATGGCGGAGGTTCGGGTTTGTATTTCTAGGTAGGTGCAAGAGGTCGCCTAGGGCTGAGACTCGCAACGCCACTATCGCAAGGAGCACAACCACCAAGTCACTAATCAATTTTGGAAGCGGATAACCAACTGGTTCATGCTGCGGCATCAGGAAACTCCCATGCTTGAATCTACGGCGAACACATGATGCTGCCTGACGACCACGTTGTCAACTTGGAGTCAAGCACCTTTATCACAGACGACAGAAGAACAATTGAAAAGGCACGCTCGAAATGCGTGCCTTTGTTCATTGCTCTGTCGACTACTAAGCTGCCTTCTTCGCCTTTACCTTTGCCCAGCGCGCGCGCTGCGCGGCGGCGATCTTCCGCCGGGCCGCCGCGGAGAGCGTCCGCGTCCCCCTCCCTCCGTTCGGGCTGCTGGTGATCCCAGCCAAGGCCGAGATTGCCTTGTCCAACTTCGCTCGTTCTGTCTTCAACTGCGCTAGTACTGCACCTAGATCGGTCATTGGGTCTCTTTCTTTGGGGAAGATTTGAACTACATTCGTAGAATGATGATACATGAGGCTGGTGGCACGAAACGAACCTCACTCATTTAGGCTGAGCGAAGCAGTCGAGCGGGGGATGACGGCACGAAATAGTACTATCGGCGTAACACTTAAGGGGTTTCATTCACAACAATATGGTAGGGAATATCCATGCCCTTCTGATCCCGCATTCGAAGCGGCTCATTGGTCTGGGAATCTACCAGCTCGACTCTCGCAGTCGCGCCCTGCAGCTGCTGTTGCTGGCCTGTCGACTGGTAGATGATTTGATAAGGATGAAGCGCGGCGCTGATGGCGCCGAAAGCGGCCTGAAATTCGTGATCCGAATCCGGAAAGAATGCTTGCCCTCCCGCGCTCGTAGCGAGTTCTTTCAGAGCCGAGGCAGAGTTATTGGCCGGCGCACCCTTGCGGATACTATCCTGCCAGAGTGCGTAAATAGGCACGCCGTTTGCCTTGATGGTCGAAAGAGCCTGATCGAAGCTAAACTTGCTGGACGTATCCACTCCGTCTGTAAAGACGACAATCGCCTTGCGCCCTTTGACAGCTTTCATCCTAACTTCCAAATCACTACTGTCCGGCTAAATGTCGAAGAGAATCAGTTGGTTAACGTTTTCGGCGAATTCGGCATCTGCCTCGGGAACCTGGAGAGCGCATAAAATGGGCGTTTTCTCGAAAAGCGTGACGCTCAGAATCTGTAGCGCTTGATAGAGGCTCGCCGCCATGCCCAGTCGTTTGCGTACGATCGCAACCAGCACGTAAATGGACACCGCAATCCAAATCTGGGTCTTCACCGCATTCTCACTGGTTCCGTAGAAAGCTTTTATGCGCAGGTGCTGTTTGATCCACTTGAAGAACAATTCCACTTGCCAGCGGCATTTGTAAATTTGCGCGATGGTAAACGCCGGCAGCACAAAGTTGTTCGTCAGAAACGTCAGTCGCTTTTGGGTCTCCTTATCGAGGTAACTGACGCGACGCAATGCATCGGGATAGGCTGATGCCGATTCAAACGATGCGAGGACGACGGTCTGATCCGAGCGCACGCCGGTACTCTTGTCCACTGGATGCGAGTAGCGTCTCTGGATAAGTACATTCAACTTGGTACGTACAACGAAAAACGCCGAGCTGAGTGTGAAGACGAAGAGCCTCTGAAAATCGATATAGCCTCGGTCCATAACGTAGAACGAACCGGCTTCCGGCATGATCTCGTCTAGGATGTTTACATCGTGCACATCGCCACTGGTGACGCGGATAAACGTGGGAATGTTGCCGTGCAGGTCCAACAGAGTATGCATCTTGACGGCCGCCTTGCGCTGACGAAACTTCGCCCACGGGAATAGCGATAGACACAGATCGATGGTCGTCGAATCCAGAGCATACAGACTCTGATCCAGATCGACGCCAATCGGATCCTGCGCATGCAGAGGCCGGGCGATGCTGATCAATACCTGAGCGAACTCTGCAAAGATTCTCCAATCATGAGATTCGTTAGCATCGGCCAGCGTCGAGCGCGACACTTTGCCGCGGAACCCCATGTGGTACAGTTTGCTTCCCAGAGCACGCAAGCAGGACTCGATATCGCGCAGACTCTCGCGATAAGTGAGTTGCGCGAAGGCCATCGCCAGTAATTGGTCCCAACAGGAAAATCCCCTGTAGTGAGAGTCGCCGTTGTAGCGGGCGACACACTTTTGAAATTCTTTTTCGGGGAGATGTTGGATCAGTTGCGAAAAGACAGTGCGTCCAGAGTTCACCCGTCATTGTTTCACCTCGGCGCCCGGCGAAAAGAGGCCAATTCCAGGCCTTTCCAATTCAAATCGTTCCTGCTTCGGCTATTGCGTTATCTGTTTATCTTCAATAAGTTACGCCGATCGCCCGAGATTTAGCCGGACAGTAGTG
>JASHOT010000298.1 GCA_030040965.1 Candidatus Sulfotelmatobacter sp. | reverse complement strand
CCGCAATTTCTCACACGGAGTCGCAAAAGAAGGGTCAAAGGTAGAAACGGTTGCTGCTGGACGTGCAATCGTCACATGGCTGAGGAGTTGAGTTGACGCAACTCTATTTTTTGAATGGTACCGAAGCAGCCGTTCCGATTGGGGAAACACCTCTCCCTGGCTGGTGAATTTAGTGCTGTGGATTTTGGGCAGACCGTTGGCTCAACCGCGTAATGCGACCCATGCCGTAGCGAAGATATTCTTCCAGGGATAGGCATGGGAAAAACTCACCCGGATGCGACGGACACTGAGTTGCACCTCGGTGGCAATTTTCAGCAAGCGCAAACGAATCGTGGGTACCTGAGCCTGTGCCCATTCTGTGCCGGCCAGCGCCAGGCGACGCAGCGCATGGATCAATACGTAGGCCAGCGAGGAGAAGTACAGACGGAGCTGGTTGGCGCGCAGCGATTCGGTGCTCATGCGATCGGCAAACAAGCTGAGCTGCTCCTTTATGCGGTTCTCCATCTCGCCGCGCGCGCAATAGGTCTTCTCATAGAGCGCCGCGGGCGCGCACGATTCCACCGGTAACGAGGTCACCACAAAGCGCGGATTCTCACCTTTGTCCAGATACTCGGCTTTGGCCACCACCCGTCGCGAGCGGTTCCAGCTCTTGCGCGTGCGATAGGAGAACTCGGTAAACACCCGCGCCGCTTGGCCGGTTCTTTCGTGTTCCTGTTTTGCCTCCCCCATCGCAGGCGCAATCTTGCGCTGCAGCCGCGAGTTGCGGGCCAGCCCCAACACATAGTCGACTCGGTTCTGCTCGCACCAGCTCATCAGCTCTTCCCGACAGAAACCCGAATCGGCTCGCAAAATGATGCGCACCTTGGGCCAGCGTTGGCGGATCTGCTGCACGATGCTCTCCACCTCCTCCCGGCAGCCGGCGCTGGCATCCTGGTTCGAGGCCCGCTGCCGCGCACACAACAGGTGCTCGTCACAGAAGATGTACAGCGGCAGGTAGCAGTACTCGTTATAGTAGCCATGGAAAAAGCGAGCTTCCTGCTGCCCATAGAGCGGCGTGTCGGTCACGTCCAGATCGAGCACGATCTGACGCGGAGCCTGGGCGTACGATTCCAAAAACAGATCGACCAGCAAGGCATCCAGAGCTGCGCTCGAGTAGGTGATCTTGTGATAGCGATCCTCCAGCGGTGAGTCCGCCGGGGTCAGCTCCAGCCGATTCAAGGTGCTCTTGCCGGCCAGCGGTTCTTCCAACTTCCGCTTGCCGGCCATCAAGGCCAGCAGCGGATCGCGCCGCAACTCTTCATGATCGTTTAAATCTTCGTAGCCCAGAGCCAGCCCGTAAATGCGTTGTGCCAGCAGTTCCCCCAACTCGTGCTCAATGAATATGGGATTGCGGTAATCGCAAAAGCACTTCCGCACCCGGGACAATAAACCGATCTTGCGGTCAGTCTCGCGCAACAGCAGCGCTCCTCCCTCCGTGCTGAGCAGCCGCTCGCTAAAACGCGCACTCACCTGCCGCGAAAAATGTGGTGCAAATGTGAACTCATTCTGGTTACACTCTGTCATTAGAAAGGCCGCCTTTCTCGGGATCTTAACTACGACTTGACAACGCAGTTATGCCCGAAAAGCGGCCTTTTTTCTACTCCTAATTTTTCGTGGTGACTCTTTTTCGTTCACCCGCGTGAGAAATGCGGGCTAGACGCCGAGTTCGAGGAGATCGAGAAACTGGCAAGAAAGGCCCCTCACGAACATGAATTTATCCACGAAGCAACGCGGGGCGAATCATTCACTCGCGCAGATATCTGTTCGTTTGTCAGCAGCACTCGGCAACCCTCTCGTGGCGGTCAATACATCTACGCGAATTCCTGGTGCGAAGGATCTTTGATTCCGTTCTACTTTTCCCTCCAAGATCACTCTTGTCCAAATTGCGATCGCGGCAGATCAACATGAAAAAGCTGAGCCTCTGATAAGTTGAGATTAGGTCGTAGAAAACCAATCTCAAACTCAGGAGGCTCAGCCTTGAATCGATTCTGCAGTATATTCTCGCAGGTTCTCCAGCTTTTTTCTCGCTGGGAATTTGAATCGGCGGTGCGCCAGCACAAAGCGGAGCGACACGCACGAGGGTCATAACGCCACTCGCGACCCATTCGGTATGCTGGGACACGGCCCGCACGAGTCCATTCTCGCAACGTCACCGGATGCAAGTTGATCAGTTCGCATAGTTCAGCGGAAGTTAAAGCAGTATTGAGGCTACGAAGGTAATTAACGATGTTCACATACCTTAATTACTGACTCAGGTCTAAAAGTGCGAATTCTCATGCGCTGCCTGCCAGCAATTCACCACTACATTACGACTCCCGTTGTCACAGGAGCCATATCAATCTGCGCGGTCTTGAAGTTGCTGAATGTCTTTTCGACTGCCGCTCTCGTTTCCGGCGAATTCAAATCAGGAATGCCGAGATACCGCATTGTGGTCTTGATGTCCTTGTGCCCAAGAAGGTATTGGATCGTCTGAATCTTCGTCGTACCTGAGAAGAGAGTGGCATAGGTGCGACGGAATGTATGCAAGTCGGCATGGAAAGCATTCCCCGCCTTTTTTGCAATTCGCTGCACCACTCGAAGAAGGTGCTGATCCGGGTTTCTCGCCTCATTCGGGAAGATCAATTTGCAACCGGGATTATCCTTCTGCCGCTTGGCAACCGCTGCGCTAAGATCGTGAGGGATTAGAATGCGACGGATATGCCAATGCTTGGGATGCCACTTCAGGTGGGGCTTGTCCACGATATACAAAAACCCATCCTTCACGTCGCTGTATTCCGCGTGGGCGGCTTCACCATCACGAACACCAGTTTTGAGGAAATAGTCTAGTGTGAACCGCTCTTCATCGTTCTCGGCTGCCGCGTACAGGGCTTTCACCTGCGCAGCGTCGTAATAAACCACTGGCTTCTCGGCGAATTTGGGGTACTCGCTCTTCTTCAGGAGGCGGTTGATGCTGTGTGCGCTGAGGAAGATCACGACGTTGTTAACTTTGTTGAAGTACGTCCGGTTTGGATCGCCAGAACGACGCGGCTTACGCGGAGTGTTGTCTTTCCGCAGTTTCGGGGGCTGCTCGCGGAGCCAGCCCATGAAGTCGATCAAGTCCTGTTTCCCAATTTCGTCCATGAATTTCTTGGAACAGGACTTGCGGAACTCTTCGACCGCTACTTTATAAGCGCGGATCGTCTTTGGGTCTTTCCCCTGCGAGTGGAGGTTCTTGAAATACTGTGTGACCGCATCGTCGATAGAGAGCCGACTGCTTTGAAGTTTCGTGTTGGGTGGTGCTTGGGGAACGACGTGTCGTTCTCGATCTCGGAGCCAACGCTGCTTTTCCGCGAGCTTATCCAGAGCGACATAGGAATCTTTGCCGACCAACACAAACGGCTGCTTGCCATCGTCCGTACCAAAGCGGACGTAGTAGACGCCTTCTTCGTGGTATTCAGGTTCGCCATTGACCATTGCGTACTGGGGCTTGAGGCGGCCCTTGGACAGGTAGACAGGCTGGCAGAGGGAGCTTTTGCCGTCCTTGATGATGCGGATGTAAAGCGTTGCTGTGCGGTTTGCCATGAAATTCCCTTAAGTCCAATACCGCAAATCAAGGGATTTCACGATTTTTAGTAACAGTAACCGCTCAAAAATAGTAACAAGTTCGCGGAACCCGCATTTTTGGCTGCGATTTGAAATATGGCGGAGAGAGTGGGATTCGATTTCCGCCAAAATCAAAAACCGCAGCAATGATGAGAAAATCGTGTCATTCCCTTGTCATTGCAGAAGTTTAGAATCTGGCCACGGCGAAGTCCGACGAAGTTGACGAAGTCCACAGCAGCCAAATTTCGAGCGATTATACGCGAAAAAAGTAACAAAATAGTAACAAGAAACACCTCAATTTAGCTTTTTCCTTGTCGCGTTTCCGTTCTTCAGTGCTTTCGGCGCTGAGCCATCGTTCATGAGATCCAGCGCAACCCTCAATGCCGTCCTAAAGATCGCGATGCATGACATTGTAGAGTGC
>JASHOT010000297.1 GCA_030040965.1 Candidatus Sulfotelmatobacter sp. | reverse complement strand
GCCAACTCCGAGATTCTCGTGATTGGGCCATACGTGGGCAGCTTTACTCCGAACGCCCGTATTCCGTTGAATACCGGGCTGTGCGGGGCCGCGGCCGGCAGCGGGCAAACCGTCGTGGTCGATGATGTCACCAAGGATCCGCGCTATCTGGCGGGGTCGTCGCTGGTGCACAGTGAGATTGTGGTTCCTATCTCCGTGAAGGGAAGGCTGGCGGGCGAACTGGATATTGAAAGCTACTTTCCGGGCACGTTTACCCGGCCCGAGCAGGAATTTGTGGAGGCGTGCGCGACCGTCGTCACAAGATTTTTGAGTAAAACTGCGGCCGGTTGACATCGAATTTGAACATCATCTGAATTTCTCATGTGGATCGTTGCATTAGCCCTTAGGCGCCCTTATACGTTTGTGGTGATGGCGTTAGTCCTGCTGCTTCTGACGCCGTTGGTCATTTTGCGGATGCCGGTCGACGTCCTGCCCGACATCAACATTCCCGTGATCAGCGTGGTCTGGAACTATTCGGGCCTTTCTCCCGAAGAAATGGCCAACCGCATCGTGATCAACTCCGAGCGCGGCCTCACCATCGCGGTCAACGATATCGAACACATTGAATCGCAGTCGCTGAACGGCATTGGAGTCATCAAAGTTTTCTTTCAGCCCACGGCGAACATCCAGACGGCACTGGCGCAAACGACGGCGATGGTCCAGACCACGCTTCGCAGTCTGCCGCCCGGGACTACACCACCTCTGGTCATCACCTATTCAGCTTCGTCGACACCGATTGTCCAGCTTGGGTTAAGCAGCAAGAAATTGCCCGAGCAGCAACTGTTTGACTACGGCCAGAACTTTCTGCGCACGCAGCTGGCGACGGTGCAGGGGGCGGCAACTCCCTATCCGTACGGCGGCAAAATCCGTCAGATCCAGGTTGATCTTGATATGCCGAGGCTTCAGGCCAATGGTCTTTCGCCGACGGACATCGTGAATGCGCTGAATGCGGAGAATCTTATTCTCCCGGCAGGAACCGCAAAGATTGGCCTGTTGGAATACCAGGTGGAAATGAATGGCGATCCGCAGACCATCGCGGAACTGAATGAGCTTCCGGTAAAGACCATACGCGGATCGACCATTTACATGCGCGATGTCGCCCACATTCGCGACGGCTTCGCCCCGCAAACCAACATCGTGCACATGGATGGGGTACGCGGCGCCCTGATGTCGATGCTGAAGGTCGGCAGCACCTCGACCATCACCATCGTCGAAGGCGTGAAGCGCATGGCGCAACTGGCATCGCAATCGCTCCCTCCCGAACTGTCGGATATCAAGATCACCGCCATGTTCGATCAGTCGCTGTTTGTGCGCGCCTCCATTCGCGGCGTGATCACGGAGGGGCTTACGGCCGCGGCTCTGACCGCGTGCATGATTCTTCTTTTCCTCGGGGACTGGCGGCCGACGATTGTCATCTGCATTTCGATTCCGCTATCCGTTTTCGTCTCGATCATCACCCTCAGTGCGCTCGGGCAGACGATCAACATCATGACGCTGGGCGGTTTGGCGCTCGCCGTCGGGATATTGGTCGACGATGCCACGGTGGAAATCGAAAACATCGAACGCAATCTGGCTCAGGGAAAGGAGATGAAGCAGGCAATTCTGGACGGCGCACAGCAGATCGCGGTTCCCGCGTTCGTTTCCACGATCTGCATCTGCATCGTGTTCGTGCCGATGTTCTTCCTGACGGGCGTGGCCAGGTTCCTCTTCGTTCCACTCGCCGAGGCCGTGGTTTTCGCCATGCTGGCTTCCTATTTCCTTTCCCGAACGCTTATTCCCACGCTGGTTATGTACATCATGCGCGGACATGAACACAAAGCGGCGGGACCGAAGACGTTCATGGGGCGGTTTCAGCGCGGGTTTGAGAGGAACTTCGAGAAATTTCGCAACGGCTACTATCAGTTGCTGGAAACGACCATCACCCACCGCAAACTTTTCTGTTCTCTTTTTCTCGCGTTCTGCCTGCTCTCGCTCGGTTGGATATTCTTTCTGGGCGAGGATTTCTTCCCGTCTGTTGACGCCGGCCTTATCCGCTTGCATATGCGAGGCCGCGCTGGACTGCGCGTGGAGGAGACCGCGAAACTTTGCGCCGACGTGGAAGATTTTCTGCATCAGGATCTGCCCAAGGGAGTCATTGCCACCGTTCTGGACAATATTGGATTGCCCAACTCGAGCATCAACTTGTCCTATAGCAATTCGGGAGTTATCGGAACCAGCGATGCAGAAATCCTGCTCGGTCTGACCAACCAGCGCCGGCGCCCGACGGATGAGATTGTGCAAGAGTTGCGTCAAAAACTGCCGCAGAGGTTTCCGGGAGTCGAATTCTTCTTCCAGCCCGCCGACATCGTGACGCAGATTTTAAACTTCGGACTGCCGGCGCCGATTGATATTCAGGTGATCGGCCCCGACCTGGATACGAACTATGGAATCGCGCAGCAGATTTCCAATCGGCTGCGTCGCGTGCCGGGGACGGCTGACGTTCACGTACAACAGATGCTTGGCCTTCCCACGCTGCATCTCAACATTGACCGCGATCTCGTTACTCAGGTGGGAATGAATCCGCTCGATGTCGCACAAAGCGTGCTCGTCTCTCTGAGCGGGAGTTTTCAAACTGCGCCGAACTTCTGGCTCAACCCCAAGAACGGCGTCACTTATCAAGTGGTGGTGCAGTCACCACAATACCGCGTTACATCGTTGCAAGACCTCATGAACACGCCGGTGAACGATCCCTCTGCGCCGAGTTGGCAGGTTTTGGGGAATCTTGTGCAGCTTTCGCCGACAAGTCGGCCAGCCGTGGTTTCGCATTACAATGTGCAGCCGGTAATCGATGTTTACGCCAGCACGCAGGGCCGCGATCTGGGGGCGGTTTCCCGAGAGACGATGAGAGTCTTGCAGCCATTTACCAAGAATGCGCCGCGTGGAACAAGCATCGTGGTTCGCGGCCAGGTACAGACGATGCGTTCGTCGTTCATCGGACTTGCGATCGGCCTCATGGGCGCGATTCTGCTCGTCTATTTCCTGATCGTGGTGAATTTCCAGTCCTGGCTCGATCCATTCGTGATCATTACCGCACTCCCCGGAGCGCTGGCCGGGATTGCCTGGATGCTGCTGTTCACGCGCACGACACTGAGTGTTCCTTCTCTCACCGGAGCTGTCATGTGCATGGGAGTGGCCACCGCGAACTCGATTCTGATGGTGTCCTTTGCCCGCGACCGCATGCAGGTCGGCATACCGGCTGTGCAGGCGGCGCTTGAGGCCGGTTTTACCCGAATCCGCCCGGTGCTGATGACAGCGCTAGCCATGGTGATCGGTATGTTCCCCATGTCGCTCGGACTGGGCGAAGGCGGGGAACAGAACGCTCCGCTGGGCCGGGCGGTGATCGGCGGTCTGATGTTCGCGACTGTGGCAACATTGTTCTTTGTTCCTTGCGTATTCGCGATCGTTCACAGCCGCCGCGAGGCACGAGAAATGAAGTTCAGAGAGGGCGAATAGATTTGGGAGTCATAATTAGGTAATCATAGAGACTCGAGCCATTATGCAGACGGAACAGGAAACAAACCCAGTCGAGCCCCGGCACGCTCCGCCGCAGGTCACGCCGCCTCCGGAGCTGCCGCCGGCATCGCCACGCAAGGCTGTAATCATTGTTGTGCTCGTGGTCGTAGTACTGGCGGTGAGCGGCGCGGCCAGCATGTTGAGCCGATTTCGATCGGCGCAGGCGCTCGCCAAAGAAACCGATATCGTCGCGGTTGAGACCGTGCTTGTCGTTCATCCCGCGCTCGAAAAACCCGACGAGGAACTCGTCTTGCCGGCTTCTCTGCAGGCATACGAGGAATCTCCCATCTACGCTCGCACCAACGGCTACCTGCTGAAGTGGTATCTGGACATCGGCAGCCAGGTGACCAAGGGCGAGTTACTCGCCGACATCGACACTCCGGAAGTCGATCAGGAACTCTCGCAGGCGCGCGCCACGCGCCAGCAGGCGGTCGCGCAACTGGAGATCGCAAAAATTTCCGCGGAACGCTGGCAGAATCTGCGAAAAACCGATTCCGTCTCGCAGCAGGAAACTGACACCCAAGTCAGCGCCTTCCAGCAGGCGACGGCAAATCTGGCGGCGGCTGAGGCCAATGTGCGGCGCCTCGAGGAACTGGAGTCGTTCAAGCACGTCTATGCTCCATTCACCGGTGTGCTGGTGCGCCGCAACGTCGATCCCGGCGCTCTTATCAGTGCCGGTGGCGCCGGTACCGAGCTGTTTATACTGGCCAAGGTCGATCCCCTGCGCGTCTTCACCAACGTTCCGCAGGCGTATTCTCCCGCCATTAAAGATGGCATGCCGGCCTATATCACTCTGCAGGAAATTCCAGGAAGAACATTTCCCGGAACGGTTACGCGAACCGCCGACGCGATTGACCCCGCAACACGAACACTCCTGACCGAAGTCGATGTCCCGAACAAAGATGGCCGTCTGCTGCGCGGTTCCTTCGGCGAAGTGCATTTCAAACCGAAAATCAATGCGGCCAAGGTGACGGTTCCGGTCAATGCCATGATATTTCGTAGGGAGGGCGCCCAATTGGCCGTCGTCGGGCCCGACAACAAGGTCGAGCTTCGCTCCATCACCATCGGCCGCGATTATGGAACTACGCTTGAGATTGTTGACGGCGTCACCGTCGACGATCGCATCATCGTCAACCCTTCCGATTCGCTGGAAAATGGACAACGCGTGAATGTCGCCTCTGGAAGTCAGGAGGGGGCGCATTCATGAAGTGGGCTCTTGCCGGGGCTCTCGCCGTTGGTCTTTGCACTGCGGGATGCGTCGTTGGCCCAAAGTATCAGCGCCCTTCTACTCCGGCGCCGCCCGCGTGGAAAACCGAGGGTCCGTGGCGAGAGGCCGCGCCAAAAGACGCCATTCCCAAGGGCGCGTGGTGGGAAGTTTTCCATGACGACGCTCTAAACGCCTACGAACAGCTGTTGCTGAGAGCGAATCAATCTCTTGTTGCCGCTCGCGACCGCCTTGACCAGGCTCGTTCGCTGGCGCGCGTCGCATCGGCGGGCTTGTTCCCGACTGCCAACGTGGACCCGGGAGCAGCGCGAATTCGTTACTCCGGCAATCGTCCGGAAAATACGGAGCCCGGAGTAGCGCTCACGGAAACCACGTATCAGATTCCTTTCGCGCTGAATTACGAGGTCGATCTTTTCGGCCGCGCGCGCAAAGCGCTTGAAGCCGCCAACGCCAGCCTGCAAGGCACCGCAGCAGATCTGCAGAACGTTCAACTGGTGCTGACCGCGGAACTCGCGGCCGATTATTTCAGCCTGCGAGAGCTCGATGCTGAATACGGAGTTGTGCAGGAGTCGGTCAAAATTCAGCAGGAAGGCCTGGTTCTGGTCAAACATCGCCATGAAGGCGGAGTCGCTTCCGGACTCGATCTGGCGCAGCAGCAAACGCTACTCGATTCCACCAACGCCCAGCTATTTCTCACCCAGCAACAACGCGCGCAATATGAGCACGCCATGGCCGCTCTCACAGGAAACGCGGCCTCCACGTTCACAGTACCCGACTCTCCGCTAAAGGGAACTCCTCCCGCGATTCCTCTCGGCGTGCCTTCCGATCTATTGGAGCGTCGCCCCGATGTCGCGACGGCGGAACGGAACATGGCGCAGCAAAATGCCTTGGTCGGCTTTGCCCGAACTTCGTTTTATCCTCAATTCACGATTTCGGGCAGTGGCGGCTTTCAAACCATATCGATCGGCTCACTCATTTCCGCCCCCAGTACGTTCTGGTCGCTCGGCGGAGACTTGCTGCAGCCGATATTCAATGGCGGCCGCATTCGCGCCAACTACGCCGCGGCGAAATCAGTTTATGATCAATCGGTCGCGAATTATCGCGAGTCGGTGCTCGATGCTTTCCAGCAGGTGGAAGATGGGCTTTCGGGCTTGAACTCTCTCTCTCAGGCGGCGGAGACTCAGACTGCGGCAGTCGCCGACGCGCGCCGCGCACTCGACATCGCCAACGATCGTTACACAGGCGGCCTCACCACTTTCCTCGACGTCATTACCGCGCAGTCCGTCCTGCTAACCAACGAGCGGCTGAACACACAACTGCTCGGCCAGCAGATGGTCACTTCCGTTTATCTGGTGAAGGCCTTGGGAGGGGGATGGGATGCTTCGGCGATTCAGAACGAGCAGGTCCATCCCACGGCTTCGCAGATTGTTCAGCCGTAAGACTAGAGTCATGGAGAAGTCATCCCGAAGGCTCGCGCATTCACCAGCGGGCCGAGGGATCTCCCTTGCCGCGAGTCCTACTCGGGAGATCCCTCGCTCCGCCTGAAAGACGGCTTCGCTCGGGATGACGCCATCGACTGGACTCAGACTCCGCCTTCGAAGATTTTCTTGGAAAGATAGCGCTCGGCCGAGTCCGGAATAATCGTTACCACACGCTTGCCGCTGCCCAATTTCTTCGCGATTTCCAGCGCCGCGAATACGGCGGCGCCTCCGCTCGAGCCCGCCAGCACGCCTTCTTGCGCCGCCAAAGACTTGACGGTTGCGAAAGCATCATCGTCATTAACCATGATCACTTCATCGCAAACGGAGCGGTCGAACGTCTTGGGAATGAAACTTACTCCGATGCCCTCCACCTTGTGAGGACCGGGCTCGCCTCCGCAGAGAATCGATCCCTGTGTTTCCACAGCCACCGCATACACTCGCGGCGATTTCTTCTTGAGATAGCGAGCCACGCCGCTGAACGTTCCGCACGTGCCGCATCCCAGAACTACGGCATCGAAACGGCCATCCATTTGTTCGTAGATTTCATGGGCCGTGGTTTCGTAGTGATAGTCGGGATTGGCCTGATTCTCAAACTGTCCGGCCATGAACCCGGAGGGATCGGTGGCCACGAGTTCTTTGGCGCGGCGTATGGCACCCTGCATGCCCTCGGCGTCCGGTGTGCGAGTCACCTCGGCGCCGAGGGCCCGCATGATCATGACTTTTTCCTGGGAAAAATTCTCGGGAACGAACAGCCGGACTTTATATCCGCGATTGACTCCGATCAGAGCCAGTCCGATGCCGGTATTACCGGCGGTCGCCTCAACGATCGTACCGCCGGGGATGAGCTTCCGGTCCTGCTCGGCGCGACGAATGATTCCGATGGCCGCGCGATCTTTGACGCTCCCGCCGGGATTCAAGTACTCCAGCTTGGCAAAGAGCGCCGCCGACCCGGGAGGGACCAGGTGCTTCAACTGCAGCATGGGCGTTTCGCCGACGAGATCGGTGATGTCGTCGGCAACCCGCAGGTGAGACATTGCTGGATTTTTGATGGGCAAATTACAGACTACGAGGCTTGAAGGGACCTCGTCAACGGACCGGCGGTAATCGGCGGGAAAATAGTGGCACGAATGCGTTCTCAAGGTGAGTGTTCAGAACGTGAAATACGCGCTTCTGATTTTCTGCAGAGAAAAACGATTTTGTCGAATGCCGGTTCAGCGCGGCGCCGACCTGGAGATTGACAGTGTGCCAATTTGGCAAAATAGAACTCGCACATAGCATTTCTCGGTTTGACCGGTGCTGTCCAACGTGTTATAAATGCCCGTTTTGCGCAGGTTAGCCGCGAATGGAGACTTGTTTCTCCAGACCTTCGTGGCGACTTGGAAATCCTGCGCGAACTCCGACGCGGCCAAGCTTCATCACTCCTTCAGGTCTTGCGGTGGAAGCGTGTTCGGAATTCCAGCAGCCATATTCAAGTTCGATGGTGCGCGCCCGCAGTTACCTGCTGCGATTGCGCATTACGAACTCTGTTGCCGGACACAATATCTGGACTCGTTAGAAAAATTCCTGGAACCGTCTTAATTCGGAGGACTTTTATATGAGCACACGGCTCGCCACGCCTGCGTTTCTGACGCGGCGCGTGGTTATCAAACTCTCGGCTGTCGCGGCTCTGATTATCACTTTGTTGACCGGGGCTACATCCGCCTTCGCCCAGCCTGCCCCGGCTGGCGGCGAGGCCAGCCTGAAGCTTCCCGATCTTTCCCAAGTCAGTTTTTTCAACGGCTCGATCGATGGCCATAAGCTGCTGCTGATCGGCATCCTGTTTTGCCTGTTCGGGCTGGGATTCGGCATGACGATCTACATGCGCCTGAAAAATCTGCCGGTGCACCGCGCCATGCGCGAGATTTCCGAACTGATCTACGAGACCTGCAAAACCTACATGATCACGCAGGGCAAGTTCATTCTGCTGCTGTGGGTCTTCATTGCCGTCATCATCGCCGCATATTTCGGCTGGCTGGCACCCGTCCCTGATAAACCGGTCGCCCTGACGCTTCCCATCATTATGGCCTTCAGCCTGTTGGGCATTGCGGGCAGCTACAGCGTGGCGTGGTTCGGCATTCGCGTGAACACGTTCGCCAACTCGCGTACGGCGTTCGCTTCCCTGCCCGGCAAACCGTATCCCGTTTATGCGATTCCACTCGAGGCGGGCATGTCGATCGGCATGATGCTCATATCGGTCGAACTGCTCATGATGCTGATTATTCTGCTCTTCATCCCGGGCGACTATTCGGGCCCGTGCTTCATCGGATTCGCGATCGGCGAATCGCTTGGTGCAGCCGCGTTGCGCATCGCCGGCGGCATTTTCACCAAGATCGCCGACATCGGCTCCGACTTGATGAAGATCGTCTTCAAAATCAAAGAAGATGATGCGCGCAACCCCGGCGTCATTGCCGACTGCACCGGCGACAACGCCGGCGATTCTGTCGGGCCCTCAGCCGATGGCTTTGAAACCTACGGCGTCACCGGCGTCGCGCTCATCGCGTTCATTATTCTGGGCGTGAAAGATCCCGCCCTGCAGGTGCAATTACTGGTGTGGATTTTCGTCATGCGCGTCATTATGTTGGTTTCGAGCTCGGTTTCGTATTTCCTCAACGGTGCGATTGCCAAAGCGAAGTATGGCTCGGCCGACGAGATGAACTTCGAAGCTCCCCTGACTTCGCTGGTCTGGATCACCTCGCTGGTCTCCATCGCCCTGACCTACCTGATTTCCTATTACGTCATTCCGGTGCTTGGCGGCGATGGATCCCAGTGGTGGAAGCTGTCGACCATTATTTCCTGTGGAACGCTGGCGGGCGCCATTATCCCTGAGCTCGTAAAGGCGTTTACTTCGGTGGAGTCGCGCCATGTGAAAGAAGTCGTCACCTCAGCACAGGAAGGCGGGGCATCGCTTGGAATCCTTTCCGGATTCGTAGCGGGCAATTTTTCGGGCTACTATCTGGGCTTATCCATGATGGTGCTGATGGGGATTGCCTATTACATGAGCACGATGGGACTGGCCACTGCCGCGGGAATGCTGGCTCCGGCGGTGTTCGCGTTTGGGCTTGTTGCTTTCGGATTCCTCGGCATGGGGCCGGTTACGATTGCCGTCGATTCCTATGGGCCTGTGACCGACAACGCGCAGTCTGTGTATGAGCTGTCGCTCATTGAAGCCGTGCCGAACGTGGAAGCCGAAATCAAGAAGGACTTTAATCTGGATGTAAACTTCGATCGCGCCAAGCACCTGCTCGAAGCCAACGACGGTGCAGGCAACACGTTCAAGGCAACGGCCAAGCCAGTGCTGATCGGCACCGCCGTCGTGGGCGCTACCACGATGATCTTTTCGATCATCATGGCGCTGACCAATGGCCTCACAGCGAATGTGAGCAAGCTGTCATTACTGCATGCTCCCTTCGTGCTGGGCCTGATCACCGGCGGGGCGATGATCTACTGGTTCACCGGAGCTGCCACCCAGGCGGTGAGCACCGGTGCCTACCGCGCCGTTGAATTCATCAAGGCCAACATCAAACTCGAAGGCGTAGAGAAGGCCTCGGTCACCGACAGCAAGAAAGTCGTTGCGATCTGCACACAGTATGCGCAGAAAGGCATGCTGAACATCTTCCTCGCTGTCTTCTTTGGAACGTTGGCTTTCGCCTTCGCGGAACCGTTCTTCTTCATCGGATACCTGATCTCCATCGCAATCTTCGGTCTCTATCAGGCAATCTTCATGGCCAACGCCGGCGGCGCATGGGATAACGCAAAGAAGATCGTTGAAGTCGAACTGAAGCAGAAAGGTACGCCGCTGCACGATGCGACAGTCGTCGGCGATACGGTCGGCGATCCATTCAAAGACACTTCGTCGGTCGCGATGAATCCAGTCATCAAATTCACCACTCTGTTCGGATTGCTTGCGGTTGAACTGGCGGAAACCTTGCGCACCGGTGGAGAAGCCTCTTCGCTCACCATCGGGCTGGCGCTGGTGTTCTTCCTCGTCTCGTTTTCGTTTGTGTATCGCTCGTTCTACGGAATGCGGATCAAACAGGGCGCAGAGCAGGAAGACGTGGCAAAAATTCAACGCCATCGAAAAACTCCCGATGGCGTTTCTGTTTAATGCAAAATAAACTTCCCCACCTGGCCGCATCGAGGCGCGGCCAGGATGGGGCTAGTTCGGTCCCCTCATCTTATCCTTCACGCTTTTGGCCAGTTTCTCGATCTCCTCCGCCTTGCGGATAACGTCCAGCGACAGCACGTTTTCATCCGACTTGTCGACGTAGTTCTTTAGTTCGACGGAAAGCTTGAGCAGCTTGTCGGTGTCGGTTTTGAGCTCGGCGACACGTTCTTTGGCGGCCCTTTTCTCGAGATCATGCTCAAGGCGATTCCGCGTGTCATCCTCTTCCGCTGTCGGTGGATTGATGCTCGGCGACGGAGCCGGCGCGGGCGGATGCGGCATTGTACTCTGCGCAAGGCACGGGAAAGCACAGAATAAAAATAACAATGGCAAGAGCGAGCGTGGAAAGGACACGGGAACCTCTCAAGAGAGCCGACATGCACTGCTCTGCCCGAAATTATACGTCCACAGCGATCGCCGTGCGTTTCGAGCGACACAGGTTAGCGATCCAACTTTGGCAGAAATCGGCATAGGGGAGAGGGTCACCCCTCCCCCCCTGCCACACCACCGGATATGCGGGTCCGCATCCGGCGGTTCGGCGGATTAAGCTAAGACCGCACGATCAGAGGCGGAAGGCCAAGCTGGACAAAGTAAGCGTTCGGCAAAGCCATGTTCAGTGCGGGTGAGTTCGCGATCCGCCAAGGGCCGTGAGGGCTCCCGGCCGTTTGTGCGGCCAGATCCCTACCCACGCCCCGTTTGCGGAGTTCGCGAAACCGTGTTCGTCCGCGCTTCCATTGCTTCCACACCACCGACCGGAGTCGGCGGCGTAGCCACGCTTCAAGGTTTTGCAGCACCGAAGGCGTCTGACAGTTGCCGAAGTACCCAAGCCAGCCCCGTAGATAGGTC
>JASHOT010000296.1 GCA_030040965.1 Candidatus Sulfotelmatobacter sp. | reverse complement strand
GAGCTATTGCGATCTGGCCGGAGTTTCGACGGAGGTGATCGCGACTAAAGGCATGGCGAAATTTTGCGAGAAGATGCTGATCACGCATCGCGGACTGAGCGGGCCGGTGATGTTGCAGATTTCGTCGTATTGGAAAGCGAAGGAGGCGATAAGGGTCGATCTGGCGCCCGGTGGGAAGGTGACGGAGATTTTTCGCGATGGGAAAGTGCAAAGGGGTGAAGCGGCGCTGCGAGCGGAGTTGCGCAAGTTCGTTCCAGCGCGCTTCGCGGAGCGATGGATTGAACTGCACGGTCCGCGTGGCTGGACCAACGCGGCGCTGGCGGAATTCGAACAGGAAGTGCACGACTGGAGCGTGACTCCGGCGGGTACGGAGGGATTTGAGAAGGCTGAGGTAACCGTGGGCGGAGTCGATACGGAAGAACTGTCTGCGAAGACGATGGAGTCGAAGAAAGTGCCGGGATTATTTTTCATTGGCGAAGTGGTCGATGTGACCGGGCAGCTGGGCGGATTCAATTTTCAGTGGGCGTGGGCATCGGGCGCAGCGGCGGGAAGGGCGGTATAGGCGCGAGTTGCGAGTTTTTGGAGCTAGACTGACGACCGCTTTTCCTTTGACGATGAATGCTGGAGCCATGGGGGGGAAGTCCTGAAGAGCCGCGGGTCGTTGCTGCAAACGAGGGATCCTTCGACTGCGTTGCCGATCGCTGCGCGATCGACAACTTCGCTCAGGATGACAGTTCACTTCTGAACTTCACAACAGAGTGCAGCAGCTCAGGGTTGTTGTCGTAGAATCGCGGCTTGCTGCTTTCCATTGAAAAACTGATCTATGGCGGGGATGGGCTGTGCCGTCTGCCATCTGACGAAAAAGGCCGAGGGAAGGCGGTGTTCATGCCATTCGTGCTAGCGGGCGAGCGAGTGGAGGCGACGCTCACCGAGCAGAAGCCGGGGTTTGCGCGGGCTAAGGTGGAAGCCATCCTGGACCGGTCGGCGCATCGCGTTGAACCGGCGTGCCGCTACTTCGGAGAGTGCGGCGGTTGCCATTATCAGCACGCGGAATACAGACATCAATTGGAGATCAAGAAGGAGATTTTGCGCGAGACGCTGCGCCGGACGGCGAGGATGGAACTGGAGTGCGAGATTGAGGTACACGCAGCCGAGCCGTGGGGTTACCGGAATCGGTCGCGTCTGCAGGTGCGAACGGGTGCGGAATTTGTGCTGGGTTACAACCGGATGGGATCGCATAACCTGCTGCCGGTAGAGAAGTGTCCGATCAGTTCACCGCTGATCAATCGCGGGATTGCGGCCGTGTGGCGCATGGGCCGAACAGGAAAAGTACCGCCGGGCGTTCGAGAGATTGAGTTCTTCGCGAATGCGGACGATTCTCAGTTGCTGGTGGAGGTGAGTTGTGAGGCGGGGGTGCGGCGGGCCGAGGTGAGGAGCTTCGCGGAAGAGCTTAAGGGGACTATGACGGAGATCGCTGGCGTCGTCGCTTTGCGGAATGACACCCACCCTGTCGCGCAAAACGCGACAAGGGTGGAGCAACCCCTGGCTCCGTCCCACACATTCCTCACTGTCGGTGCGGATCATCTGACTTATCGCACGAGACGTGGCCAATATCGCGTGAGCGCGGGGGCATTTTTCCAGAGCAACCGCTTTCTGGTGGATGAACTGGTGAAGATTGTGACGGAGGGTCAGTCGGGAGAATTGGCCCTCGACCTGTATGCGGGAGTCGGGCTGTTTTCCACAGCGCTGGCTGGTGACATTCGTCACATGATTTCTGTTGAGTCGTCACAGACTTCCTCAGGCGATCTTGCCTACAATCTAGGCGGGAAGGGAGATGCGGTCCGGGCGACGACGGAACAGTATTTCGGCATAGAAAGCGCGCGCGGGAAAGGCGTGCCGCGCGGGAAGCCTGGCGCGGCGCCGGGGCACGCGGAACTGGTGGTGGTCGATCCGCCGCGTAGCGGCCTGGGAGACCGGGTGGCGCGGGCGGTAGGCGTGCTGGGCGCAGAGCGTGTGGTGTACGTGTCATGCGATCCGGCCACGCTGGCGCGGGATCTGGTGCATTTGCTCGGCGCGGGATATCGCGTGGAGAAGGTGCAGCTGGTAGATCTTTTTCCGCAGACGTTTCACTTGGAGAGTGTGGTGAAGCTGAGGCGGTGAGGGCTTTAGCCAGTGCCAGCTGTCAGTTCTCAGTTTTCAGTTCTCGGTGCCTGTCGGGATTTCGTCACGGCTCCGCCAAAAGAGAGTTGCGCAGGTAATTCGGCGCCAAGATCGCGCCTCAGGATGGGTGAATGTGCTGTTCCCGCCGCGGGAGTGGCCCACGGGAGAAAAGCCGGAGAACAACGACTCCATGGTGATGCGCGTGAGTGTGGGAGATTCGGCCGTCCTGCTCGAGGGCGATGCCGAGAAGCAGGTGGAGCGCCGGATTGCGGCGCTGCATCATCCGACGGCGAGTCTGCTGAAAGTGGAGCATCACGGAAGCTCGAATGCGACGACAGAGGAGCTGGTAGATTCGGCGCAGCCGAAATTTGCGGTGATCTCCGTCGGCGCAGGAAATTCGTTTCACCTGCCGAAGATGCAAACTCTGGCGCGGCTTGCGGGCGCGGGAACACACGTCTGCCGCACCGATACGCATGGGGCGACGACGTTTTATCTGGACGGACACGGGGTTATGGTTTCGGTGGGGACTCTGGAATAGCCTCCAGTTCGGCGGTCTCTTCCTGATCGGGCTCAGAGTTAAGGTGTTCCGCGATTAGGCGACGTGCGTTTTCAGCGTCTTCTTCGCGGACGAGAATGACCATTCCGCCAAGGCCCGGGAACGTGTCCTGCACGAGAGAGGCGGAAGTTAGGTCGCTTTCGATACCGGCCGACTCGAGCAGTCCCTTGACGATGAGAGCTTCTGTGTCTTCTTCAGACTCGAAAACCTTGACCAATTTCTCATTCGGATTGGGTAGGGTGGTTTGAGCGTTGGAAGCCATGACACCTCCAGGATGGGATGGGCACCGCATTTCCGTCCCGCATTTCGAGCGATTCTACTCCACTTGATTGTTTCTTTCCGAGCGAAAGTCGCGGCTACAGGAAATGGTTTGGGAGAATCCCGTGGGAACTGTAGCCGAGGAGTCAGTTGTGCGGCAATCGCTGAAGGTTGGCAGACTTTAGCGCGTGAGTTCTGGGGCTGGCAGGCTCCCAACTTGACCCAGGAACACCACCTTTGGGTAGTTGCTTTCCGTCACAGATGAGGCAGAATGCCGTGAACCGCCGCAGGTCAGGGTGGTGAAGCGCTTGGGTGACGCGCTAAACATCGGCGGCGCAACGCCGCGATGGGCAGCGTCATCCAAGACAAAAGCGGGCAAGGGGGATTTCCATGAACGTCGAGCGGACTGGGCGGGAGCAAGGGTTTCCGTTGGGAGATCAGGACGCGGTCCGCGAACGGGAAGAGGAAGCGCGAAAGATCCGGCGCCTGCAGATGATGATGAGCATGGTGATGTCGGTGATCGGACAGGATCCGAAACTCACGGTGGAAGAGGCATCTGAGATGGCAGCGGGCGCCAAGCGCGCCGCGCTGGCAATGTTTCCCGACAAGGAGCTGGCCTACGATCTTCTGTACAAGCCTCGCTTGCAGCGGCTGATTCGAGAGAGATTTCGGCTGCAGTAGCCGAACGCTGTCTCGATGCATTATTTATAGCCCCTTCAAAGAAGGAAACGGGCCGGGGTCATAGTACTCACCCTGATCCTCGCGGGTGAAGACGAGAAGCGCAACTACGTATCCCTTGAAATCTGTTCCCCTCACAGCAAAGGTTTTGAGATCCTTTTTCTCCGCTTCCGACCGTCGCAGAGAAAAAAGTTCCCCAACCTCGTCGCCTGCCCCTTCCGCTACGAAAAGGCCCTTGAGGACTGTCGGGAGTTGAAATTGGGAGACTCCTTTGAAAAGCACGTCTACGCGTGTCGGGCTGTCCGCCGATTTGACGCTCCGCAGTAGCAGTTGGCGGTGTCCCACCGTGTATTTCCAGATCTGGAACTGACGGTCAGAGCCGATAATGAGGTTTTGCATAGTCTCTTTTCCGCAGGTTAATCTTAGCGCCTAGCTGAATCAAAGCACCCTTGTTCGATCGCCGCGACTCGTGGTGAGGTATCTTCTATTGTGTCATGCTAGTTCCGGCCGCCTCAGATGCGGGAATCAACCCGACCCTTGTTTCCATCCCTGCGGGATGGTTTTTGATGGGATCGGATTCCGGGCAGGAGTGCGAGCGGCCGGTGCATCGAGTGTGGACGGAAGAATTCTCGCTGGCGGTTGCGCAGGTGACGAACGCAGAGTACGCCCGATTTCTCACCGCCACGGGCGCGCTGTCTCCACCATTTTGGACGGATGCAAATTTTTGTGATCCGGAGCAGCCGGTGGTTGCAGTTTCCTGGCATGACTCGGTGCGTTATTGCGAGTGGCTGAGCGCGCAGGCCGGCAAGACATTTCGCTTGCCGACGGAGGCGGAGTGGGAGCGGGCGGCGCGAGGCGGGCTGGAGCAGAGGCAGTTTCCGTGGGGAGATGAGCCGCCGCAATCGTTGCCCGATTATGCCAAGCGATGGCAGACGGGGCCGGAGCGAGTGGGGCGATATGCGCCGAACGGGTTCGGGCTTTACGACATTGGCGACAACGTGCATGAGTGGTGCAGCGACTGGTACGATCCGAATTATTATGCGGCGTCGGCGGAGCGGAATCCGCCGGGACCCGAGAAAAGTGCGATGAAGCCGCCGAGAAAATCCTCGCGCGGAGGGTCGTGGCGGCACCACATCAAAGTGGCGCGCTGCGCGGCGCGGTCAAGCATTCCTCCGGAGTTTCAGTATGCGGATTATGGATTTCGGGTAGCCTGCGATTGAGCGATTGTGTAATCGGGTAATTGGGTAATTGAAAATCGGTCGGCCGGAGGTGGGGTTTTCAATTATTCAATTACTCATTTCCCCAATTACTCAATTACTCAATCACCCAATTTCATGTTCAATTCTGATCTTCTCAAGAACAAGCGCATTCTCATTACCGGCGGCGGAACCGGCCTCGGCCGTGGGATGGCGGAGCGGTTCCTCGAGCTTGGGGCTGTGGTTCACATCTGCGGACGGCGCGAACAGGTGGTGAATCAGACCGCGGCGGAACTTTCCGCGAAAGGCGCGATACGGGCGTGGCCGTGCGATGTGCGCGATCGGGAAGCGGTCGAGAGCATGATCGATGCGATCTGGAAAAACGGCCCGCTCGATGTGCTGGTGAACAACGCCGCGGGAAATTTTATTGCCCGTACCGAGGAGCTTTCGCCGCGAGCATGGGAGTCGGTGATGGGAATTGTGCTGATGGGGACGCTGCATTGCACAACAGCGTGCGGGCAGCGCTGGCTGAAGGAGGACCGGCGCGGAACCGTGCTGAGCATTTCGGCGACCTACGCTCCGGTGGGATCGGCGTACGTGGTGCCGTCGGCAGTCGCGAAGGCCGGAGTCGAGGCGCTGATGCGCAGTCTCGCGGTGGAGTGGGGCGATCGCGGGATTCGCATGAATGCGATCGCGCCAGGGCCGATTCCGACACAGGGCGCGTTTTCACGGGTGGTGCCGCTGCCGCAATTGGAGAAGTTGGCGCTCGAACGCAATCCGCCCCATCGCTTCGGCACGATTGGGGAGTTGGCCAATCTGGCTGCTTTTCTCGTCAGTGACGGATCCGGTTATATCAATGGCGAAGTCATTCGTATGGATGGCGGTGAGTTTTTGCAGGGCGCGGGTGAGTTCAGCAATCTGGGACGGATTTTGAAGGATGAAGATTGGCAGGCGCTGAAGCCGAAAAAGAACGAGGGCGCGAAGCGCTGACCGTGTATCTCCGCTTCGAAGACAGCTAGCGGTCTTCTTTGCGCGGCATCACGATCGCTTTGAGCAGGAGATTGACAAGGCTGAGGACGATGGCTCCGATGAAGGCGGCGCCGAAGCTGCGAACCTCGAATCCGCGAACCAGGGCGGAGGCGAGCTCAAGCATGAGCGCGTTGATGACGAACCAGAAAATGCCGAGCGTGAGCAAGGTGAGCGGAAAGGTAAGGATTTTGAGAAGCAGGCCGAGAGTGGCGTTGATGAAGCCGATGACGAGCGCGGCGACGAGTGCCGATGCCGCGCCGCTGATATGGAAACCGGGGACGAGCTGCGCCACGATCCACACGGCGAGGGCGCTGAGGACCCAGTTAAGCAGCAGGCGCATGAGGCGATACCTGCCGTAAGCATAAACGGGTTTGGGGAAGTTGTCATTTGCGGGCGAGTGAAAGGCTAGGGAACTGGAGCGCGCGACGGTTGGCGCGCCCGCTTTCCGCGTGTTAGCATCCTAGGTTTTGGCAGGTGGGACGACCGCTCAGCACGGAATCCGTGAGCCGGGCCCGAATTCCCGCTCTAATTCTCTCTTATCGGCCACATCGTCCCGCGCCTGCCGGAGGAGCCCAACTTGAAACTCTATTCTGGAGAAAACATCCGTAATGTAGCGTTGGTGGGGCACGGGCATGCGGGCAAGACGACGCTGGCATCGGCCATGCTGTACACTTCCGGCGCCACCCAGCGCCTGGGCCGCGTCGACGACGGCTCAGCCACCACCGATTACGACGACGAAGAAGTCGCCCGCCAGATGTCGATCTCAACCGGCCTGGCCGTGGTGGAGTGGGGCAAAACCAAGATCAATCTTCTCGACACGCCCGGCTTCAACATGTTCGTGCACGAGGCCAAGATGGATCTGCCCGTCGTCGACGCGGCCATCGTCGTCGTCGATGGTGTCGCCGGCGTCGAAGTCGTCACCCAGCGCGTGTGGAATTATTGCGAAGAATACAAGACGCCTCGGCTGATCGTGGTGAACCGCATGGACCGCGATCGCGCCAACGCCGAGCGCGTGCTCGATTCGTTGACTTCTGCGTTCGGGCGTGACGTGATTCCCATCGAGCTTCCGATCGGCGCCGAGAAAAGTCTGTCGGGCGTGATCGACCTGGTGCGCATGAAGGCCTATACCTACGAAATGGGTGGAAGCGGCAAGGGCAAGGAAACCGACATCCCCGCAAATCTTATGGAACAGGCCAAAGCCGCGCATGAGCGCTTGGTCGAGTTAGTCGCCGAAGGCGACGACAAGCTGATGGAGAAGTTTTTCGAAGCCGGGACTCTGGGCGAGGAAGACCTAGTCCCCGCGCTGCACAACGCGATTCGCGAAGACAAAATCTTTCCCGTGATCTTCAGCTCCGGATTGGGCAATATCGGCGCGGATCGCGTCATGGATTTCATTGTCGACTACACTCCCGCACCATCGGAACACGAGTGGGTGCAGGGCGAAGCCGCCAGCGGCAATGGCGATGCTCCCAAGCGACACGAAACTGATGCCGAGCCGGTCTCGGCATACGTGTTCAAAACCGTGTCGGATCCATTTGCAGGCAGGATTTCCTACTTCAAGGTTTTTTCGGGCGTGCTGAAGAACGATGCGACTCTGCACAATTTCAGTCGCAACACGCAGGAAAAATTCGCCCACATCGGCACCATGCAGGGAAAGACGGCGGTCCCGGTCAACGAACTGCACGCCGGCGATATCGGCGCAGTCGCGAAACTAAAAGATACCCTCACCGGCGACACGCTCGGTGATAAGACGGCACCGATTCAGTATCCGCGCGTCAAGCTACCCGAACCGGCGATCACATTTGCCATCGAACCGAAGTCCCGCGCCGACGAAGACAAGCTCGGACCCGGACTGCATAAGCTCATGGAAGAAGACGCCATGCTGCGCTTCTTCCGCGATCCGCAGACGAAGGAATTTCTGATCGCGGGCACGGGCCAGCAGCACATCGAGGTCACCGTCTCGAAGCTCAAGAAGCGCTACAACACCCAGGTAAATCTGAAGGCGCCGAAGGTGCCGTATCGCGAGACCATTCGCGGCAAGGCCGACGTCCAGGGACGACACAAGAAACAAACCGGCGGCCACGGCCAGTACGGCGATTGCAAGATCAAGATGGAGCCGCTGCCGCGCGGCGGAGAATTCGAATTCGTCAACGATATTTTCGGCGGCGCAATTCCCAAGAACTTTATTCCCGCCGTCGAAAAAGGCATCAAAGACGCCGCCGCCCGTGGCTATCTCGCCGGATATCCCGTCGTCGATTTCAAAGTTGTGTTGTATGACGGTTCGTATCACGACGTCGACTCGAACGACCTCTCATTCCAGATGGCCGGCCGCATCGCGTTCAAGAAAGCGATGGAACTTGCCAAGCCCACTCTGCTCGAGCCCATCATGCAGGTTGAAATCACCGTGCCCGACGACTTCGCCGGATCGATCATGGGTGATCTCAATAGTCGCCGCGGACGCATTCAGGGCATGGACAACAAAGCCGGCAACACCGTCGTGAAAGCCGAAGTGCCCATGGCCGAAATGCTCAGCTACGGTGTCGAACTCACCTCGATGACTCAGGGCCGCGGCAGCTTCAACATGGAAATGCACCACTACGACGTTGTGCCGGGACAGCTGCAGGAAAAGATTATCGAAAAGGCCAAGTCCGAGCGCGGCGAAGTGAAGGAAGAAGAAGAGTAAAAGCGCGAAGGAGTTTATCGTGCGGCGAGTCGTGTACACGGGGATCGCTGTGCTGTCATTGTCTCTTCTATCGCTCGGCGAAACCCCGGAAAAGGTCGCCCCCTGCAAGCTAAAGAACGACCCCGGCGCGTACAATCATAAACTCGTTGAGATCGAAGGATTCATCTCGCACGGCTTCGAGAATTTTACCCTTTTTGACCCCAACTGCCCCTATTCGCCAGAAATCTGGTTCGATTACGGTGGGACCATGGCGTCCGGAACAATCTACTGCTGCGGGCCGTCGGATGCTAGAAACCGACCCAAGGAACTTGTCGTGGATCGCATCCCGGTTCCCTTGACCGACGACGATGAATCACACGTCCGGGACGATCTCGACTACGGCGCGTCTCCAGATCAACCCGATCTGGACAAGTTGGGCTGTGGCACATTTCAGGGCCTGCAGTCCGTCCCCTCGACCCGCGCTGCCTTTGATATCCAGCACCGTGCCGAGGCGGGGAAGGATTTCTGGGTTTTCGACGACCCGAAGAGCGTGGCCGTGGGTTTTCTCACTCAGAATCTGCGAATCGACCAAAGCAGGATTTCGGGAATCGTGGAGAGAAAAAGTCGCGGACGCGTGGTGTACCAATGGCAGCCGCCGGGAAAAGCTGAGACGTACATGGTTGTGGTGAGCCGTCCGTACTGGCTGTCGTTTTACGCCGAAGATGAAACGAAAGTCGCCTGGATCGTGATCGCAGCGTACAAGTCGTGTGGAGATTGAATCGAGCGCGTCAGGTGATCAGGAGATCTTCAGCCCCTGCGCCTTGGCCAGTGCTTTCTGCCGCTCATCAAACGTCCAAAATCGTTCAGCCTTCAATTCCAGCGCGCATGCAACATGCAGGCTGTCGAGTGTGCGCATGCCGAATTCGTGGCCGTGACGGCGGGCGAGGTCCCGGCAGCGCTCAAACGCGTTCTCTGGTATTGCGGCCTGCAGCCAGAAGTCTGAGCCACGATCCGCTTCAAAGTCCCGGTTCAACCGTTCGGCTTCCGAGCGGTGCATTACACCGCGGAACACGTGCTGCTCGATGGCGTGGGCCCATTCCGCCAGATGAAGAGGCGTAACGAAGACCTGGTCCGCGGTACTCAACAGCTTGTCTGCCTCGGCCGAGTGCCGGTCCTGTACGTAGGGCGAAACGTACAGACTCGTGTCGCAATAAGCGATCAATAACGTCCCCGTTCCTCAATGACGATATCAGCACCGGGCAGAATGCGTTCGCCGAACATGGCCTTGCGACGCGCTTCAAAATCTGGCAATTTCACGGTCTTTTTCGGCAACTCTTTTTCAGGCACAATCCTCGCGATCAGCTTGTCCCGTTCCCGGAGCTCGACCGTTTTGCCGGCGCGTAGCCAAGCCTTCAGACGGCGCGTGTCGCGAAGCTGGCGAATGTTCACTGAGGGCATATCGAATTGTGACACATTGATGTGTCACATTCAATTCTCTTTTTTCGTTCTCCGCAGCGCATTGATGCTGAAAGACTTGCCCTCATGCACAGCCGGTGCACCGAAGCAATTGCGCGCTTTCGCATTTCGTTCTACTATGCGAACGAGTGGCTACCGCGCGAAACAATCCCAATCTGAACTACACCCGCGAGCGCCTCGTCTCCGCTACCGCGGCCGACGACGATTCCTCGTTTGAACTGAAGCTTCGCCCGCAGCGCCTGGCGGAGTTCATCGGACAATCCAAGGTCAAAGAGAATCTGGCAGTCGCCATCGAAGCCGCGCGCTCCCGTGGCGAGGCCATGGACCACGTCCTGCTCTACGGTCCTCCTGGCCTCGGCAAGACCACGCTGGCCAACATCATTGCCAACGAACTGGGCGTGCACTTTCAGCCCACCGCCGCGCCGCTGCTGCAGATCAAAGGCGACCTGACGGCGATCATCACTAACCTGCAGGACAAGCAAGTTCTCTTCATCGACGAGATCCACCGTCTGCAGCCGGTTCTTGAAGAACTGCTCTACTCCGCGCTCGAAGACTACAAGCTCGACATCATCATCGGCCAGGGACCGTCAGCGCGCACGCACACGCTCGAAGTCAAGCCCTTTACCTTCGTCGGCGCAACCACGCGCGCCGGGCTGATTTCCGCCCCGCTTCGGGCCCGCTTCGGCATCGTTTTGCGCCTCGAGTTTTACACGCCTGCCGATCTGCAGATCATCGTCGAGCGCTCAGCGGAAATTCTGGGAGTCGCGATCGACGATGCCGGCGCCAAAGAAATTGCCTCGCGATCGCGCGGCACTCCGCGCATCGCCAACCGGCTTCTGCGCCGCGTTCGCGACTATGCGCAAGTGCGCGGCGCAGGCAAGATCGACGAGCCTACCGCCAAGGCCGCATTGCAGATGCTCGAAGTCGATCAATATGGATTCGACGAAGTCGACCGCCGCCTGCTCCTGACGATCATAGAGAAATATCAAGGCGGTCCGGTGGGGGTGAACACATTGGCTGCAGTCCTCGCCGAAGAACCCGACGCCATCGAAGAGATTTACGAGCCGTTCCTCATGCAGATCGGATTCCTCAATCGCACCCCCCGCGGCCGCGTGGCCACGCAGCTCGCCTACGAGCACTTCGGCATCACGCCCAACCGAAGGCAAGCATCATTGTTCTAAAACTCTCGTTGGTCGGATCCCCTGTTCGCCAAACCGGATAACATTCAATTTTTGTTTTGTCTCGACGCTTTCTGGTGTATCTTGCTCAATTCCTCCCCCTCGGGCTGCGCCGGTTGAAATCAGGCTCGCTTGACCTCGACCGCCCGCCAGGCAGGAATCTGCCATGGGGATCGCGAGGACAGGCTTGCGTCGAGATCAAAAGGGCCCCGTCGTACGCTTATTTGCCAGCACGTTCGTGACGCTGGTGATGTTTGCTGCTCCACTGGCGTGGAGCACAAGCCGCGGTAGTTCGTCGCAATCGCAGACTTCCCCGAAGCAAATTTCAGCAGCTCATTCGGACTCCTCCCCGGCCGCGCAGATCGGCCCGCCCGCCATCACCATTCCGCGACTTCAGCGCGCGCCCTCGCTCGACGACTTCCTCACCATGCAGCCGCAGGGCGACACCGCCTTGCAAATGGCCAAGGTCACCGGATTCACGCAGCGCAATCCCTATGATGGCCAACCGGTCTCCGAGCCGACCGATGCTTATCTCGGTTACGACCAGAAAAATCTGTACGCCATTTTCGTCTGCTTCGACGACCCCAAACAAGTCCGCGCCCGCATGTCCGTGCGTGAGGACATTTACGACGACGACCAGGTTGAAATCATCCTCGATACGTTTCATGATCGCCGACGCGCTTACGCCTTTCAGACCACTCCGCTCGGCGTGCAATGGGATGCCATCTGGACCGAAGCTTCTCGCGAAGAACAGACCAGCGGTGCCGGCCACTTCGACACTTCATTCGATACGGTTTGGAACTCGCGCGGCAAGCTGACCGCTCGTGGTTTTGTCGTGTTGATCTCGATTCCCTTCAAGAGCCTGCGCTTTCCTGCCAAGAAAGTGCAGGAGTGGGGCATCATCCTTTATCGCGGCATCACCCGCAAGAATGAAGATTCTTTCTGGCCGAACATCTCCCGCAAAATCGAGGGACGGCTCGGCCAGGCTGCCACTCTTTACGGTCTGGAAGGAATTTCACCCGGCCGCGACATCGAACTCATTCCTTATGGCCTCATGCGTGGTTACCGCGCTCTTGACACGACCGATCCCTACAATCCGTATTTCCAAAATGCCATCGCACAGGGTCAGTCCGGCATGGATGCCAAGTTCGTCTTCCACGATCACTTCACGGTCGATCTAACCGCCAATCCCGACTACAGCCAGATCGAATCGGAAGACCCGCAGATCACGGTCAACCAGCGTTTTGCCGTTTACTTCCCGGAGAAGCGGCCGTTCTTTCTGGAGAACGAAGATTTCTTTCGTACTCCCATGGATCTTTTCTTCACTCGCAATATCGGCGATCCCTCGGCCGGAGCCCGCCTCACCGGGAAAGATGGGCCCTACTCGGTCGGAGTCATGACTTCCGACGACCGTAGTCCCGGCCTAGCCGTACCGAGCGGCTGCCTGCCGACCTCGATTGACTGTTCCAGCGAACTTTTCGGCATTCGTTCTTACTTCACCATCGCTCATGTCAGCCGCGACATCTTCCGCCAGTCGACGATTGGAGCGCTTTACACCGATTGGGAGTGCCCTACCACGCACGAATTCAATCGCATCGGCGGCGTCGACAGCCGTATGAAGTTCAATCAGAACTGGACTCTCGACGGCCAGGCCGTGACCAGTTCCAGCAATATTTTGGGCAATCCCATCAGCCCCAATTACTCCGCGAACAACTGCGAAACTTACCTCACGCCCTTCAGTTCCGGCAATGTCGGCAACGGCAATCACTATGCCGGACCCGCCGATCGTCTCGAACTGCGCCGCGACGGCCTGCATCTCACCTACGACGGCACTTACTATGACGTCTCGCCGGGATTCGTCAGCATTCCCGGATTCATCAACCGCACCGACATCCGCGAAACCTATCAGGAACTCGATTACCGCTTTCGGCCTAAGCATGGCTGGGTGCAGGCGTGGGGACCCTCCATCAATTCGCGTTTCGACTTCGACCACAACGGCCTGCGCCTCGACACTTTTTATGCGCCCTATCTCTCGATTTCCGGCAAAGGACACACTGTCATTCACCTACGTCCTTACACGGAATCTCGCGAGCGCCTGCGCCCGCAGGACTTCTGCTTCCTCGGATACACGACCTACTGCCCGCCCGCCCTCTTGCACGGCAACGAGGATTATCACGAGCGTCAGGCCGGAGCAACCTTCGAAAACCACTACTTCAAAAAGGCCACAATCGCGGGCAGCTATTTCTGGGGCGATAGTCCGAATTTCGTGGCTGAACCTTACACGCCCGAGACTCCGCAGCCTCCGTTTCACTTCGTTCCTCGGCCAACACCCTACAATCAGCCGTTTCTCGCGCGGGAAGATCAGGCAGCCGTCAGCCTCACGCTGCGCCCCATGCAGCCGCTGAAGATCGAAAACACGTATCTTTTCGAGCGACTGCGGGCCAATAACACGACCTATGAATTCGAAGACGCGCTCTATCCCGGCATTGGCCGCGGCATCTTCAACGACCACATCTTTCGCAGCAAATGGAACTGGCAATTCACTCCCCAGCTTTCCATTCGCATGATCCTGCAGTACAACGATTTGCTGGCCGGCACTCCAATCCCTCAAACCGGCCTGAGCTCATCGCCGTATACCTATCTGCCTACTGCAAAGGATTTCAACGCCGATTTCCTTATCACTTATCTGGTCCATCCGGGAACAGCCGTCTACGTCGGCTACAACAGCGACCTGCAGAACCTGAATGTCCAACAGGCCACGGCACAGGCTGCGGGAGCGGTCACCAACACGGCCAAAGGCTATCTCAACGACAGCCGCCAATTGTTCGTGAAGGTCAGCTATCTGTTCCGTTTCTGAGCAATGAGCAATGAGCAATGAGCGACGAGCTATGAGCAATGAGCAATGAGTAGTGAGAAATGCGCAAGCCGAGTCGGTCAGGTCTTTGCTGAGGACCCACAACTCGGGACTTAGGTCGTGTCCTAAAAGTCCTAGGACACTACCGGGACTTATAGCTCGTTGCTGAATCCCGCGTGAATCCTGTAGAATCTAATATTCTGCATCAATCCGGAACGACGCTGTGGCGTCGCGCTTCAAGGGGTAAACCGATTATGAAGGCAGCCATTCATCCGTCTTATAACGAAGTCCGCGTGCACTGCGCCTGCGGAAACACTTTCATGACCCGCTCCACCCATAAGGGCGATATCGCGGTGGAAATCTGCTCCAACTGCCATCCGTTTTTCACCGGGAAACAGAAACTGGTCGATACCGCCGGCCGCGTCGAGCGCTTCCGCCGCAAGTACGCCAAGGCCGAGACGGCCAAGAAGTAATTCAAGTCGCTGTCAGCAACGCTCCCCTCCAGAAAAACAAGCCCTCGCTCCGGCGAGGGCTCTTGCTTGGTCGCATCCTCTAGAATGGATAGGTTACAGCCGAAGGAAACAGAGATTCCCGGCGGGGCGCTGATGAGGAGGATGGAGAGAAGATGATGCTTAGGAAGATTTTCTTCGTCGCGTCATTGTTGAGCTCCTTTGCCTATGCGCAGCAGCCGCCCGTGAATTCCCCGCTGCTTGATCATCTCGCCGGGCACTGGGTCCTCAAAGGAACGATTGCAGGCCAGCAGGTGACCCACGACATGGACAGCGAGTGGACGCTGGACCACCACTATCTGCGCATCCACGAAGTCTCGCGCGAGAACAATAATCAGGGCAAACCAAAATACGATGCCCTGATCTTCGTCGCGTGGAATGAGCAGCCGAAGCAGTACGCCTGCGTGTGGCTCGATATTTATGGCGGCCTTGCCGCCGAGTCGATCGGAGTGGCAACGCCCAAAGAGAATGAAATCCCGTTCGTTTTTAAGGATGAGAAGGGTAGCGTCTCGGTGACGAACGATATGCTGTATACGCCTTCGACTGACACGTGGGAGTGGCGGATCGATAACATCGAGAAAGGCGCGGCAACTCCGTTTGCCCGCGTGCAGCTGACAAGAGCCGAGCACTGACGCAACGCGAACCATGAAGAAATTCTGGGACAACTCGTGTGGCGCGGGCACTCTTGCCCGCGAACCGCTCCATCTGACGCCGGTCCCGAATCATCTGTCCATTGGAAACCTCGCGATTGCTCCGGCGACGGTTCTCGCCCCCATGGCCGGAGTCACCGACACCGTCTTCCGCCGCTTCATTCGCAACCTTGGCGGATGCGGCCTGATCATGACCGAGTTCACGTCGGCTGACGGCGTGCTGCGCAAAAAAGATCAAAAGGCGAAACGCTATCTCCACTTCTACGAAGACGAGCACCCGATTTCGGCGCAGCTTTTCGGCAGCAATCCGCAGGTGATGGCCGAGGCCGCGCGCATGGTCGAAGGGCTCGGCTTCGATCTCGTCGATCTGAACCTCGGCTGTCCGGCGAAGAAGGTCGTCAAGTGCAATGGAGGCTCGGGGCTGCTCCGTGATCTTCCCGCTATCGGGAGAATTTTCGAGTCTGTTCGCGCCGCGGTGAAAATTCCTTTCACCGTCAAGTTCCGCGCGGGATGGAACGACGAAGAAATCGTTTGCGTGGAGCTGGCGAGAATGGCCGAATCATGCGGCTTGTCGGCGGTCGCCCTTCACGCCCGCACTCGCGAACAGGGCTACAGCGGCAGTGCCCGCTGGGAGTGGATCGCGGCCGTTAAAGACGCGGTCAAAATTCCCGTCATCGGCAATGGCGATATCCGAACGCCGGAAGATGCCTGCGCCATGGTCGTGCAAACCGGATGCGACGCCGTGATGATCGGCCGCACTGCACCCTCGAATCCATGGATTTTCCGCCAGATCGAGCAGTACTGCGCATACATGCAGCCAAAAGATTGTCATCCTGAGGAGCCAGCTTTGGGCGACGAAGGACCCGAGCGCGCTGCGCGAAGTCCTCGCGTTTTTGGCGAGGACAGGAATCGCGCGAGTGGCGCGCATCCTTACGACGAGCCCACCGAAGCTGATCGCTATCAGATGATTCGCACCTACTTCGAGATGCTGATTGAAGAGGAACTTCCCGATGCAGAAGGAAAGATGAAGCAGTTCGCTTCGTGGTTCACGCATGGTGTTCCCGGCGGAGCGCACCTGCGCAAGGAAATCTATGAATCGAAAAGTGCCCCGGAGATTCTCAGCCGCGTGGAAAACTTCTTCGAAGCCAGATTGTGTGCTGCCTCTGCGGTCGTGACGCCGTAAACAATTGAGGTTGTCATTCCGAACCGGCGAAGGCCGGTGAGGAATCTGCTGCTGTCCGACTTCTGCGGCAAGAAAAAAGGCGCGAGCCGCAGCGCGCGCCCATGCACCTGTGAAAATCCCTACAGCACGGTGATTGAAATCCGAACCCCGGGATGCGCCAGGTCAAACAGGAAGTATCCACCATCGACGAAGTCGATGTAGCAGTTGTCGGTGTAGGCCCAACCGTGCGGCCACGCATCCACGATTTCGAAGTTATATCCGCCGTAGGCGAAGTGCGGACGCCCGCCGACAATGGTCACATGCCGGATGGCGAAGTGATGATCGTGTCCGAAATGCGCGCGAAAGTGCGCATCATCAATCCGCTTTCGCTCAGCCACGTGCGCATCGTGATGTTCCTCCTGCCGCGCATCATCGTGATGCTCATCCCGATGCTCGTCCTGAGCGAGGGCCGTGATCGCTCCGCTCAACAAAAATGCCCCGCACACTCCACCCACTACCAGAAATCGTTTCATAGTTATTCCTCGCTTGATCTAAAGATGAGGAGCGCCCCACGCGCCCCGCTGGTCAACTGAGTGACGTGTACCAGATGCGGACAACCGGCCTGCTGTTGCCGCGCATAAATTTTATAAAGGCACAATCGTGCAGGTTGTAAAGATTTGTCACTGCGAAATCCGCGCCGGCGGGTGCATATACTACTGACTATCCGCGGAAGGAGCACTCGCCACCATCTTCCCGGTTTCATCTTTTTCCACAGACGCCCACGGCGTCCTGGGATCGTGCGTGAAAACCGTCAGCCACTTTTCCGGGATCGCGCGCGCGTAATAGCGTTTTCTGCTCTCGATCGTGTCCAGCGGATACAAATCAAATCCCATGCCCCACGAGATATCAATGTGCGCGGTCGTTGGAATCAGATCGGAGATGTAGCAGGCGGTCTTGCCGCCGCTCGCGACAATGATGCCCTGCATGCTGGCCGTATGTCCGCGAAAGGTTTCGACCGAAATTCCCGGCACAATTTCTTCGCCGCCTTTGAGCAGCGTCATCTGCCCGGTTGCGACCAGCGGATCGTAATTGTCAGGAATATAGCTGATGGCGTCTCGTTCGCTCGGCTTGCGCGCATATTGCCACTCGCCCTCGGGCGCGTAATATTTCGCGCGCGGAAATGTGGGCACGACTTTGCCACTCTTATCGCGCACCGTATTCCATCCGCAGTGGTCGAAGTGCAGGTGCGAGTTGATGACGATGTCGACGTCTTCCGGCGCCACGCCGGCCGAGGCAAGATTTTCCATGAGCTTGGCCGGCTGTCCATAAAACTTGCGCATCCGTTCCGACAACTTGTTGCCCATACCGGTTTCGACCAGCACGGTCTGCTTGCCGGTGCGAATCAACAGCGAATTGAGCCCGGCGGTGACGTAGTTGCGCTCATCCGCCTCGACCTTGCGCGACCACATGACTTTTGGCACAACGCCGAAAAACGCGCCGCCGTCGAGAGGATAAGTTCCGTCGGAAAAAATCGAAAGTTCAAAATCGCCCAAGGTCAGCCGATGCATGAGTTCCAGTGTGACAGAGCCGGCCTTCTTTCGCCACGCAGGTTTACTCTGTGAAACTTTCCGTGTCCTCTACGGTCGTAGAGTATGCTCTTCTCATGTCGCGGCCGACCGGCGTTACCGTGATCGGATGCTTCTTTCTGGCCGCAGGAGTCTACTATTCTGCGACGGGCGGGCGTATTCTGCTGCAATCCGGCGGGGCGGTGGGATCGGACGAATTCGCGATTCTCAGTCTTGTTCCATATGGCGCGCTGCTCGTCGGGCTTTTGTGCGCCTTAGTCGGTTGGGAACTTCTCCGCTTGCATGACTGGGCCCGCTGGGCCGCTCAGATCATGCTGGCGATCGGCGTCGCTTGGACGCTGCCGATGATGTACTACAGCAACATTCATTTCGGCTGGCGAACGCTTGCGGGCATCGCTGAGCTCACGTTGAGAGTGTTAGCGATTGGCTACCTGTTTGCACCCAGGGTGATGGACGCCTTTCTCGACAAGCGATCCCGGCAACCGTCATCCACCGCATCTTCGCCGGGTCGCTAACCTTCATCGGCGCGTCTTCGCTGGTTCCTTCTCTCCTACGCGTTTGCTGATTTCGAATTTCATCTTGCCGGCCTTCTTGTCGGCATCGACAATGATGTGATCGCCGTGCAGGATTTCTCCGTCGAGAATCTTCAGCGCCAGCGGATCCTGCACCAGTTTCTGAATCGCCCGCTTCAGCGGCCGCGCTCCGAAATTCGGGTCGTAGCCCTGCGTGAAGAGCAGGTCTTTCGCGGCATCGGTCAGTTCGAGCGAAATCTTGCGCTCCGCGAGCAGTCGGCGGACGTCTTCGAGCCGCAGCTCGATGATCTTGACCAGTTGCTCCTTGCCGAGCGGTCGAAAGACGATGATGTCATCCACCCGGTTCAGAAATTCCGGCCGGAAATGCGCGTGCAGCTGATTCATCACCTGTTCGGATGCCTTCTCGAACTCAGCTTCCGAACGAAGTCCCTCAGCTTGTAAATATGACGACCCAATGTTCGAAGTCATGATGATGATCGTGTTCTTGAAGTCGACCACGCGGCCTTTGCCGTCGGTCAGGCGGCCATCGTCCATCATCTGCAGCAAAACGTTGAACACATCAGGATGCGCCTTCTCGATTTCATCGAACAGCACCACCGCGTAGGGACGCCGGCGTACCTGCTCGGTGAGCTGTCCGCCTTCCTCGTAGCCGACGTAGCCTGGAGGCGCGCCGATCAGCCGCGCCACCGAATGTTTCTCCATGTACTCCGACATATCGATGCGCAGCATCGCGTGCTCGTCGTCGAAGAGAAATTCAGCGAGCGCGCGGGCAAGTTCGGTCTTGCCCACGCCCGTCGGGCCCAGGAAGATGAAACTGCCGATCGGCCGCTTGGGATCGCTCAATCCCGCGCGCGAACGGCGAATCGCATTGGCAACGCGCTCCAGCGCCGCGTCCTGCCCGACCACGCGCTGGCGCAAGCGTTCTTCCATGTTGACGAGTTTCTTCACTTCGCCTTCCAGCATCTTCGAGACCGGAATTCCCGTCCACTTCGAGACGATCCTCGCCACGTCTTCTTCGTCGACTTCTTCCTTCAGCATCCGTGCCTGGCCTTTGCTTTCCATCTGCCTGGTGAGCTTGGCCAGTTCATCTTCGGCCTGGCGAATCAGGCTGTAGCGAATCTCGGCCACGCGCTGCAGATTCCCCTTACGCTCTTCCGCCTGTTCTTCGATTTTGAGTTGTTCGATTTTCTCCTTGAGCGAGCGGCTGCGTGCAATGAGATCTTTTTCTTTTTTCCAGTTCGCCTTCAGTGCATGGGATTTCTCGCGAATCTCGGCCAGTTCCTTCTCGATGACGCCCAAGCGTTCCCTGGAGTTCGCGTCGTCCTCTTTTTTCAACGCCTGCTTTTCGATTTCGAGTTGCGTGGCCCTGCGTTCCAGTTGATCAATGTCAGTGGGCAACGAATCAATCTGGATGCGCAGCGACGCCGCCGCTTCGTCGATCAGATCGATGGCTTTGTCTGGAAGGAAGCGATCGGAGATGTAGCGATGGGAAAGCGTGGCCGCGGCGACGATCGCAGAATCCTTGATGCGTACGCCGTGATGCACTTCGTACTTCTCTTTCAAGCCACGGAGAATTGCGATCGTGTCCTCAACATCAGGCTCGCCCACGAACACGATCTGGAAGCGCCGCTCGAGCGCGGCATCTTTTTCGATGTACTTGCGATATTCATTTAGCGTGGTCGCGCCGATGGCGCGCAGTTCGCCGCGGGCCAGCGCCGGCTTCAGCATGTTCGAGGCGTCGATCGCGCCTTCGGCCGCACCGGCACCGACCAGCGTGTGGAGCTCGTCGATGAAAAGGATGACTTGGCCCTGGGAGTCTTCGATTTCCTTTAAAACCGCTTTCAGTCGGTCTTCGAACTCGCCTCGGTATTTTGCTCCGGCCAACATTGCCCCGAGATCGAGCGCGACGACACGTTTGTTCTTGAGGACTTCGGGCACGTCGCCCGAAATGATCCGCTGCGCCAGGCCTTCGACGATGGCGGTCTTGCCGACGCCCGGCTCGCCGATGAGGACGGGATTGTTTTTCGTGCGGCGCGAAAGCACCTGGACCACGCGGCGGATTTCTTCGTCGCGCCCAATGACAGGGTCGAGCTTGCCACGGCGAGCCTGCTCCGTCAGGTCGCGGGCATAACGCTCCAGCGCCTGATATTTGGCCTCGGGATTCTGATCGGTCACTTTTTGCGATCCGCGAACCACGGTCAACGCTTTGAGAATCGCATCGTAGGTTGCGCCGTGCTTGGCGAGGATCTGTTGCGCCGCATCGCGCTTCAGCTGCGTGATCGCCAGCAGCAGATGCTCGGTCGACACGTATTCGTCTTTGAAATTTGAGGCTTCCTTGAACGCCTGCTCGAGCAGCTTGTTGACTTCGTTCGAAAGCAGAGGCTGCGCTGCTTCGCCCGAGACTTTGGGCAGCTTCTCGATCGCCCCGTAGACTTCGTTCAGAACGGCCTGCGGCCCGATGCCGATCTTTTCGAGCACCGGCGGAACAATGCCCTCCTTGTCTTCGAGCAGAGCGGCCAGCAGATGCGAGGGCAGCAACTCAGGATTGCCATGCTCGCTGGCGAGCTGGCTGGCCCGCTGCACAGCCTCCTGCGCTTTTACAGTGAATTTGTCCCAACGGATGGGCATGAGAACCTCGATTGAGTAATTTTATAATTTGATAATTGAGTAACTGGAGTCCTCTGCTTCGCGCGGGTTTCAAGTTACAAAATTACCAAATTTCAAAATTAAAAATTAAGGGAGGCGGTCACCTGTGCCGCCTCCCGAGTCAGAGACTAAACCGCGCATTCTGACTGCCTCTGGGCGGCACGGCTCAAGCCCTGCCCTTCCCAGTTGTGCCGCCTAGCGGCGGACTTTGTTAGTTACGCGGCCTTGCTTGGGCCTTTGCCTTCCAAAGTCTTTTCGGCGCTGGTGGTGCTGCCGACGTTGACCTTGATCTGCTTCGGCTTGGCTTCTGCTTTCTTGGGCAACGTGATCTTCAGCACGCCCTTGTCGTAGTTCGCCGCAACGTTCTCGGTGTCCACGGTTGTGGGCAGGGTGAAGGTGCGGGTGAAGCTGCCATAGTGGCGCTCCACGCGGCGATAGTTCTCTTCTTTTTCCTCTTTCTCGATCTTGCGCTCGCCGTGCACGGTCAGAGTGTTGTTCTCCACGCGGACATCGATGTCTTTCTCGTCGATTCCAGGCACTTCGATCTTCAACGAGACCTTGTGCTCGTCTTCGTAGACGTCAACGGCAGGGGCAAAGGTGCTGGTCGTGAGGGATTCGTCGTGGCCTCCGGTGTAGGACTCGCGGAACACGCGATTGATTCTGTCCTGCAACGTGGCGAAGTCACGGAACGGCTCCCAACGGGTTAATACGGTCATGGCTACATCCTCCTTCGGAAATGGTGTGTCAGAGACTTCTTTGATTTCGGGACCGGCTAATTGCCGGATGGGCTTTCAGCAGCGGTCAATTCATTAGACAACAAGTTAGCATAAAAGAATCATAAAAGTTTAGCGCATTATTGTCAATTTATGTATTAGGATTATTTTCAGTGGTTTACATAGGCTATCACGCACTTCAGATAGGCCGTTTCCGGCACGTTGAGCAGGATGGGGTGGTCTTTAGCCTGTACGCGGACTTCGATCAGCCGGAGCGTTCGGTGAGCGTCGCGAGCGGCCGAGGCCAGCATCTCGAGGAAATCCCCCTGGCTGAGGTGATACGAGCACGAGCAGGTCACCAGAACCCCACCCGGCCGGAGCATCTTAAGGGCGCGCAGATTGAGTTCCTTGTAGCCTCGCAGGGCTGAATCCAGGTCACGTTTCGTCTTGGCAAAAGCTGGCGGATCAAGCACGATCGTGTCGTAATGCCGGTTCGATGCTGCGTAGTCTTTCAGCAAATCAAAAGCGTTGGCCTCAATCCAGTCGATTTCGCGTTGGTTAAGCGCCGCATTCTGCTCTGCCACTTCGAGCGCCGGCCTTGAACTGTCCACGCCCGTCATGCTCAAACAGCGCGGTGCCAGATGCAGCGCAAATCCTCCCTGATAGCAAAAGACGTCCAGGGCTTCGCCATGGGCGTACTCAGCCGCTGCTGCGTAGTTTTCGCGCTGATCGAGGAAGGCTCCCGTCTTCTGGCCTTCGAGAGCTTCGTAATGGAACTGAACTCCATTCGTGGTGAAAGTGGTGGAGGTTTTCGTGCCTTGCAACAGGCCCGAGGGGCGCGCGGGAAGAGCTTCGAGTTCCCGAACGCGGGGATCGATTCTTTCGACGATGGTCAGCGAGGCGCCAGTTAGAGGAGCACCCGCGGCGGAAACGACGCGCTTGTTTAGTTCAGAGATGACCGTCTCGCGAGTCAGGTTGTCATCCATTGCCTGGGTCAAGATTTGCAGCGAAACCATGTCGTTATAGCGGTCGACGATCAGTCCGGGCAGAAAATCGGCTTCGCTGAAGATGAGGCGGCATGCGTCGGTGTCGCGCACAATCTTTTCGCGATAGGCGATTGCTGCGGCAATACGCTCGCGAACCAGCGCGGGCCAATCGTTCACGGAGTCGTGGGAGATGAGGCGAATGGCGATTTGCGAAGAGCTGGAGTAGAGAGCGGTGCCAAGCGACTTTCCGAGCTGATCGGTCACGGCTACGACCGAACCAGGTGCTATGCCCTCGGCCGAAAGAAGGTCGGAGCGGTAGACCCATACGTGACCGTCTTTCAGGCGGGCCACGCCCCGCGGCGAGATTTTCACTTTCGGGAGAGCGTTAGGACGGGAAGTCGCGGGCATGGGGATATGGTAATGCCTAGAAGCGGCGTGACGTTGCTTCACGCTTGATAGCGCTCGCTCCAGTCTCAAGGGCAGTCGCGTTTCCGCCGATAAATCGCGCCATGCGGCGGGTTCATCGGTGTCTTTCATCGAAATGATCTAAACGTGTAATAAAAAGAAAATACACGACTTGCCGAATTACCCGCGATTGATCGCGTGTGCATTGACCCTTCCTGGCGTGACCTCTAACAATGGCCTCGCAACCGTGAGAAACCACCCTTCGCTGTTGAGGAGCGTCACCATATGCAAAAAGGGCTTAGATTCCGGCTTATCTACCTTCTGATCTTCCTGCTGATCTTCGCGCTCACCCCACTGCTGTCATGGGCCAGTCACGATCCCAATGCCGCACACATTAAGTCCATCAAGCAGAAGGTCGCCGACTGCATGGACCAGCAAAGAAGGGTGGTCGTGGAGACTTACCGCAACCGGCAAATGTTGGGATTCATCAGCGAGGCGGGAGCGGATGACTTTGTGCTCAGCTATGCAGGCAAGCCGACCACCTTGACTTATCGAGAGGTGAAGAAGATCAAGTGGCCATCGCCGGCTAAGAGGGAAGTTAAGAGGGGAATCGTTGCGATTGTCGGTGCGGCCGCGATTGCGGGGGCAATCTTCGGGCTGCTCGTTTTGTTCGGAGGGTTGCGCGGTTGAGGCAGACCGTCCTAGCTCGCGGCTTGTTCGGTAGGGGCTACACTCGCGGGCGACTCGTGTTTGGCTGTGGTGCGGGCCTGCATTTCATGTCTTGCGAGCTCGAGGTCGGCGTACAGCGAATCGAGCACCACCATGGGTGCCTCAGTACCCCAGGCGTCGAGTTCCTCTTCGCTCCATTCGCCATTCAGGCGGATCGCGCCCGTGATGTCCTCCGGGAAGGCCTGCCGGTAGTTGCCTTCGCGAATGATGATGTCTCCGATGAGCCGGCCGGTGTGAATCTCGTAGATGCGACGGCTGGCCTGGCCTCCGTTGTTGGTGAGGCAAAGATAGACTTCGCCGGTGTCCCCGAACTCGCTACGGTAGTACCAAGCCTGCGCCGCATCGATCTTTGGGTGGTGGCGCTTGGCGCGGTGGGTAATCGGTTTCTGTTCGACCAGCTCCTCGGCCGGATTCGTATACATCACGCGTTGGCAGGAATCGCAGTAAACTATCTTCCCTCCATTGCGCACGTCATTGTAAGTTTGCGGGCGCAGGATCACCTGGCAACCCATGCATTTGTGATCGCGCACCTCCGCGATGCCTGAGCCGCGAAACTTCGAAACCCGCTCGTACTGCCGCAAAAGATCTTCGTCGACCCCCGTCCGCAGCTGGTCGCGCTTCCCGCGCCACTCAGTCAGCTGCTTTTCATCTTCCGTCGTGCGCTGGCGCGCCTGTTCTTTCTCTTTCTCGATCTCAGCGGTTTCTTCCTTCAGCTCGGCCTGCGCCGCTTTTACTTCCTTGTCGCGCGTGTCGGCGTTGACCATGAGCTCGAGAATCTTGTCCTCGGTGGCGGCGATTTCCTTTTCTGCAAATTGAATCTCGCCCAGCAATGCCTTGTATTGTTCATTGGTCTTCACGTCGAGGGACTGGTCGCGGTACTTCGAAATCTTGCCCCGCAGATCGTTGATCGTAGAGTCGTGCTTGCGCCGGGCGACCTCGTCAGCTTTCACTGAGGCTTGCGCCTTTTCCAGCTGGGCTTTCGTGCCGGCGAGCTTCTGTTCGATGAGGGCGACGCGCTTGGGGAGTTCGGCTATTTCCTCTTGCAGGCGGCGAATTTCCTTGTCCGCGACCTGCAGTTTCAGCAGATTTTCGATGTCAGGAAGCATCCGGCATGGCCTGAATCAATTCTAGCATGCGATTTCGGCGGATTTCGGCCACGGTGTTATGTTTTTGCCTTATGTTTGCCGCGCGGGCTTCCCGCTCCACACCGTGCATGCCCTCGGTGCCGGGTGTACACTCATTCGTTCACGCTGTTCCGCCATTTTACTTCTCTGCGAGGTCGCTTCGTGAAAAGACAGAACTTGACTTATGTTTTTGTTGCCCTGCTCGCGCTCGGGACCGCTTGCCTCAGCCAGGCTCAGACCGGCACCAAGCCGCTGACAATTGAATCGTTATTCCAGCCCGGCGGCCTTGGTGGACGTGGACCCGAGTTCGCCTCCTGGAGCCCCGATGGCACCAAGCTTTCGTTTGTGCAGCGCGACGAGAAGGGTGAAAAAGGCGAGTTGTGGTACGTCGACGCCGCGACTGGTGACAAGAAAGTTCTGGTTAGCGCCGAAAAGCTGGCGTCGCTGGCCCCCGACGTCAATAAGGTCAAGAATGAGCGCGAGAAAGAGCGCCTCACGCGTTATCACGTCGCGGCCTACGTCTGGGCCCCTGACTCCAAGCACATCATTTTCGACTCCGGAGGGCAGCTCTGGCTTTACGATCTGGCCAGCTCGACTGCCGTGCAGTTCACCTCCGCTCCGGATCCGAGTGGCGACCCGAAATTCTCTCCCGATGGCAACCATCTCGCCTATACACGCAAGCACAACTTGTATGTGAAAACCGTGAACGGCAAAGGCGAGAAGCAGCTTACCCACGACACTGGCGAAGACTTCCTGAACGGCGACATCGACTGGGTGTATGCGGAAGAACTGGGTGTACGCAGCAATTATTTCTGGTCACCGGACAATAAAGAAATCGTGTTCATGCACATGGACGAAACCAAGGTGCCGACCTATCCCATCACCGACTGGATGCCGACGCACCCCACGGTTGATCAGGAAAAATATCCTAAGGTCGGCGATCCAAATCCGGTGGTCAAACTCGGCGTGGTTGATATCGATAAGGGCAAGGCGCGCTGGCTCTCGCTGACCAGCGACGATGATACCTACATCCCACGTTTCGGATGGATCGGCGAAGGGGTGATCTGGGCCCAGGTGCTGAACCGTGTGCAAGACAAGCTGGACCTCTACTTCGTAGACGCGAAAACCGGCAAGTCACGGATCGTGCTTACGGAAACCACGCCTGGAGCATGGATCGATTTCGAACACGTCGAGGCCAAGTTTTTCGAGAAGAGCGGTAAGTTCGTGTGGCCGAGCTGGCGCGACGGCACCATGCATATCTACCTCTACAGTTTTGACAAGGATCATCCTCTCGCAGCCGATGCCAAGCTCGAAGGCCAGCTGGAGAAAGGCGACTACGAAGTCGAGGGCATCGAAGGCATCGACGAATCGGCGGGCACCGTATTCTTCACGGCCAACAAAGATGATCCGCGGCAACTGCACATTTTCTCTGTGCAACTGGATGGCTCCGGATTCAAGAACCTGACTCCGGAAGAGGGAATGCACTTCGCCAGCTTCAGTGACGACGCCAAGCATTACACGCACATGTATGTCGGCCCGCATGCTTCGCCACGGCTCACGGTGTGCGCGGTTGCAGGATCGTGCTATCCCGTCTGGCAGGCCAAAGACGAGATCACCGAATATGGTCTGCGCGACCCTCAATATTTGGAATTCAAGGCTGAAGATGGAACCACGCTCTACGGGCGACTCCTGCTTCCGCCCGAAGGAACGGTGAGCGGCAAAATTCCGGTGATCATAAACATTTACGGAGGGCCCGCCGCGCAGACGGTACGCAAGAGCATGCCGGATGCTTTCGACGAAATTCTCGCGCGAAAGGGATTTGCGATTTTCTCAGTCGACAATCGCGGCACACCGGGACGCGACAAGAAATTTCAAACGGCGATCCGCCACGAATTCGGCGCCATCGAGCTGAAGGATCAGCTCACCGCACTCGATCAGCTGCTGGCGCAATTTCCCCAGCTCGATGGAAATCGGGTCGGCATCTGGGGATGGTCGAATGGCGGATCGATGACTTTGTACGCCATGACGCACTCGGAGCGCTTTAAGGCCGGCGTCTCCGTCGCGCCCGTGACCAGCCAGGTGAATTACGACACGATCTATACCGAGCGCTACATGGGCCTGCTCGCCGACGATAAAGACGGCTATGCCATGTCTGACGTGACCAAGGTCGCGGACAAGCTGCATGGCGCGCTACTGCTCGTGCATGGCACGAGCGACGACAACGTGCACTTCCAGAACAGCATTCAGATGATCAACGCACTGATCAACGCGGGCAAAGCATTTCGCCTGATGATCTATCCCAACAAGACGCACAGCATCGCCGGCAAGGACGCGCGCGTGCATCTATTCACGATGATCACCGAACATTTTGAGAAAGAATTGAAGTAAGGTGGCTAATGCGATCGTGCGGCAACTGGGTCCGCACAACCGGCCTCTGCGCCTGATCATCGGAGAGACTTGGAAAACATCATTGCTTCCACAGAAGTCTGAAGGACCGGCTCATCAGTCGATGACGCTGCATGCCCTACCAGCAGAAATACATATCCGTTGGCCTCACTGACATATCCCGCAGCCTGAGCCTCTTTGGTATCGGGTGCATGAACAAGCAAGCGATATGCCGGGCGCCCATCGATCCGAATCTCGGTCAGACTCCCAAGCGGTACCCAATTGCTTCCCCCAAGACTTCCCGTTGTCATGATCTGAGCGAACCATTTCAAAGGGTAGCGATTGCGATTCCGGTACTCCGTAGACAACTTCCAGGCTGCCAGATACAGGTCCAGGTTTGGAGAGCGTTCGTCAGCTCTAATAGCAACATCTATGTCGGGGTCACCACAAAGCGGCCCCGTGCAGCCCTCAGAACTTGCTCCGTGAGCTGCACCTCGTTGTTCGAGTTGCCAGCTGCCAGGCAAATTGACGGTTAATCCAAGGACAGGATTGTTGTAGATGTTCCCTTTGCTGAGAGTTCCCCTTTTTTCTTCAGTGGATGGAGCATCCTGAGCGAAAGCAAATGCTTGGAAGACTATGCACAGAAGTAGGAATCCAGATATCCTTTGCATAGCCGTGACCTCCGCCAGTTACTTGTTTTGCTCCGTCTTCTTGCTTTCTTTTGTGGCAGCTTTCTCAGCCTTTTTTTCTTCCTTCTTCGTTTCCTTCGAATCTTTGTCTTTTTCTTTGCTGTCCGAGGCCGCCGGGCCCGATGACTTCTTTGCGTAGTCGGTCACGTACCAGCCCGAGCCTTTGAACTGTACGGCCGGCGCCGAGATGGTCTGCTCGACCTTGCCGCCGCATTCGGGACATGTCTTGACTGGCTTATCGGAGAACTTCTGGATTTTTTCGAAGCGGTGACCGCACTTGGTGCATTCGTATTCGTAAAGTGGCATGTATGGAGACGGTTGGAAACTGCGTCGACTTGATTCTAGGGCAGCACTGGTAGCGCGTCAATTTTCGGCGAAATCACTCGTCGCGCTCCCCACCATACGATGCGCTCGTCGACGTGCATCCCGGGCACGGATGGTTCTTGATGTAGCGATAGAAACGCGGAATACCGCGGCCCCTCCAGTAGGGCGCATCATAGTGATCGACGCCCGGCCCCCGGCTCATAAAGCTGAAGAACTCACGATGCGACGCCCTCACTACGATTCCCGCGTGACCGCGCCACACAATCAAATCTCCGGGCTGCGGATATTTCACCCGGTGAAATCCCTGGACGCCGTCATACAAATCGTCTGAGGTCGCATACAAATACGGGAACCCTGCGTGCTCGTAGATGGCATGCACCATGTGCGAGCAGTCGGCGCTGTCATACCTACGGGCTCTGGGATCGAGCGCCGCAGAGATGATGCCCTGCCCTTCGTCGGGCGTAAGCGTCCGCTGCGTCGGACGCGCCCGATCCCCGCTGCGTGTCTGCCGGTTGGCGATCGCCGAGCTTGCGGATCGGTCTGTCTCCTGCGCCCATGAGGCGCACATCGTCACTCCGCAGAGCAGAGTGACCACCGCAGGTTTGAACCCTCTCCACATCTCTGCATTCTGATGCAGATTCGGTCCTGCCGGGCAGTTACGGTCGTTCAGGTATTGACGAATTCGTTCTTGCGGTTCGACGTCAGGTGAATGAGACGTTTTGGTGCATTAAACCGCCATGCCGCCTGAATGGCCTCGCGCAGCACATCTTTTCCCGCAGCTTTCAATACCACACTCGTCGCGCCGCGACGGCCCCAGGCGCCTTTTAGCGGAATAAACGCATTGGGATAGTCTCTTGAAAAATAATGCTGCTGCTCAGGCGAGAGTTTAACCATGGCGCGCGTTTTGTCCGGATAGCCCAGAGTGGCAAGAATCTTTCCCACCACGCGAAAATCGGGATGATCCATGTGCTGGCGCTCTTCGGTTTCCGGCAGTGACAGCGCGATCTTCCGAAAATCTTGGGCAGTCATGAGGATTGCAAATTTCAGATCGTAGATCTCAGCTTGAATACTCGAACAGTCCTGGCCGACTTCAATCTACAATCTGCAATCTAAGATCTGCAATCGCAAATGTTATCCTTCCCGCCATGGTGAACCTGGTATGAGCGACACCGCGACGAGACCCACGCTCTACCTGGTCGCCACGCCCATCGGCAATCTCGAGGACATCACTCTCCGCGCCATTCGCGTTCTCAAAGAAGTTGATCTCATCGCCTGCGAAGACACGCGCCAGACGCAGAAACTGCTCAACCATTATTCGATCTCCACTCGCACCACGAGCTATCACGAGCACAACGAAGCGGCAAAGTCCGAAGAACTCGTGAAGCAGATCGAAGCTGGCGCCAGTGTAGCGCTGGTCACCGACGCCGGCATGCCCGGAATCTCAGACCCCGGATATCGCCTGATCACGCTCGCCATCCGCCGTCACATTCCGGTCGTGCCGGTGCCCGGAGCCTGTGCTTTCCTGGCTGCGCTCGTGGCCAGCGGTCTGCCCACGGATTCTTTTCGCTTCAATGGATTTCTGGCGGCTAAGAGCGGCCAACGAAGTGCAACGCTGGAGGCGATCCGGAATTCTTCACACACGCAGATTTTTTACGAAGCTCCGCACCGAGTCATCGAAACGCTCATGGATGTCGTCGAGATTTTCGGAGGAACGCGCCCGGTCGTGATCGCGCGAGAGATCACCAAGCTGCACGAAGAGTTTCTCCGCGGCCCGGCCGCGGAAGCTTTGGAGAAATTAAGGGCGAGACAGGCCGTCAAGGGCGAAATCACGCTGCTGATCGGAAAAGCGGAAGAAAGCGCGGACACGGCCCGTGTGGGGACCGCCGCCCCCAGCCGTCCGACCATTCGCCAGCGGGTTCAGCAGCTTATGTCCGAAGAGAAGCTCGATGAAAAAGCCGCGCTCAAGCGCGTGGCGAAGGAAAGAGGAGTTTCGAAGAGCGAAGCGTATCGGGAGATGCAGCGGGAGAAATAAAAAATCCTTCGGGAACGGCGCGCGAGGTGCCGGTGTCAACAATATGTGCATGATGCGGACGTTCCATTGAGATCCTTGGGAGGCATATGCATCGGAATCTTATCGTCGTAGCTATCGTGGCGGTTCCTGTGTTGGTCTCGGTCCACATTCAGGCTCAGGACCACATCACAGACCGCAAAGCCGACGAGCAGGACATATATGCATTAGTCATTCGCAGTCAGATGGAACAGTGGATACGCGATGGCGACAAGAACGAAGCTGAGGCGAAAAGCGCGAGCGACAAGGCCATCGCGAAAAAGTTGAACTTCGCCGTCTTTTTCGTGTCAATTGATGGCGAGGACCCCAGCGACGAATTCATGAAAACGCTTCAATGACCTGCCTCGAACGATGAGGAAAGTGTCAAGCGAAGTACCCGACAAGGGACCTCACACGCCTGTAGACAAATCGACCGGAAAGACCGGGATTGTCTTCGATGCGGAAAAACTCCGATGGCGTAATAGGAATCTAGCCGAGGTTGAGGGCGGCTATTACTGCGGCGGTTTATGTGCGGCAGGAATCACGTTCACGGTTAAGCGCGAAAACCGTAGGTGGGAGATTGAGAGCTCGCGCATGCACTGGATTTCATAGGGTACTCTGACTTGAGCTTCGCTCGCCCGGACAGCCGGCGGCGGCTGTCCCTACATAATCTACTTTCCCGCCAGTTCCTTCTTCACGATCTCGCTGACCATTTTGCCGTCCACGCGCATCCCGGCGCCGGAGAACCGCGCCATGGCGGTTTTCATCACCGTGCCCATGTCTTTCATCGTGGGCGAGCCCATCTCGGCGATCACCGCCTTCACGCCCGCCACCACATCGGCCTCACTGGCGGCCTTCGGCAGATAAGTTTCGATCACGACAATTTCGGCAGCTTCTTTATCGGCCATCTCCTGGCGGCCGCCCTTGGTGAACTGCTCAATCGATTCTTTTCGCTGCTTGATCAGCGTGCTCAGCACGGCCTGCGATTCTTTGTCGTCGAGCGCACCCATTTTTTCTACGGCCTT
>JASHOT010000295.1 GCA_030040965.1 Candidatus Sulfotelmatobacter sp. | reverse complement strand
ATGTTGACTGCCGAGAACGTGCCCTTTGCCATGCGCGCTGGAATTGAAGCTCCAGGGATTATGTCAGAGCGAGAGGGTGGGAGGAAGCCGTGAACGCCCTTCGCTACGGATGTGTTTTCATCGGACTGGGCGTAGCACTGCTTTCCGGATGCGGAGCCGCACCCGGAAAGCCACAAAAAGGGTCGGAGGTGGTTGCGCCAAATGAAGTGTTGGATTTCAGCACGCTGTACGCGCAAAACTGCTCCGCTTGCCATGGCGCCGATGGTCGGGGCGGGGCAGCCATTTCGCTAGCCGACCCCGTCTATCTGGCTATTGCGGATGATGCTTCGATCCGCAAGGCCGCTGCCAACGGCGTGCCAGGCACCTCGATGGCGGCTTTTGCCCAAAACGCCGGCGGGATGCTGACCGACAAGCAAATTGATGTGATCACCGGCGGGATGCTCGCGCATTGGGCTCGGCCAGGAATCCTCGACGGCGTCAATCCTCCCTCCTATGCGGCGAAGTCCGCGGGAAACGTCCAACAGGGTGAGGTGGCGTACAGAACATTCTGTGCTTCATGCCACGGCCTGCAAGGTGAAGGCAGTCCTAAGGGCAGCTCCATCACGAACGATTCATTCCTTGCGTTGGTCAGTGATCAGGGGCTGCGCACGATTGTGATCGCGGGCCGGCCGGAATTGGGAGCGCCCGACTGGCGTGGAAACGTGCCGGGCAAACCGATGTCGGACCAGGAAATCACCGATGTGGTCACCTGGCTCGCGTCACATCGCGTGCAGGATTCCGGTCAACCGTATTCCACTTCCAATTCCGTGCAGCGCTAGGAGTCCGAAGATGTCAAGTCAACCAACCGTGAGTGGATCGAACGATGCCATACTCACGCGCCGCAGCTTCTTCATGAAGCTCGGGATTCTCTTTAACGGGATAGTCGCCGCGGCATTGGCTGTGCCGGTTGTGGGCTTTCTGCTCTCTTCAGTGATGCGTGGTCGAGGAAACGGTTATCTCTCCTGGGTTTCGCTCGGACCGGTCAGTCAATTTCCCGAAGGCGAGACACGGTTGACAACTTTCCGAAATCCGAACGTGATGCCAACCGACGGCAAAACCGTGGATACTGCTTGCTGGGTGCGGCACATGGCGGGCGATCAGTTTCACATTTTTGCCATCAACTGTGCGCACCTTGGCTGCCCGGTCCGGTGGTTTCCGCAATCTGGTCTTTTCATGTGTCCGTGTCATGGCGGAGTCTACTATCGCGATGGCGCCCGAGCCTCCGGACCGCCGGAGCGCGGGCTTTTCGAATACCCATACAAAATCGACAACGGGCTCATCAGCATTCAGGCCGGTGAATTGCCCACGCCGGGAGCAGCGACGGCAGCCCTGACCGAAGAGAAAAGACCATGCGCATGATTTCACGAATTGGCGACTGGTTCGACCGGCGATTGCAGCTCGCAGCGCCGATTCGCGAAGCGGCCGAACATCCCGTCCCGCGCAACAGCGCAAGTTGGTGGTACGTGTTTGGCAGCGCCGCACTGACTATCTTCATCCTTCAGGTCGTCACCGGCATTCTTCTCGCACTAATCTACGTCCCTTCGGCCGCCGAAGCGTGGAATAGCCTTCAGGCGTTGAATCATGATGTGACTCTCGGCTGGTTCATTCGCGCGCTGCATGGATGGGGCTCGAATTTCATGGTTGCGATTGTCCTTATCCACATGACGCAGGTCTTTTTGTTTGGAGCCTACAAGTTTCCCCGCGAACTCACCTGGATCGTCGGCGTGTTTCTGCTTCTGATGACGTTGGGCATGGCCTTCAGCGGTCAGGTCATGCGCTTCGATCAGGATGCTTATTGGGGATTGGGAATTGGAGCGTCGATCTCCAGCCGCATTCCCATCATCGGTCCCGCTGTCGTCAAGCTATTGCTCGGCGGACCGATTATTGCCGGCGCAACTCTTTCGCGATTCTTTGCAATTCACGTCTTCCTGATTCCAGGACTGTTAATTGCTTTTGTCAGTTTGCACCTGCTGATGGTGCTGAAGCTCGGCATTAACGAATGGCCGATGCCGGGACGACTGGTGAGACGCGCGACCTACGAAAGCGAATACCGCGAGCTGACGAAAAAGGATGGCGCGCCCTTCGTTCCCTCCGCCATTTGGAAGGACCTCTTTTTTGCAGGTCTTATCCTCCTGTCGATCGCCGCTTGTGCGCTCTACTTTGGCCCGTTTGGACCAAGCGGGGTACCGGATCCGACAATCATCCAGACGGTACCCAAACCTGACTTTTTCTTCCTTTGGCTTTATGCCTTGCTGTCCCTGCTCCCGCCCTCGCTTGAAACGCCCGCGCTTCTCATCGGTCCGGTTGTGGTGATTCTCGCTTTACTTCTCCTTCCGTTCCTATCCGGCGAAGGAGAAAAGAGCTGGCGCCGCCGTCCGATTGCCGTTCTCACCGTGCTTCTGGTTGCGGTTACACTGGGAACCTTTACTCATCTCGCGGAGTTCGCGCCCTGGAGTCCGCACATGAACGCGTGGAGCGGCGATCCCATCCCGCAACAGTTTCTGCATGGCACCACCGCGCTCGAGCGCCAGGGCGCTCTGGTTTTTCAGGTTAAGCAGTGCCGCAACTGCCATGCCTTGGGAAACAGCGGCGGCCATCGCGGTCCGAACCTCGACAGCGTTGCCGTGCGCCTCACCCATGACCAATTGATCCGCCAGGTCATTCAGGGTGGCGGCAACATGCCGGCCTACGGGAAGAATTTGAGCCCGGCGGAAACGACCGCGCTCGTCGCTTTTCTGCGGACCCTCCATCCGCCCGGTCAGGCCCCGGCCCGCGATGCGGCACGCGATCTAGCGCTAGGAGATGCGCACGAGAAAGGCCCTGCCGCTCAACCGTAGGCAGCAGGATTTTTGAAGGACAAGCTATGTCGCACTTTTATCACGGCGCAGTGGGATCGACGAAGTCGGCGGAAAACCAAATGCTTAAAGCAGACATCGCTGCTCAGCCCTCCTGGAGGTTTTGGGGACCCTACGTCAGCGAACGACAGTGGGGAACGGTGCGCGAGGACTATTCGACCGGTGGTGACGCTTGGAACTACTTGAGCCACGATCAAGCGCGGAGTCAGGCCTACCGGTGGGGTGAAGACGGATTGGCCGGCATCTGCGACGAAGAGCAGAGGCTCTGTTTCGCGCTCGCACTTTGGAATGGGAAGGACTCGATCCTGAAGGAGCGACTGTTCGGCTTAACCAATACAGAGGGCAACCACGGCGAAGATGTAAAGGAGTACTACTACTATCTGGACGCCACGCCGTACCATTCGTATCTAAGGATGCTATACAAGTATCCGCAAGACGGATACCCCTATGCACTGCTGGTTCAAGAGAACAGAAGACGTGGCCTTCAGGACAATGAGTACGAGCTGATCGATACTGGCGTTTTGGACGGCAACCGCTACTGGGACGTCTTCGTGGAGTACTTCAAGGCAGCTTCGGACGACATCCTGGCGCAGATTTCCATCTGTAACCGAGGGCCGGAGCCGGCGACCCTCCATGTGCTGCCACAACTCTGGTTTCGTAACACCTGGTCGTGGGCCGAACCGAGCGAAAAACCCTCCCTCGTCGCACAGTCCGACGGCTCCATCGTGGCACAGCACGCTTCGCTCGGCACGTACTACCTTTACGCGGAGCCGAAACACGAACTATTGTTCTGCGAGAACGAAACCAATGTGGAACGTCTGTATGGAGTGAAGGCAAACGGTTATTTCAAGGATGCCTTTCACGAGTACCTTGTGCATGGGGATCATGGAGCGGTAAATTCCCTGAAACGAGGGACTAAAGCGGGAGTGCACTACGTTCTGGAAGCCGCCGGAGGTGAAACCGTGAGGATTCGCCTCAGGCTCTCTGCCCCGCGCCAATCTCAACCATTTGCGGATTTTGCCGATGTCGCCCAGGCATGTGTGCGTGAAGCCGACGCGTATTACGGCAAGCTCCAACAGGACCAACCAAATCAGGACGCACGGCTCGTGCAGCGGCAAGCCTTCGCGGGGATGATCTGGAGCAAGCAGTTCTATTGTTATGACGTCCGTACTTGGCTCAACGGAGATCCGAGGCAGCCTGAGCCTCCCACGGCGCGCCGACATGGGCGCAATTCGGAGTGGATGCATTTCAATGCCTGCAACATCTTTTCGATACCGGACAAGTGGGAGTATCCATGGTTTGCAGCTTGGGACTTGGCCTTCCATGCACTGACGATGGCACTGATCGACGCCGATTTCGCCAAGCAGCAATTACTGCAACTCGGCGAGCCTTGGTACATGCATCCCAATGGACAAATGCCCGCATACGAGTGGAATCTCGGGGATGCAAATCCACCTCTTCAAGCCTGGGCTGCCTGGCGAGTATTTGAAATCGATCGTAAACGACGGCGACAAACGGACCCGGACGAGCCAGGCGACGTGGATTTTCTGAAGCGGATCTTAGAGAGGCAGTTACTCACTTTCACCTGGTGGGTGAACAGAAAGGATGCTGGGGGACGAAACCTGTTCCAGGGCGGATTTCTGGGACTCGACAACATCGGCGTTTTCGACCGTAGCGACCCATTGCCGACAGGAGGCTGCATCAGTCAGGCGGACGGTACCAGTTGGATGGCAATGTTCGCCCTCAACCTCCTGAAGATATCGCTCGAGTTAGCGGAGCATGACCATGTTTATGAGGATCTGGCGATCAAGTTCTTCGAGCATTTTCTCTACATCGCACAGGCGATGACCAATATTGGAAGTCAGGGCATCGGACTCTGGGATGAGGAAGACGGCTTTTACTATAGTGTCCTGAACCTGCCTGACGGGCAGATGGTTCCCCTGAAGATCCGGTCGATGGTCGGGTTGACACCGCTATTCGCGGTGGAAACTCTAGACTCGACGCTGCTGCCGAAACTGCCGATGTTTGCACAACGAATGGAATGGTTTCTGAATACCCGGCCGGATCTAGCGGGTCTGGTATCGCACTGGAACGTTCCTGGAGCGGGAGAAAGAAGGCTGCTCTCACTGCTGAGAGGCCACCGCATGAAGGCAGTGCTGAGAAGAATGCTGGATCCGGAAGAGTTCCTGGCTGATTACGGTGTTCGTTCGGTCTCGCGGTACCACAAGGCGCGACCTTACTCGTATTGGGTTGACGGTCGCGAGCTCAAGGTGGACTACGAGCCGTCGGAGTCCAGGTCCCGTTTGTTCGGAGGGAACTCCAATTGGCGTGGCCCCATCTGGTTTCCGGTCAATTTCCTGATCATCGAGTCGCTGCAAAAGTTCCACCACTACTATGGCGATGGCTTCAAGATCGAGTGTCCGACGGGTTCGAATCGTTATCTTACTATCGATCAGGTTGCGGAAGAGCTTACGAACCGCCTCGCGAGGATATTCCTGAAGAATCCCGCCGGCCAACGCCAGGTGTATGCGTTGTATCCGAAGCTGCAACAAGATCCCCAGTTTCGCGACTACGTCAACTTCTACGAGTACTATGACGGCGACACAGGTAGGGGCGTTGGTGCATCCAATCAGACGGGATGGACGGGATTGATTGCAAAGCTATTACAGCCGCGCGCAGGATATTCGGTCCGGAGTGGTTGACAGGAGGTCAGGTAGTGGCCAACGGCAGTTCACATGTGGTGATTGTGGGCGGGGGCTTTGCCGGGCTCGCTTGCGCTCGCAAGCTGGCCACGAGTGCCGACGTTCGGGTGACGCTCGTCGACAAGAACAACTACCACCAGTTCCAACCGTTGCTGTATCAGTTGGCCACATCCGAGCTCAGTACGAGCGATGTCGCAACTTCTCTTCGTCAATGTCTTCGCGGCCACGGCAATGTAGACGTGAAAATGCTGGAGGTGACCGCCGTTGACCCCAAGACTCGGACAGTGACGACGCGGGAAGGCGAGAGTTACCAGGGGGACTTCCTTGTGCTGGCGGCAGGGTCACAGGCGAATTATTTCGGTACTGTTGGAGCGGAAGAGAATGCCTTCCCCCTCTACTCGCTTGAGGACGCACAACGGCTTCGGTCGCGCATTCTGGCCGTTTTTGAGGACGCGGACTGCGATCCAAAGCTTGTGGACCAGGGCGCGCTCAATTTCGTGATCATCGGGGGAGGCCCTACGGGCACGGAAATGGCGGGGGCTCTGGCGGATATGGTCAACTTCACCATGAGGGCGGAATACCCCGACCTCGCGGTGAAATACGCCCGCGTCTATCTGATTGACCACGGGCATACACTTCTGGGGGCTTTTCCCGCGAAGGCCCACGATTATGCCGCTCAAACGCTCCAACAAAAGGGCGTGCAACTACGGCTAGACATAGGGGTCAAGGAAGTGGCCCCTGATCATGTACTGCTTTCAAACGGAACATTGATTCAAACTCGGACGGCGGTCTGGGCCGGCGGGCTGACGGCCTCGCCTTTAGCGGCAAATACGAGCCTGCCGCTTGGGCACGGCGGTCGGATCGCGGTAAAGCCAGACCTCACCGTAGAGGGCTTTCCCGGAGTTTATGTGCTGGGGGACTTCGGGAACATTCCCGGGCCGGATAACCAGGCACTCCCCCAACTCGGTTCCGTAGCTCAGCAGTGCGGCGAATGGGCTGCCGAGAACATCCTTTCCGAGGCCGCAGGTCGGCCTCGCATTCCGTTTCAATATAACGACAAGGGAATCATGGCGATGATCGGGCGCGACTCAGCCGTCGCGGCAATCGGTAATAAGAGGCATGAACTCGACGGCCCCATCGCCTTCGCAGCGTGGCTGGGTGTTCACGCGTTGCTAATGTCAGGGGTCAGGGAAAGAATCGAGGCCTTCATTGATTGGGGTTGGAACTATTTCGGCCGGTTCCGCCCGACTCAGGTCTTGGATCGAAGCGACGAGAGCCGCATTCACTGGCAGGACGGTACCGACGGTGAGAGGTGATTCATGCTGTTGAAGAACAAAGTCGCTGTTGTGACGGGTGGTAACAGCGGTATAGGAAAAGCCATTGTGCTCGAACTAGCCCGACGGGGCGCAAAAATTGTTGTCGACTATGTTTCCCATCCGGATGCAGCCGCAGAACTCGAAAAGCGGGTGGCATCGCTCGGCGATCAGGCTATCGGCGTGGAGGCGGATGTGAGCCAGCTTGCTGACTTGGAACGGCTCATCGCCACCACCGTGAAAGCCTTCGGCCAGCTTGACATCATGATCAACAATGCCGGCATCGAGACCCGGACGTCGGTGCTCGAAACGACCGAACAGCAATACGACAAAGTGCTTCAAGTCAATCTGAAGAGTGCGTTCTTCGGAACCCAACTTGCAGCCAAACAGATGATCAAGCAGGGCGGCGGCGGACGTATCATCAACATCACATCAGTGCACGAAGATTGGCCTATGCCAGGGAATACCGCTTATTGCCTCTCCAAAGGCGGCATGCGAATGCTGACGCGTACCGCCGGTGTGGAACTCGCTCGGCACAACATCCTTGTTGTGGGAGTTGGCCCGGGAGCAGTAGCCACTCCAATTAACCTCTCGACAATGCAGAATCCAGACGAGATGGCAAAACTGGACGCTGCCATTCCGCTGGGCCGAATGGCGCAACCGGAGGAGATCGCCAGTGTGGTTGCGTTCCTGGCAGGGGACGGTGCCAGCTATATGACCGCGACAACGGTTTTCGCTGATGGCGGCCTCATGCAGAGCAGCCCAGGGCTGTGACGAGCACGTACATGCCAGCCACATACGACGTCATTATTATCGGGAGTGGAGCCGGCGGAGGAACGCTGGCCCGCGAGTTAGCGCCAACCGGAAAACGTATCCTGATTCTCGAACGCGGCGACTGGTTGAAGCGTGAGGCTTTGAACTGGGATGCGAAGGCCGTATTTGTCGACAACCGATACATCTCTTCAGACACCTGGTACGACCGCAGCGGGAGACCATTCCAACCACAAGTTCATTACTTTGTCGGCGGCGCTACCAAGATGTACGGCGCTGCCCTCTACCGCCTACGGAAAGAAGATTTCGGAGAACTCCGCGAGTATGACGGAATCTCGCCTGCCTGGCCGATCAGCTACAACGACATGGAACCTTATTATATGAAGGCCGAGCAGATGTATCAGGTGCACGGTGCTCGCGGGGTGGATCCGACCGAACCCCCGGCGAGCGCTCCGTACCCCTATCCGCCCGTATCCAGTGAGCCACGCATCCAGCAGCTCTTTGACGACCTCAAGGCCTCGGGTTTTCATCCTTTTCCTGCGCCTTGTGGAGTCATGCTCAATGAAAAAGATATCGCGAGCAGCAAATGCATTCGTTGTCAGACCTGTGATGGGTTTCCCTGCCTGGTTCATGCCAAGTCCGAT